>CAISIV010000001.1 GCA_903885555.1 uncultured Hyphomicrobiales bacterium
CCATGCGCCATATTGATGACGCCCATGACGCCGAAGGTGATGGCGAGCCCGATCGCAGCCAATAGCAGCACGGAGCCGAGCGACAGCCCGTACCAGAGGTTCTGTACGGAGTTCCAGATCGCCAGCGTGCCCTGGAGCTTGGTGCTGGCGGCGGCCGCTGCCGCGCGCACGTCGGGCGGCGCGTCGGCCGGCACGGTGTCCATCAGCGCCAGCGCGTCCTGGTCGCCGCGATCGCGGATCACCGCGATAGCCGCGACCTTGTCGGCAGGACTGGCATCGTCGGAATTAAGAATGATCGCGGCGCGGGCCTCGCCCATCGCGCGTTTGACTTTCGCGTTGGTCTCGCCGGCGAGCGCCTTGTCGAGCGCCGGTAGCACGCTCGCCTCGCGCGATTTGAACACGGCTTGCGCTGCGTCATAGCGGCGGCTCGGATTGGGCGCCATCAGCGTCAGCGCGCCATTGGCGGCGTCGATGACGCTGCGCAGGCGGTTATTGACGCGAACGGTGTCGATATCGTCGGGGCCCGCGCCGTCGACCGGCTTGCCGGTCTCGGCGTCGACGAGCTTGTCGTCCTTGGTCTTGATGAAGACCTTCTTGTCCTTGGCGCTGAACATCAGCCGCGCGTCTTGCAGCGCCTCGATCAAGGGACCTGCGAGCGGACTGCCGCTGGTCGCAACCTTGGTGGTCGCCTCGGCGGTGTCGCTGTAGTCGTCGGTCGTGAAGCCCTCGAGCGCGTCTTCGTAAGGACCGGCATGGCCGAGGCCGGTGCCAGCGACGAGCAAAGCGAGGGCGAAGACGAGCGCGACCAGGCGATCGTTGAACACACGCATCTCTTTTTTTCCGGCAATCTGGCTTCTAAGTGAGGGAGGCGGCGGACGAAACGCCGCCTCCCCTTTGTCGTTGGATCGTGTCAGAGCGCCGCGATCAGGAAGCCCCGCCGCCGCACTTCTTGGTCACCTTATTGTAGTTGCCGCATTTCAAGGTCACCCAATCGGCTTCGAGATCTTTCGAACCCGGCAGGAAGTCGGTCCAGGCATCGCCCGGGACCAGGCCCTTGGTCTTCCACACCACATCGAACTGGCCGTCGGCGCGGATTTCGCCCACGAACACCGGCTTGGTGATGTGATGGTTCGGCAGCATCTTCGACACGCCACCCGTCAGGTTCGGGGCTTCGATGCCGGGGAGAGCCGCGATCACCTTCTCAGGATCCGTCGACTTCACCTTTTCGACCGCCTTGACCCACATGGCGAAACCGATGACGTGAGCTTCCATCGGATCGTTGGTCACGCGCTTCGGGTTCTTGGTGTAGGCCTTCCACTTGGCGATGAACTCGGAGTTACCCTTGTCCTTGATCGACTGGAAGTAGTTCCAGGCGGCCAGATGGCCGAGCAGCGGCTTGGTGTCGAGACCGGCGAGTTCTTCTTCGCCGACCGAGAATGCCACCACCGGGATGTCCTTGGCCTTGATGCCCTGGTTGCCGAGTTCCTTATAGAAAGGAACGTTGGCGTCGCCGTTGATGGTGGAGACCACCGCGGTCTTCTTGCCGGCCGAGCCGAACTTCTTGATGTCCGACACGATCGTCTGCCAATCGGAATGACCGAACGGCGTGTAGTTGATCATGATGTCTTCTTTCGCGACGCCCTTCTGCTGCAGATAGGCCTCGAGAATCTTGTTGGTCGTGCGCGGATAGACGTAGTCGGTGCCCGCGAGGACCCAACGCTTCACGTTGCCGCCTTCCTTGCTCATCAGGTAGTCGACGGCCGGGATCGCCTGCTGGTTCGGCGCGGCGCCGGTGTAGAACACGTTCTTCTCGGACTCTTCACCCTCGTACTGGACGGGGTAGAAGAGGATCGAGTTGAGCTCCTTGAACACCGGCAGCACCGACTTGCGGGACACCGAGGTCCAGCAGCCGAACACGACCGAAACCTTGTCCTTGGAAATCAGCTCGCGCGCCTTTTCGGCGAACAGCGGCCAGTTCGAGGCCGGATCGACGACGACGGCTTCGAGCTTCTTGCCGAGGACGCCGCCCTTCTTGTTCTGCTCGTCGATGAGGACCAGAATCGTATCTTTCAGCGTGGTTTCGCTGATGGCCATGGTGCCAGACAGCGAGTGAAGAACGCCGACCTTAATCGTATCCTGGGCATTGGCGGACTGGACAGCGCCAGTGGCCGCGAATGCGAAACCCGCCGCCGCCGAAAGCCACTTACGGGCATTCGGCCGCATAACGGTCGCTTGAATCGATCTGAACATATGGAGAGTCCCCTGCGTTTGACGCGCGCGACGTCGTTTGCGGACTTACGCGCAGACGGTAAATCGCAAGCCCTGTGCCAATGTGTCACGAAGCCGATAAGTGATTGATCTTGTTTGTGTATGGCTACTTTTAAGACTCCTGCCTAAATATCGCTCAGGAGGTCATGTCTAATAATTAGGCAAACTTGGCTCTTTATACGCCATTGTGTACCGGGCAATTCCCCGACATTCGGATCTGCAAGGCCCGGCAATACCCCTGCTCAGAAATCCCGATAGACGGCCTTGATCTGCTGGCGGAGCCAAGCGTGCTTGCCGTCATTATGCATACGAGCGTGCCAGACCATGTTGGTCGCGATCTTGCCTACCGCGACCGGCACCCGGCGCCTGATCAACCCGAACGACTTTTCAAAGACCTCCGCCGCCAGCTTGGTGAAGACGCCGATCATATTGCTGCGGGCGAGCATCTCCGGCACCGCCGTGAAATTCGTCACCGCGACCAAAGCATGGCGTTTGAGTTTATGGCGCGCCAGCAGGTCGTCGAAGATAGCGATCCGCCCGCCGGTCGCACTGACGATCAGGTGCGGATAGGACAACACGG
>CAISIV010000002.1 GCA_903885555.1 uncultured Hyphomicrobiales bacterium
GCCTTGAGCAGGTCGATGAAGTTGAAGCGGTGACGCGGCCTGGCGCCCTGCTTCTTCGCCAGCGTGCCGAGCTGCAGACGGTCTTCCAGCACGCGGTCGTAATTGATGCCGACCGGCACGAAGACGGCGTCGCGCGCCGCCTTGGCGTCGAAGCCCGCCACCATGTAGCCGATCAGCCCGAATTTCGACGGCTGCAGTTTGCCGTCGCGCGTCAGCCCGCCTTCGGGAAACACCGCCTGCGCCAGGCCGCCGGCCACCGCCATATGAACGTAGCGCGCCAGTACGCGGCGATAGAGCGGATCGCGCGAGTCGCGGCGCACGAAGTACGCACCCATCGAGCGGATCACGCTTTGCAACAGCCACACCCGTGCCCACTCGCCGACCGCGTAACTCAACGCCGAACTTGCCGACACCATGAAGGTGACCAGCACGTAGTCCATGTTGGAACGGTGATTGATGACGAAGATGACCGAACTGTCCGGATCGACCGTCTTGAGCGCCGCCTCGTCCATGTAGCCGAGCCGCACGCGATACAGCGCCGTCGAGATGAAGCGCGCGATCTTGGCGCCGATGCCGAAATAGGCATAGGCCGAGAACGACGGCACGATCTCGCGGGCGTATTCGCGCGCCAGATCCTGTGCAGCGGCGCGGGTAACACCGGCGCTCGTCGCATACAGTTCGATCTCGGCCAGGACTTCGGGATCGAATACCAGTTGATCGATCAGCGACTGGCGCTTGGCCAGCTTGAACGGCTGGATGCGCAGTTTCAGCCGCGTGTTGAGTTCGTCGATGGCGCGGTTGAGACGGCGGCGCATGACCCAGCGCGCGCTTGGCAGAAACAGGTGATCGAGCGCAGCCATCACCGACAGCACGCCGACAATCACGACCAACCATAGCGGCAACGTCACCGTGGATGACACTGGAACCCCCGCCGTCAGCCTACAGGCCGCGCTTCACAATGTCGCGGATCGTTCATGCTGCACTGCGAGCAGTCTGGAATACAGGCGCGCTGACTGTGTTATCATTGGCAGGTCATTCAGTGTGGGAGGCGGCACAATGGATCAGAAAATCATCGATCTCTATGACAATTTCACCCACGGCGGCATGAACCGCCGGCAATTCCTCGACCGCCTGAGCGAAATCGCTGGTTCGACCGCCGCGGCCGTCGCCCTGCTGCCGTTGCTCCAGAACGACTATGCGCAGGCCGCGATCATTGCAGCCGACGACCCGCGGCTGGTAAGCGAACGAGTCGCCTATGATTCACCCAAGGCCAAGATCAACGGCTATCTGGTCCGGCCCAAGTCGAAGGGCCGCCGTCCCGTCGTCATCGTGATCCACGAAAACCGCGGACTCAATGCGCACCTCGAAGACGTGGCGCGCCGGTTCGCAGCCGAAGGCTTCCTGGCTTATGCGCCGGATCTGTTGTCGCTGGTCGGCGGCACGCCGGCCGACGAAGACGCAGCGCGCGATCTGCATCCGAAGATGAACCAGGACGACGCCGTCACCGCTTTGGTGTCCGCGGTGTCGTTCCTCAAGCAGCATCCGGAATCGACTGGCAAGGTCGGCGCGGTCGGCTTCTGTTTCGGCGGGCTGATGGTCAACCGCCTCGCGGCGTCGAGCCCGGATCTCGATGCCGGTGTTGCCTATTACGGCCGGCAGGTTCCTGCCGCGCAGGTGCCGAACATCAAGGCCGCGCTGCTGCTGCACTACGCCGAGACGGACGACGGCGTGAACGCGACCGTTCCGGCCTACGAGGCGGCTCTGAAAGCCAACAACAAGAAGTTCACGATGCACACCTATCCGGGCACGCAGCACGCCTTCAACAACGACCTGGGGAGTGCGCGTTACAACAAGGCGGCGGCGGATCTGGCCTGGAGCCGTACGCTGGCGTTCTTCAAGGAGACGCTGGGCGCGCCGCCGAGCGGCTGAGACGCCGCTAGCTGAGCGACGCGACCATCGCGCGGGCGGTGCGCAGCAGCTTTTCGTCGCGGCCTGGCGCGCCGACCAGTTGCACGCCGATCGGCAGGCCGTCGGCGTTGCCGAGCAGCGGCAGATTGAGCGCCGGGAAGCCGACCAGCGTCCACAGCGAGCAGAACACCGGATCGCCGGTAGCCGTGATGCCTTCCGGCGCGACGCCGCGCGCCGACGGTGTGATGATGGCGTCGGCATATTGCTCGAAGATATAGGTAAGGCCCTCGGCATAGCGCTTCGCATCGCGCAACCCCGCCTGATACTGCGTCGCCGTCACCGCGCGGCCTTCGGCGACCAGATCGCGGAACTGCTGGCTGACCTCGCCTCTGTCGGCGAAGACGCCGAGATTGAACGCCATTTCCGCGGCCATGATGGCGCGCAGCACCGTCCATGCCTGGTCGAAATCGGCCGGCAGGTCGATCTCCTGGGCACCGACTTCCTTGGCGAAATCCTCGAGCGCGGCCTGCGTCTCGGCATCGGCCTTGTCCCACATCGGCGTGCGCACGAAGGCGTAGCTCGGCGGCAGCGGCGGTTGCTCGGCCGCGGCGGCGCGGAAATTCGGCGACGTAAAGGCCCGCGAGTCCGGGTCGGCAGCGTCCGACCCGACCATGACGTCGAGGATCAGCGCCAGATCCTCGATACTGCGCGCATAGGCGCCGACATGGTCGAGCGTGCGCGACAGCGGCAGTGCGCCGGCGCGCGAAATCAGGCCGTGCGTCGGCTTGACGCCGAACACGCCGCAAAAAGATGCCGGGCGGATCATCGAACCGTTGGTCTGTGAACCAATCGACAGCGGCACCATGCCGGCCGCCACCGCCGCGGCAGAACCGGACGACGAGCCGCCCGGCGTGCGGTTGAGATCGCGCGGATTGCGCGTTTTGCCCGGATGAAAGTAAGCGAACTCGGTCGTCACCGTCTTGCCGATGATGACGGCACCGGCCTCACGCAGGCGCCGCACCGCCGCGGCATCCGCCTGCGGACGCCGGCCTTTGAGCTGCGGATTGCCGCTTTCGGTCGGATAGTCGGCGGTGTCGAAGATGTCCTTGATGCCGACCGGTACGCCGTGCAGCAGGCCGACGCGGCCGCCGTCGGATTTGTGCCGGTCGAGCGCGCGTGCCTGCTTCAGCGCGTGCTCGGCATCGAGATGGGTGAAGGCACCGACCTCGCCGTCGATCGCGGCGATGCGATCGAGGCAGGCCTTGGTGTATTCCTCCGCACTGGCCGCACCGCGCGCGATGGCGGCAGCGGCTTCGGTCGCCGTCAGTTCAATCATCAGATGCTCAGCCGCCACCGTAGAGATAGTTAGGCAACCACAGCGTCATGCCGGGCCACAGGTACATGATCACCATACAGACAATCACGATGATCATATACGGCATCATGCCGGCAAAGATCTGGTTAAGCGTGACGTGCTTGGGCGCGACACCCTTGAGATAGAACGCCGACATCGCCACCGGCGGCGACAGGAACGCCGCCTGCAGGTTCACGAACACCAGCGTGCCCCACAACACGGGATCGATGGCGAAGTGCTTCAGCAGCGGCAGGAAGATCGGCACGAAGATCACGATGATCTCGGTCCATTCCAGCGGCCAGCCGAGCACGAAGATGATCGCCTGCGACAGGATCATGAACTGGATCGGCGTCATGTTGAGCGACAGCACCCACTGCTCGACCAGCGCCTGGCCGCCGAGAATGGCGAACACGCCTGAGAAGAGAGCCGAACCGACGAACAGCCAGCACACCATCGCGGTGGTCTTGGCGGTGAGGAACACCGCTTCTTTCGTGCGTTTCCAGTCGAGCGTGCGGGCCTGGAAGGCCAGCAGGAAGGCGCCGGCCGCACCCACCGCCGCGGATTCAGTCGCGGTCGTGATGCCGAACAGGATCACCGCCAGCACGACGACCGTCAGCAGTCCGAGCGGCATGATCGAAGTGGTCAGAAGCTTGATGACCATCAGCCGGTCGGCATCGAGGCGCAGATAGTAGCGCACCTGCATGAAGGCGCAGATCGCGACGATCACGCCGAACCAGATGTAGAAGGCTCGCGGCGGGCCAAGATCGGCGGGAGCAGCCGGAGCGCTCGAAGCCATCGAGCCAAGCTGCTCGAGGCCTTCAGGAACGACATCCGCCACGACCTGCGGATGGATGACGACGTACCACCAGACCAGCGCGAGCGTGCCCGCGGTGAGGATGAACGGCACCAGAGAATACAGAAAGCTCTGCACGAGGACGGTGTAGTTCAGCGCGCCCTGTTCGGTCTGGATTTCCTTGGCGCGGGCGGGCGAACCGAGCGCCTTGGCCAGGCCGAAGAACATATTGTTGGTATAGGCCGACTGGAATTTCCGCATCCAGTCCGGCACCGGCACTTTGGTCTGCTCGGGCGGCAGCTTCGGCGCGATCGACGGATTAATCATCGCCCAGCCGACAATGTAGATCAGATACAGGAACGACAGGAAGAAGCCGGGGAACATCGCTGCGGCATAGAGCTTCACAACCGACTGTCCGGCCACCGCGGCATAGACGATGATCATGACCGACGGCGGGATCAGAATGCCGAGCGTGCCGCCGGCTGTAATGACGCCGGAGGCGAGCTTCACGTCGTAGCCGGCTTTGAGCATCGGGTTAAAGGCGATGACGCCCATCAGCACGACCACCGCGCCCACCAGACCGGAGGCGATGCCCCAGAAGGTACAGACGATCAGCGTCGCCACCGCGAGCGAGGCCGGCACGTTCCGGAACGCAAGCTGGATCGAATAGAACATCTTGTCGACCAGCGCGCCGCGCTCCATCACGTATCCCATTAAGACGAATAACGGGATGGAAATGAGGACGTCGTTGGTCATCGCGCCATAGGTGCGCTGAACCATCAGTTCGAAGACGCGGTTGTCGGCAAACAAGTGGGTCGGGTCATAGAAGGCGATAAAGCCGAAAACGATGCCCAGTCCCATCAAAGTGAAGGCCGTCGGGAATCCAAGCATGATCACGACGACGATAAGCCCCAGCATCAGGAGCCCGAGTGCGGGGTCGCTCATTTCTGCAAATCTCCACCCATGCCGCGCTGACGGGCGGTCTCGTCGATTTCCTGCGCCTTTTCGATGGCGACCTTGCGCGATTCTTCATCGACGTATTGGCTATTGGCGAGTTGCTCGCCGACGACATCCATCTCTGCGACATCCTTGAGCCGGCTCGGCCATTCGCCCGTTTTGATGCAAATGATGGAGCGGACAATTTCGGCGACGCCCTGCAACATCACCAGCGCGCCGGCAATCGGGATCACCGTCTTGAAATGATAAACCGGCGGGCCGTTGGCAGTGACATTGGAATGCTCGGCGATGCGCCATGAGTCGGCGGCGTAACCGGCACCGGCGTAAATCAACGCTGCGATGCCGGGAATGAAGAACACGAGATACAGCACCAGATCGAGGCTCGCCTGGGTGCGCGGCTTCATCGACGAGTAGAGAAAGTCGCCGCGCACATGGGCGTTCTGCGCCAAAGTGTAGGCGCCGCACAGCATGAACAGACTGCCGTAGAGCATGTTGGTCAAATCGAAGATCCATGCCGTGGGCATGTTCATGATGTAGCGTTTGAACACTTCGATGCAGACCGCCGACATCAGCAGGATGATCAGCCAGGCAGCCGCCTTGCCGACCCACGTACTGATGCCGTCGATGGTATGTAGGAATTTATCAGCTTGCATGAGCCTTGCTCCCGGCATTTCCGGACGGCAGCCGCCGCGCTCGAAAATGCCTCCCCTCAAAAAATCCGAACCGCGGCCCGCCCCGCAGAGGTCCGTGATCGGGCACGAACGCTAAGACAAAACACCATCCGGTTTTTGGACCGAATGGTGTCTCGTCGTCTCGATCGACCGTCAGATATTCTTCGCCGCGCCGTTCGCACCGAAGTAATGATCGAACGCCATGCGGCGGTTGACGACCGTGTCCTGCTCCCAGCGAACCGTACGCTCGGCAAATTTGAGCTGCGACTGCACGATCTTCTTGAACAGCGGGTTTTCCGCCGCCTTTTTCTTCACGACGTCGTCGTAGATCACCATCTGCTGCTTCAGGATCGCGTCCGGCGTCTTGTAGAACTTGACGTTATCCTTGGACTGCAATTCCTGATAATCGGTCGAGTAGCGGTCCACCGCCTTCCAGGACATGTCCTGGCTCGCCGCCTCGACGGCGTTGGCGATGATGGCCCGCATCTTTTCCGGCAGTGCGTTGTACTTGTCCTTGTTGAACATGATCTCAAACTGCTCGGCGTTCTGGTGATAGCTTTGCAGCATGCAGACCTTGGACACGTCGGCAAAGCCAAGCGCGCGGTCGGACGAAGCGTTGTTGAATTCGGCCGCGTCGAGCAGGCCGCGATCCATGGCAGAGACGATTTCGCCGCCCGGGAGCGCGTTGACCGCCAACCCCATGCCGGTGAACACGTCGATCGAGATACCGACGGTGCGGTACTTCAGACCCTTCATGTCTTCGACCTTGGTGATCGGCTTCTTGAACCAGCCGAGCGGCTGGGTCGGCATCGGCCCATAGGGGAACGACACGACGTTGGCGCCGATCGACGCATACAGTTCGGCCAGCAGTTCCTTGCCGCCGCCGTATTTGTGCCAGGACAGCAGCATGTTGGCGTCCATGCCCCAGCCGGGGCCCGAGCCCCACAGCGCGAGCGCGGTCTGCTTGCCGTAGTGATAGACCAGCACGCCGTGGCCGCCGTCGAGCACGCCCTTGGAGACGCCATCGAGCAGGCCGAAGGCCGGCACGACCGCGCCCGCGGGCAGCACTTCGATCTTGAGATCGCCGCCGGTCATGTCGTTGACCTTCTTGGCGAAGTCCAACGCGTATTCGTGGAAGATGTCCTTCGACGGCCAGGTGCTCTGCCAGCGCATGCTGATCGGGCCCTGCGCTTTCAGGACCGACGGACCGGCAATGGTTGCTACGCCGGCGACAGCGGCACCACCGAGAAACTTGCGGCGGGTCGCAGTTGTGGATTGAGTTGTCTTGGTCATTTCGCCCTCCCTTGGGATCGTTATCCCGTGAACCGTTTTTTTCGGGTCTTATTCCCGCGACCCGACTTTTTAGTCTGGATCAGGCAACCCTTGGGCTTGATCGTACGGGTTGCGCTAGCCGGACGCAACATTGGGCTAGGTTGGGAAAGCCCCCGTGTTGCCCTTTTTTTACGAGAACCCGTCCAAATTAGATCGGATTGGCGTGGTCTTTGCCATTAGGTGTAACTGCGACACCATAACCCGCGCTGATGTCCCGCCCGACAGGAGACCGCCCCGTGAGAGGTATTTTCTCGACGCTCGCCACCGTGTGGCGGATCGCCAACCCGTATTTCCGGTCAGAGGACAAATGGATCGGCCGCATGCTGCTCGCCGCGGTGGTCGCCATCGAACTGTCGCTTGTCGGCATCAACGTTCTGCTCAATGCCTGGAACGCCAATTTCTATAACGCGCTGCAAGACAAGAATTGGGACGTGTTCGTCTACCAGCTCGGTTATTTCTGCGTGCTGGCCACGGCCTTTATTCTGCTCCCGGTCTACCAGCTCTATCTCAATCAATGGCTGCAGATCCGCTGGCGGAATTGGCTGACGCGGCATTACATCGACAAATGGCTGAGCAGCGGCAATCACTACCGCATGCAATTGCTCGGTGACGCCGCCGACAACCCGGACCAGCGTATCGCCGAGGACATCCGGCAGTTCATCGACGGCGGCAATACCGGCATTCTCACGCTCGGCCTCGGGCTCCTTAATTCCGTGGTGACGCTCGGCTCGTTCATTGTGATTCTATGGACGCTGTCGGCGACGGCGCCACTGCATATGTTCGGCAGCGTCTGGAACATTCCCGGTTATCTGGTCTGGGCCGCCCTGCTCTACGCCATTCTTGGCACCACGCTGACGCACCTGATCGGCTGGCCGCTGGTGTCGCTGAATTTCCAGCAGCAGCACTACGAAGCCGACTTCCGCTTCAATCTGGTGCGGGTGCGAGAAAACTCCGAGCAGATCGCGCTGCTCGGCGGCGAGCCGAACGAGCAAACGCGGCTGCACGGCAGTTTCGCGCGGGTCGCAGCCAACTGGCTGGCGATCATGAAGCGTACCAAGAGGCTGACGTTTCTCACCGCCGGTTACGCTCAGGCGTCGACCGTATTCCCCTTTATCGTAGGCGCTCCGGCCTATTTCGCCGGCGCCATCCAGCTCGGCGGCTTGATGCAGACGTCCTCGGCCTTCGGCAGCGTGCAGAATGCCTTGTCGTACTTCATCAATGTCTATCGCGGCCTCGCCGAATGGCGTTCCGTGATCGAACGGCTCGACGGCTTCGACCGCTCGGTCGCGGCGGCGCGCGCCATCGCGGTGTCGCCGCCGGCAATCGACGTGGCGCCAACCGACGTGCCTGCCATCACGTTCAAGGATCTCGCGGTGCAATTGCCGAATGGCGTGCCGCTGGTCAGCGCCACCGGCATCACCATCAAACTCGGCGAGAAAGTGCTGGTCAGCGGCCCGTCGGGATCGGGC
This sequence comes from uncultured Hyphomicrobiales bacterium, assembly GCA_903885555.1. Lineage (GTDB taxonomy): Bacteria > Pseudomonadota > Alphaproteobacteria > Rhizobiales > Xanthobacteraceae > Pseudolabrys. The sequence goes on from CAISIV010000002.1 coordinate 8,485, forward strand.
AAGTCGACGCTGTTCCGTGCGCTCGCAGGCATCTGGCCGTTCGGCGCGGGTTCAGTGGAAGTGCCGAAAAACGCCAGGATCATGATGCTGCCGCAGCGGCCTTATTTTCCGATCGCGCCGCTGGCTGCCGCCGTCGCCTATCCGGCCGAGCCCGGGCAATACGACAATGCCCGCATCGCCGAACTCATCACCGCCGTCGGGCTGCCGAAACTCGCCGCGCGGATCGACGAGGAAGCGCACTGGAACCGCATGCTGTCGCTCGGCGAACAGCAGCGCCTGGGGCTCGCCCGCGCGCTGCTCCATGCGCCGGACTATCTGTTCCTCGACGAGGCTACCGCCTCGCTCGACGAGCCGTCCGAAGCCGCGCTGTATCAGTTACTGGAACAGCGGCTGGCGGCATCGACCATCGTGTCGATCGGCCATCGCGCCACCCTCGCCGCTTTCCATAAACGCAGGCTGGCGTTCAATCGCGACGGCGACCATTTCGATTTGCGCGAGGGCGAGCTCACTCCCGCAAAATAATCACCACCAGCGTGTCGGCCAATCGAACCGCCGCACCGCGAGATGCCAAGCGTAGGCAAAGACTGCCAGCAGCACCGCGCCGGCGGCAACGGGGACGAGCAGGAAGCTCCACGGCGCGTTGTTGATCACGATCAGCAGCGGATCGATACCGGCTGGCGGGTGAAAGGTGCGGGTCGCATGCATCGCGATCATCGACAGCCCTACCGCCACGGCCGCCGCCCAGGGCTCAGGGCCGGCCAGCTTGACGACCATGAGCCCGATCAGCGTTGCGATCAGATGGCCGCCGATCAAAGCGCGTGGCTGGGCTGCCTCGACCTCGGGCGAACCCAGCACCAGTACGATGGAGGTGGCGAAAGGTACCGCCATCACTGGCATGGCGTTGCGCATGGCAAAGAATTCCATCGCGCCGATGGCGACCGTTCCGCCAGCCGCACCGGCAAGGATTCCGAGCCAATAGCGGCGATCGCGCACCGACATTTTCTCATTCATGAGAGCTGACGCCAAAAAGCATTCGGGCGGCGGTTCATTTAAGAACCGCCGCCCGGTGCAGCCTAAAGAGGCAGTTAGGTCAGACTACTTGAGGGCCGACCAGGTGGTGTCGAACTTGAGGGTCGCCACGAAGGTCGAACCAGCCAGATCCTTGCCACCGAAAGCGGCCGGGGCCATGAACGTGTTGTGGCGGTTGGTGTCCCAGTAGCGGAGGTCGAGGGTCGCCGCCTTGTAGTTGAACACCAGGCCGACGTCCCAGTAGGTGTAGCCGCTGACAGCCGGGCAAGCGCCGACGCCGGTGGTGCAGCTGTACCACTGACGGCCGATTTCCGGATTCAGCGAGATGGTGATGCCACCCGGGCTGAACGGCAGCGTGATCATCGCAGCGCCCGAATAGTAGCCGGCGTTCTTGCTGCCGGTGATGGCCAAGCCGTTGTTGAAGTTGTTGCCGCCATCGATGATGCCCGAGAAGGTCAACCAGTCGTTCACCTTGTACGACGGCTTGGCGTAGAACTCGCCGAAGCTGCCGACGTTGTTATTCGTGCCATCCGGATAGCCGTAGTAGATGTAGCCGAGGTCGAGGCCGAAGTTGCCGAAGGCAAGACGGACGCCGCCGTTCGGATCGATTTCGGCGTTCGCGACGTAGCCGGCGAGGCTCGAGCCCCAGACGCCAGCGTACAGCTTCAGCCAATCGTTCACGTTGTACTGCAGTTCGAAGTAGCCCTGAACGGCGACCTTCTTGTTCGACTGCGAGACGCTGCGGAGACGATAATCGCTGGTGAACGCAACGCCGAAGGCGATGTCCCACGGCGACGGCGCCGCAACGACCAGCTTCGGTGCCTTCACCGGCATATCGGCAGCAAATGCCGGCGCAGCGGCCGAGACCGCCATCGCTGCAAGAACTGACATGATAACTTTTTTCATTGAGCCTGCCCCTTTTAAGGTTCGATCGACTTACAGCCGATACATTCAGCTCGTCACTTTTGCGTACCAAACCATCCGAAGCTCGGCTGCGATCGACCCGTACGCAACAGGACGTGCATTACGTCCAAATTTACAGATATGGCGGTCACAATGGTCGAGACAAAAACATCAGCAATTGCCGCCTTTTTAGGCGTTTTGGGCTTCTGCGAACAGTTTCAAATCCAGTGTTGCGCGGATGTCACGATTTTTGTCGGTTCTTAGGCATTTTTTTACCATCGCGACGATTTGGTGCTTGATTCCAAGGTTTTAGGGCCCTGCCTGTGAAAAACTTTCGCAGCGCACAAATAACCCATTGTGACTCCAAATGAATTCGGCGCCCGCCTGGTGAGGCGAGCGCCGGTGGTGTCAAAAAGGCGGCGAAAATTGGAATTCAGCGCCCAGCAATGGCCGTTCAGGCCGCCGCTTTTTTCCGATTCGCTTCGAGCCGCGCATCGACCAGCGCGACCTGCGCGTCGATAGCCGGCAGACTCAGACCTTTCTGCTTGGCGATGAGTTGCACGAGCTTGTCGGCGCGTTCGATGAACTGCGCACCGTTCTGCAACGCGCGCGCGGCCGAGGCCGGACGAGACAGGCTTTGCGCCGCAGCGGCGTATTTCTCGAACGGCACCAGGTCGGAAGGATTGGCACCGAGCTTGACGCAGAGGTCGAACACGAAATTGTAGACCGCCTTCGACTCTTCAATGTTCGAATGCACGGCTTCCTGCGCGGTGCGCATGCCGTCCTTGGTGATACAGCGGTAGTTGCCGGCCAGCAGCATCGACCATTTGGCGAGCGGCACGAAAATCGAATCGTGCAGGCGCAGCTTCACCGGCAGTTCGATCTTGACGCCGTCGCCGGGATCGTAACGTACGGCATCGATGTCGCTCTCGAGCTGGCGCAGGATGACGTTGCCCTTTTCGTTGTCGAATTTCGCGACCTTGAAGTTGGTCGGCAGCGTGACGAGCAGTTCGTTGGCCTTGCCGTCCGGCGGGCGGATGGCCTGAGGGTCAGGGCTGCACAGCGTCAAGAACGCCGGATCGAAACTGTCCCACACGGTCGGGTCGGTATAGGCGGGCTTGAGCGCTTCGTAGTCGAGGCCGGGGATGCGCTTCACATAAGGCAGCGGCGGCATGTTCATGATCGACATGCACGGAACTTTCGACTTCGCCACCGCATCGAGCAATTCGCGCACACCGGGCGAGCGATACTGCGGCTCCTGCATGGCGAGGCCGACGAGATCGTAGTCGGCCGGATTGACGCCGGCAGCGCCACCAGCCGTGACCTTGCCCGGCAGCTTCTGCGAGTCGAGCAGCACGGGGTCCGCGCGGCCGCGCACCGGCAGCTTCACCTTGAAGCCCTCGGCATTGATGAGGTCGGCTTCGGCCGGCAGGCAGACGTGATGAATCTTGTGGCCGCCGAACAGCATCTTGGAAGCCAGCAGCGAGCCGTAGGCCGCGCCCATAATGAGAATATTGTACGCCATTGCGTTTGGCTCCCTGTCGTAAATTCGAGACATTCGAATGAGTTGCGGCTGTACGGCCGTCGTTGCGGGCAGACTATTGCGGCTGACAGGGCGATGCAATCGGGTGAAGCGCCAGCGCGGATATGAAAAAAGGGCACCCGCAACGTTGCGGACGCCCTGAAATCCGCGGCTGCAGCCGCCTTATTTGCCGTCTTCCGGCTTGACGCCGAACAGACCGCCCAAGGTCGAGATCACCGATCCCGAACCGGCCGGAGCCGGAACGACCGGCGCTGGTGCAGGTGCCGGCTTTTTTACGACCTTCTTCTTGGCAGGCTTCTTGGCAGCTTTCTTTTTGGATTTTTTCGCGACGACTTTCTTCGCGACCTTTTTCGTCTTCTTGGCTTTCTTGGCGCTCTTCTTGGTCTTGGATTTCTTCGCTTTCGACTTCTTCGCCATGATCGTTGCTCCCGCTCTGATTAAAATAAACTAGTTCACCAACACCGGTTCCGGCCTTGCAGCCGTAACGGACTCGTCCTCAACGGCCGCAGCCGCCAAAGCCATGAGAGGCTCAGGCACCGGACCGCCGCTCGCCCAGTCGAGCAGTTCCACAGTATGCACCACCGGAATGGTCGTGCCGCCGCCAATCTGCGTGAGGCAACCGATATTCCCGGCAGCGATCACGTCAGGAAGAAGTTGCTCGATGTTGGCTACCTTGCGGTCTCGCAATTGTTGCGCCAGTTCCGGCTGAAGAATGTTGTAGGTGCCGGCCGAACCGCAGCACAGATGACCTTCCGGCACATCCTTGACGATAAAGCCGAACCGCGTGAGCAGTTCCTTCGGCTGGCGCGCAATCTTCTGGCCGTGCTGCAACGAGCACGCCGAATGATAGGCGACGGTGAGCGGCATTGGAGCACGCCCCGCCTGCAAATTGAGCGATGCCAGATATTCGGTGATGTCTTTTGCCAGCGCCGACACCTTCGCCGCCTTGACGGCATAGGCCGGGTCGGCGCGCAGCATGAAGCCATAGTCCTTGACGGTGGTGCCGCAGCCCGACACCGTGACCAGGATGGCGTCGAGCCCCTCGCCTTCGATCTCGGCGGTCCAGGCGTCGATATTGTTGCGCGCTTGCGCCAGCGCCTGCTCCTCGCGGCCCATATGGTGCACCAATGAGCCGCAGCAGGCCTCGTTCTTGGCAACCACGACTTCGACGCCGGCCCGATTGAGCATGCGGATTGCGGCTTCGTTGGTCGACGGCGCCAGCACCGGATTGATACAGCCATAGAGCAATGCGACGCGGGCCTTCCGCGTTCCGGCCACAGGATGAACCTTACCGGTGCGGTCGCCCGGCGGCGCCAGCTTGCCGCCCGGGCTCAACGACGCCATAGCCGCCAGCCGCGTCAGACCCATCGCGCGCAGCACCGGCGCAAAGGGCTTGGCCAGCCAGCCGGCGACCGACGCGACGCGAAACAGCGCCGGATTGGTCAGCACATGCGACAGCATCCAGCGCAGCAGACGGTCGGACAGCGGGCGCTTGTAGGTTTCCTCGATATGGTCGCGGGCGTGGTCGACCAGATGCATGTAGTTCACGCCGGACGGACAGGTCGTCATGCAGGACAGGCACGACAGGCAGCGGTCGATGTGTTTGACCACCTCGCGCGTCGCGGGCGCATCGTTCTCAAGCATTTCCTTGATCAGGTAGATGCGGCCGCGCGGCGAATCCAGTTCGTCGCCGAGCAAAACGTAGGTCGGGCAGGTCGCGGTACAGAAGCCGCAATGCACGCAGGCGCGCAGGATTTTTTCGGAGGCGTAATTCTGCGGGTCGGCAAGCTGGCCGAGGGAGAAATTGGTCTGCATTGCTTAAACCCCCGCCGCCATGCGGCCCGGATTGAGCACGCCCTTGGGATCGAAGGCGTCCTTCACGCGTTTGCTCAAGGCGGCGAGCGCCGGCTCCTGCGGCTGAAAGACGTCCGCCGACGCGCGCACCGACGCCGAGGCGCGCACCAGCGTGGCATGGCCGCCCACGCTAGCGACCGCCTCGCGAATGGAGGCGGCATCCGGCTCATCGCCATAGGGCATCGCCACCCAGATCAGGCCGCCGGCCCAGTCATAGAACATCTGCGCCGCCGGCGTGATTGCGGCTGCGACTTCGTGGCCGCGCGCAGGCGCTGTCGAGATCCGCCACAGCGGACGCTGGCGCGAGGCTTCGCTGGCGAAGGGTTTGACCTGACGCACGCTGCGCCACAACGCCCGCGACTCTTTCTCGTCGAGCAGCGCGACTTTGCCGAACGGCTTCATCAGCGCCGCGAGCACCTCCTTGCGATGCTTGACCGATGGCGCGACGCCTTCCAGCCGCAAGGCGGTGGCGGCTTCGGCATTCGGGAGGCCGTCGAAATAGGACGCAACGTGATCAGGCAGATGCGCGGCCGCCGAAACATCGCAGGACGAACCCATCGCGGCGGCCATCGCCGCACAGGCGCGGGCGTCGTCGAGGCCTTCGACCAGGACAGTCGCTTGCGTTTCGGCGCGCGGCAATACTTTGATGGTGACGTCGGTCATGGCGGCAAGCGTGCCCCACGATCCGGCCAGCACCTTGCACATGTCATAGCCGGTGACGTTCTTCACGACTCGCCCGCCGGACTTGATCGTGTCGGCGCGGCCGGTCACCGCCGTGACGCCGAGAAAGTGATCGCGCGCCGCGCCCGCCTTGATGCGGCGCGGGCCGGCGAGGTTTGCGGCGATGACGCCGCCAATCGTACCCTGCCCGGCCTCGCCGCCGAGCAACGGGCCGTAATCCATCGGCTCGAAGGCGAGTTCCTGGTTGTTCTTCTCGAGCAACGTCTCGATGTCGGCGAGCGGTGTGCCGGCGCGCGCCGACAGCACCAGTTCGGCCGGTTCGTACAGCGTGATGCCGGTCAGGCCCGACAGATCGAGCGTGATGTCGGTCTGGCTCGGGCGGCCGATGGCGCGCTTGGTGCCGTGGCCGGCGACTTCCAGCGCCTTGTCGTGCGACAGCGCCCAGCGCACGGCGTCCTCGACCTCTTTGGCGTCGCGGGGCTTGAGAATGTCAGGCATCAAAACCTTGGAATGTCAGGAAATGGCAGCTTGCCGCCGGAGATGTGCATGCGACCGAGTTCGGCGCAGCGGTGCAGCACCGGGAACACCTTGCCGGGATTGAGCAGGCCCTTCTCGTCGAAGGCGCATTTGACGCGCTGTTGCGCGTTGAGATCGATCTCGGAGAACATCACCGGCATCAGGTCGCGCTTTTCGACGCCGACGCCGTGCTCGCCAGTCAAGACGCCGCCGACCGCGACGCAGAGTTTGAGAATTTCGGCGCCGAAATTCTCCGCCTTCTCGACCTCGCCATCCTTGTTGGAGTCGTAGAGGATCAGCGGGTGCAGATTGCCGTCGCCGGCGTGAAACACGTTGGCGACACGCAAACCGTAACGCGCCGACATTTCCTTCATCTCGGCCAGCACACGCGGCAGCGCGGCGCGCGGAATGGTGCCGTCCATGCAGAAATAATCCGGCGAAATGCGCCCGACTGCGGGAAACGCCGCCTTGCGCCCGGCCCAGAACAGCAATCGCTCGTCCTCGGATTGCGACACCCGGCACGTGGTCGAGCGGCAGGCTTTCGCAATGGCCTCGACACGCGCAATCAGGTGATCGACTTCCGCCACCGGGCCGTCGAGCTCAACGATCAGCAGCGCCTCGACATCGAGCGGATAACCGGCGTGGACGAATTCCTCGACGGCGTGAATGGCGGGCTTGTCCATCATCTCCATGCCGCCGGGAATGATACCGGCGGCGATGATGGCAGAGACACATGCGCCGGCATCTTCCGACGACGGGAAACCAACCAGCACAGCGCGTGCGCTTTCGGCCTTCTGCAGAATGCGCACGGTGACTTCCGTCACGACGCCGAGCAAACCTTCCGAACCGGTGATGAGCCCGAGCAGATCGTAGCCTTCGGCATCGAGATGCTTGCCGCCCAGCCGCAAAACTTCGCCGTTCATCAGGACGAGTTCGCAACCAAGTACGTTATTGGTCGTCATGCCGTATTTCAGGCAGTGCACGCCGCCGGAATTTTCCGCGACATTGCCGCCGATGGTGCAGGCGATCTGCGACGACGGATCGGGCGCGTAATAAAAGCCGGCATGGGCGACTGCATTGCTGACGGCGAGATTGGTGACACCCGGCTCGACCACCGCGATACGGTTGTCAAAATCAATCTCTTTAATGCGGTTGAACTTGGCCATGCCGAGCAGCACGCCGTCTTCCAGCGGCAGCGCGCCGCCCGACAGCGAGGTCCCCGCGCCGCGCGGCACCACCTTGATGCCCTCGCCATGGCAATAGGCCAGAACCTCGGACACCTGCCTGGTGGTCTCGGGCAGCACCACGACCAGGGGCGTCTGCCGGTAGGCGGTCAGGCCGTCGGACTCAAACGGCTTCATCTCCCGTTCCGTCGCGATAACGCCTTCGCCCGGCACGATGGTGCGGAGCGCCTTGACGATTGCGGCGCGCCTGGCCAGCACTGCGCTGTCCGCTTCCGGCATTCGCACCGACATTCGTCACTCCCGCCTGCCTATCGTGGGTCCTTTATCGGCCATTTGACGCCCGACATAAAGGGCTGGCAAAAGCCTTGGAACCGGGCAATCGTCCCGGTCATTGGTCTGTGGGCGACGACAAAATTCAAGACGGAGTTCAGGCATGAAATCGATGGTGACGGCGGCGAGCTTGGTCATTTTGGCCGCCTTTGTGCAAAACGCGCGGGCGCAGGACGTGGCGGCGGGCGAACAGTCATTCAAGAAGTGCCTGCCCTGCCACGCGGTCGGCGAAGGCGCCAAGAACAAGGTCGGCCCGGAGCTCAACGGCATCGACGGCCGCCACTCCGGCACCGCCGCGAGCTATTCCTACTCCGACGCCAACAAGAACTCCGGCATCACATGGAACAAGGATGTGTTCCTGGAATACATCAAGGACCCGCGCGCCAAGATCCCGGGCACAAAGATGATCTTTCCCGGCATCAAGAACGAGAAGGAAGCTGGCGACCTATGGGCTTACCTGGCGTCGTTCAACGCCGAGGGCAATAAAAAGTAGGCGTTTTTGCGCTTTGACTTCGGTCAAAGCGGGATCAAGGATCGCGGGCATAGTCGAAAGGCCGGGGCGTTGTCCCGGCCTGGAGGACATCCGTCATGATCAAAGATCTCGTCGTCAATCTGAGCCTGGGCGCCAACGATCCAGCCGGCGATTTCGCGATTTCGATCGCGGACTCTTTCAAAGCCCATGTTCTGGGCGTCGCTTTTTCCTATGAGCCGATCATTCCCGGCTCGGTAATGGGCGGCATTCCGCCAGAGATCATCGAATCCCAGCGCCGCGAGTCCGACGAGAAGGCCCGCGCCGCGATCGCCCGTTTCGACGCGGCCGCCAATCGCGCCGCGGTCGCCGCCGAAAGCCGCATCATCTCCGCCAGCGTGTCAGGCGCCGCGGAACAACTCGGCCGGCTCGGCCGCCGCTTCGATCTTGTCGTGGTCGGCCAGGCGCAGCGCGACGAGGCGAGCGCCGCCGAAGTCGTGGACGAAGGCGTGCTGTTCGACTCCGGCCGGCCGGTGATCTTTGTGCCCTATATTCAAAAGGCGGGCCTGAAGCTCGACCGCGTCATGGTGTGCTGGGACGGCAGCCGCGCAGCGACCCGCGCCATTGCCGACGCGATGCCTTTCCTGAAAAAGTCGAAACAAGTAGAGATCGTCATGGTCTCGGCCAAGAAACCCAAGGATGATGAAATCGCCGGCGCCGATCTCGGCCAGCACCTTGCCCGGCATGGGCTCAAGGTCGACGTCAAGCGCATCACGTCGACCGAAACCGACGTCAGTTCGACGATCCTGTCCTATGCCGCCGATTCGTCCACCGACCTGATCGTGATGGGAGGCTACGGCCATTCGCGCCTGCGCGAATTCATCCTCGGCGGCGTGACGCGCGGCCTGCTGGAATCGATGACCGTGCCGGTGCTGATGTCGCACTAGCCAAGCGCTACGGACGATCGGAGAGACTTTGCTCAGTCACCACGTCGTTACGCTCCTGGGAGAGCGCGTGCTGCTCCGACCGCTGAAACGGTCGGACGCGGCACTGTATCCGGACTTCCTCTCCGACGTGACGCAGGGCGATCTGCGCCTGCGATTTTTCTCGGCGATGCGCGAATTGAGCCCCGAGATGATCGACAAACTCGTGCACTACGATGTCTCAACCACGATGGCCTTCATTGCGATCGAGGAAGATACCGGCCGAATGCTCGGCGTTGTGCGGCTTCACGGCGATGACAAAGGCGAATCGGGTGAGTTTGCCATTTTGGTTCGCACGCACCTCAAGGGCCACGGGCTGGGCTGGCTCTTGATGAAGCACATGATCGCCAACGCCAAGGCGAAGGGCCTCAAGTTCGTGCGCGGCCAGGTGCTGGCGGAAAATACCACCATGCTTGCGATGTGCAGCGAACTTGGTTTTCACGCCGCCAACGATCCCCTCGAGCGCGGCGTCAAGGAAGTGACGTTGCCATTGGATGAAGTGCCGGCCGAGGCGACGGCCTAAATTTTATTATTCGGCAATACGCACTGCATGACGAGGCCGCGGGCGCGGGCATCGCCGACGCCAAGCGCGCGCAACGCCAGCAGCGTCGCCCCCTGCACCGCTTCGCGCGCGCCGGCGTCCCCATCATAAGTTGGGGCCAAAGGCCCGAGCAGTCCTTCCATCAAGGCGCCGACAATAGCCGGCGCGGCAACGCGGGCGTCCTGATCGGGCAACAGCTTTCGTTCGGTGGCGGCGCGTATGCGGGTTTCCAGTTCGAGCGCCAGTGACTGCCGATAGTCGAGCCGCATGGCATCGACTTCGGCATCGACCGGCTCGGCAATCACCGCCCAGGCGAGCCGCCGCTCATGCAGAGATCGGGCGGCGAAGGTGGCGATACAGGCGGCCAGCGCCGACAGCGGGCCGGGCGCGGCATCGGCCGAGGCCTTCATGGCATCGAGTTCGCGGCCGGCGACCGCCGCGACCAGTTCGGCCACCAGATCGGTCTTGGACGGGAAGTAGCGATAGACCGTGCCCGCGGCGATGCCGGCGCGCTTGGCGACATCGGCAATCTGCACCGCGGCCATGCCGCCTTCGGCGGCCATTTCGGTCGCGGCCTGGAGGATGGTCTGTTCACGTTCGGCGAGGCGGCGGACGACGTTTTCAGTTCGGCGATAGGGCATAAATGAGTGAATGATGATTCACGAGGAAGATGCAAGGCCAGCGTCACAAACCGGTCATACGTCGCCTGAACCGCACTTGCCCGCCCAACCAGAGGCCAGTGATGCGCGGCCCTACTTCTTCCCATGCCCCGCCGCGAGCGACTTCTCGCGCAGGCCGGTGAGCGTCGCCGAGGGCGAGATGCCTTCGGGATCGATCTTGAGATGAATGATCGATGGCAGGCCGGACTTCTGGGCGGCAGCAAAGGCCGCCGGGAAATCGGCGGTGTTGTCGACCCGTACGCCGAAACCGCCGAACGCCCTGGCGTAGGCGACGAAGTCGGGATTTTTCAGCGCGGTCGCGACCACACGGCCGGGATACTCTCGTTCCTGATGCATGCGAATGGTGCCGTAGATGCCGTTGTCGTGGATCACCACGATCACCGGCAATTCGTATTGCACGGCGGTGGCGAAATCCTGCGCCGTCATCATGAAATCGCCGTCGCCGGCGACGCAGACCACGGTGCGTTCGGGATGGATCGTCTTGACGCCGAGCGCCGCCGGAAATCCGTAGCCCATCGAGCCCGAGGTGGGGCCGACATGCGTCGCGAACTTGCGGAAGCGATAGAAGCGATGGATCCAGGCGGCGAAGTTGCCGGCGCCGTTGGTGATGAATGACTCGGCCGGCAACGCATTGCGCAGCCAGACCAGAATCTCGCCGAGGTTGACGTTGCCCGGCACCTGGGTCGCCTTCTCGGTCCAGGCGATGTAGTCGGCATGCGCGGTATCGGCCTCGCCCTTCCACGGAATGTCGTTTGGCGGCTGCAGGCCTTCGAGCGTCGAGCAGAACGCGGTCGGCGCGGCGTTGATGGCGAGCGCCGGATGATAGACGCGGCCGAGTTCTTCCGAACCCGGATGCACGTGCACCAGCTTCATCTGCGGCTCGGGAATGTCGAACAGCGTGTAGCTCTGCGACGCCATCTCGCTCATACGGCTGCCGATCATCAGGACAAGATCGGCGCCCTTGATGAGCGCCAGCAGTTTCGGATTGGGACCAATGCCGCAGTCGCCGGCGTAACAGGCGTGCGTCGCGTCGAACAAATGGCCGCGGCGGAACGTGGTGGCGACCGGAAGCTGGAAACGTTCGGCGAAACGATGCAGCGCCGCCCATGCGGTGTCCGACCAGCGGCTGCCGCCGGCCAGCACGATCGGGCGCTTGGCCGCCCACAGCATCTTCTGCAAGCGGCTCATGTCGGTGAGGCCGGGCCAGATTTCGACCGGCTCGAAAGCAGTCGCGTCGGGCGTGACGACGCGCTCGGTCAGCATGTCTTCCGGCAGCGCGATCACCACCGGACCGGGCCGGCCGTTGCAGGCGGTGTGGAAGGCGCGCGAAATGAATTCCGGAATGCGCGCCGGATCGTCGATCTCGGTCGCCCATTTCGTCATGGTGCCGAACACGGCGCGGTAGTCGAGTTCCTGAAATGCCTCGCGCTCGCGCATGTGGCGGCCAACCTGGCCGACGAACACGATCATCGGCGTGGAATCCTGCATGGCGATGTGGATACCGGCCGACGCGTTGGTGGCGCCGGGGCCCCGTGTGACGAAGCAAATGCCGGGCTTGCCGGTAACCTTGCCGACGGCCTCCGCCATCATCGAGGCGGTGCTTTCGTGGCGGCAGACGGTGAGTTTGATATCGCTGTCGTGGAGGGCATCGAGCGCGGCGAGATAGCTTTCGCCAGGCACGCAGAAAGCGTGTTTCACGCCGTGGATCGCCAGTTGGTCGATCAGGATCTGGCCGCCGGTCCGGGTGCCGTCATTGCTGCGCATGGGATTAGCTCCGTCATGCCCGGCTTTTTGCCGGGCATCCACGTCTTAAAAGGCGTGGATGGCCGGGACAAGCCCGGCCATGACGAGAAAGCTAGGCCTTCGGATGGATTTTCGGCATCGGGATCGGCGGCGACCAGGCGGTCGGGATCATCTGGGTATTTTTCTGCGAGATGATGTGACCGGCCTTGGCGTTCTCGGCGATATAGACCGCCCAATCAGGATCCTTCGCCATAGCAGCGCGCTTCTGCTCGCGATCGGCGGCGCTTTCATAGACCCAGATATGCGTGAAGCAGTTCAACTCGCCGGTTTCGGCAACCGCGTAGCAAAGCGGTTCGCCCATGTAGCGAAGCTGCACCGGATAGCCGTATTTCTTGTAGAGCTCGAGCTGCGCCGGCACGCGGCCGGGCAAAGTCGTGTAGGTACGGACGTCTAAGAGCACGGTGCTCCCTCCCCCTCGAAAAAGGCCGCTTCAAAAGGCGGCGGATGCGCGCACTCTTTCGAGCCGCCAAGCGGCGGTCAATAGACTTGACGCGCCGCTTTGAGATCGTGAAAGCATGACGGCCATGCCCACCGGAACAACGCGATGAATGCGGACACGCAAAAGCCGGTGATGGATTTTCTAAGTCGTCCTGCGACGCATGGCGGGGCCGAGGTTACGCGCTTCGACACCCATGCGGCGGCTGTATTTCTGGCGGGGACCCGCGCCCTCAAGATCAAACGTGCGGTGAAATTTCCGTTCCTCGATTTCTCCACATTGAACAAGCGAAAGGCGGCTTGCAAAGCGGAGATCGAGGCCAACCGTGCGCTCGCGCCACAGCTTTATCGCGGTGTGATTGCGATCACGCGCGACGGCGATGGCCTTTGCATCGGCGGCAGCGGAGTGCCGGTGGAATGGGCGGTCGAGATGGTCCGGTTCGACGAGAGCCAAACGCTCGATCATCTGGCGGACGCCGGCAAGATTGATGCGACGCTCGCAGACAGCCTCGGCCGCGCGGTCGCCCAGGCGCATGACACCGCTGCGGTGGTCAAGGACGCCAATTTCGCCGGCGTCCTGTGCGAGATCGCCAAGCAGAACGAACAAGACCTGATCAAGTCGTCGAAACTGTTTTCGCCGCCCATGCTCAGCACGCTGGTCGAGGCGACGCGGCTCGCGCTCAACAAGACGCATGCGCTGCTTGAAGCGCGCGAACGCGCCGGGATGGTACGGCACTGTCACGGCGACCTGCATCTCGGCAATATCGTGCAGATCGACGGCAAGCCGGTGTTGTTCGACGCCCTCGAGTTCGATCCGGAACTTGCCACCACCGATGTGCTGTACGACCTCGCTTTCCTGCTGATGGATCTGATCGAACGCGGCCTGACGGGGCCGGCGAATACGGTGTTCAACCGCTACCTGAGCCAAACACGGCGCGACAGCGATCTCGATACGCTCGCAGCCTTGCCGTTGTTTATGTCATTGCGCGCGGCGATCCGCGCCAAGGTCACGGCGATGCGCGGCAGCGACGTTGCGACCGAAAAAAGTGCGCGCGACTATTTCGTGCTGGCCAGCAAACTGCTGCTGCCGCTAAAACCTCAACTTATCGCCGTCGGCGGACTGTCCGGCACCGGCAAGTCGGTGCTGGCCGGTCAACTCGCCACCAACATTCCTCCCGCACCGGGTGCGGTGTGGCTGCGCAGCGATGTCGAGCGCAAGGCACTCTTTGGCGTGGTGGAAACAAGCAAATTGCCGCCGAGCGCCTATACGCGCGAGGTCACGGCGAAAGTTTACGCTTCGCTTGCCGCCAAAGCGCGCCGCGTGCTGGCAGCCGGACATTCCGCGATCGTCGATGCGGTGTTCGCCAACGCAGGGGAACGCGCGGAGATCGAACAAGCCGCCGGCAATGCCGCGTTCCACGGCCTGTTCCTGACCGCCTCTCTTGACGTCCGCGTTTCCCGCGTCGGCACCCGCAAGGGCGACGCTTCCGACGCCGATGCCAAGGTCGCCGCGGCCCAGGAACAATACGATCTCGGCGCAATGACCTGGCGTCAGGTCGATGCGTCCGGCACGCCGGAGGACACGCTCGACCGCGCGCGGGCCGCGCTTTCTTAAGCTATGCATCCCCCGGCCCGCTGCTCCGCAACCCTTACCCTTTGCGGGTCCGGTGAAATCAGGGCATAGCTTCGCGACATTTCATCGCTGCCGGTTCCCCTTTATGAACGCTGCCGCCAAAGGCCGATTGTTATCCGCGCGGCAATTCGCTGTGTTTCTCACCGGCTTTTGCTGCTTCATCAATCTGTATTCGCCGCAGGCCATTCTGCCTCTCCTCTCTATTGAGATGGCGATCACCGCCGCCGGCGCAGCGGCCGTCATCACCGCCAGCACTTTCGCCGTCGCCATGACCGCGCCCTTCACGGGCGCCGCCGCCGACGTGATCGGCCGCAAGCACGTCATCGTCGCGGCGATGTTCCTGGTCACGATCCCGACCCTAATGTCGGCACTCGCACCGACGCTGCCGGAAATCGTCTTTTGGCGTTTCGTTCAGGGCTTGGTGATGCCGCCAATCTTCGTCGTCATCATCGCCTATATCGGCGAGGAATGGCCACGTGCCGAAGCCGCCACCGCGGCCGGCATCTATACCTCAGGCGCGAGCCTCGGCGGCTTTGCTGGCCGTTTCATCGCCGGGATATTCTCCGACATCATCGGCTGGCGCGGCGGGATGATGGTGCTCGCGGCGATGACGCTCGCCGGCGCTGCCGCGGTAACGCTCCTGCTGCCGCGCGAAAAGAAGTTCGTACGCTCCGACGGATTCGGCACCGCGCTGAAGCAAATGGTGCGGCATTTCAAAAACCCGCAATTGATCGCGACCTACGCGGTCGGCTTCGGCGTGCTGTTCAACTTTCTCGCCACCTTCACTTTCATCAGCTTTCGCCTGGCCGCGGCGCCGTACAACCTGTCGGCCACCGCGCTCGGCGTCATCTTCGTCGTCTACCTCCTGGGCTCTGCGCTGACGCCGTGTACCGGCTACGTCATTACGCGCTTCGGCCGCCGCCATTTCATGATCGTCAATTTCGCGGTATGGGCGCTTGGCCTCGCTCTGACGTTGACCGACCCTCTGTGGTTGATCATTTTCGGGCTGGCATTGTGCGCCGCCTGCGGGCTGATCACCCAGGCGACATCGACCGGTTACGTTACCATCACCGCGCAATTCGGGCGCTCCTCGGCGGTGGGATTGTACGTCACCAGCTTCTATCTCGGTGGCAGCTTCGGCGGCGGACTGGGCGGCATCGCCTGGACGCGCGGCGGCTGGCCAGCGGTCGCCGCAATGTGCGGCGTCATGCTGCTGATCATGGCCTGCATCGTGTTCTTTGCCTGGGCCAAACGCGTGCCTGCGGCGCCGGCGACGACGCCGATCGAGCCACCGTGACCGCATGGCAATGACAGAACGCCGCCGCGGCGCTAGACTCCCCGCCAGATAAAAAGCCGGGCTTGCCGGCGGCCACCGGAACATCCGGCATAGGGAGCGAAATATGACTTTTTCTTCGCGATTCTGCGCGACTTCACTGTGCGGCTGCAACCAGCCGCATGCCGGCTTGAGCCGCCGCAGCCTTCTGGCCGGCGGCGTGGCGCTCGGCGCTGCGGCGCTGGCCCCGCGATTCATGGCGGAAGCGGTGGCGCAGACGCCGCCACACCGCATTGATGTGCATCACCACGTCTCGGCGCCGACCTGGCTCGACGCGGTCAAGAGCCTCAAGCTGGACAATCCGCCGATGGCCAACTGGTCGATCCAGAAGACGCTGGACGACATGGACAAAGGTGGCGTCGCCACTTCGATCACCTCGCCGACGACACCGCAGGTGACCGGGCTCGATGCCGCGAGGGCTGCGCGGGTGGCGCGGGAATGCAACGAATACGCCAAGAAGCTTGAGACCGACCACAAGGGCCGCTTCGGCACATGGGCGACGCTGCCGCTGCCGCACATCGACGAGAGCCTGAAGGAAATCGCCTATGCCTTCGACACGCTCAAGGTCGACGGCGTCGGCATCATGACGAGCTACGGCGACAAGTGGCTCGGCTATCCGGAGTTCGAACCGGTCTGGGCCGAACTCAATCGCCGCAAGGCGACCGTCTACACGCACCCGACCGGCGCCAACTGCTGCGTCAATCTCGTCAAAGGCATCGACGAGGCCTACATCGAATTCGGCACCGACACGACGCGCTCGATCTTCTCGCTGATCTTCTCGGGGTTCGGCGAGAAATATTCCGACATCAACTGGATCTGGTCGCACGGTGGCGGCTCGCTGACGTCGTTCTACGAGCGCTTCACGGTGCAGGCGCTGTCGCGTCCGCCCTATGCCGGTAAAATGACACGCGATCAGGTCGAGAAGCAGATTCGCCGCTATTACTACGACACCGCGGCGATCCCCAACGACGTCACGATGTCCGCGCTGATCAAGATGGTGCCGATGAGCCAGATCGTGTTCGGTTCCGACTTCCCCTATCGCTTTGCCCACGAATACGCGAAGTACCTGCCGACCTTCTTCAAGGGCGACGACCTCAAGGCGGTCGACCGTGACAACGCCTTGCGGCTGCTGCCGCGGCTGAAGTCGGCGTAGGTCGCATCAGACTTCCGCCGCGCTGGGGTGCCAGCGCGGCGCATAACCGGCTTGGAGCACGACGAGGATCGACGGTGGCGTCAGCACATCGACCTCGATGGCACGTGGGCGCGGCAGCGGCGGCGCGTAGCCTTTCGGCGTCCAGCGCAGCAGTTCTCTGCCACGCACCGCGAAAGCTTCGCCATCGCGCACGACCATGGCGCCGTCCGGCAGACTGTCGACGCTGCGGCTGTGCAAACGCTTGGCTTTGCCGTCGAGCCGCTCGGCGTGCAGCACAAGATCCATCGAGGGCGCCCGGGCCCGTTCGGGCCTACCGGAAAACAGCGTGGCAAATTTTTCCGCGTCCTTGCGGCGGCATTCGAAACACGGCCGGTGACCGGCGGCGAAGGCCGTGACTTCGTCGAGAAAGAACAGTTCGGTATAGCTGTCGCCCCAGACCTTGCGATGGCGGCCGTTGAAGTCGAGGACACAGCAGATCCATTGCTTCGACGACCAGCGGCGCGCGGCAAGCTTTTTGTTCGCGTCGTGAATGCGCCCGCCGCGATTGCCCATCAGCGTGCCGCGCGCGGGCGACGCGAATAGGTTGCCGAACGGTGATACGCGGGATTGAAGGGACAAAGACCGGCCTCATGCTGAGGAGCGCACGCAGTGCGCGTCTCGAAGCATGGGGCCGCCCCACCCTTCGAGACGCATCGCTACGCGATGCCCCTCAGGATGAGGCGGATTTAGCATCAGCGCAATGATGCCTAAACGTGCTCGGCCGCCGCCGCCCCCTTCGCCGCTTCGGCGCGGGCAGCCTCCGACGAACCGATGCCGTTGAAGAAGGCGTTGAGAATGACCGAGACCAGCGCGGCCAGCAGAATACCGGATTCCAGCAGCGGATGCAGGCCGTGCGGCAGCGCCTTGAAGAAGTTCGGCGACACCAGCGGGATCATGCCGAAGCCGACCGAGATGGCGACGACAAACAGGTTCTTGCTGTTGGACTTGAAGTCGACCGACGTGAGAATGCGCGCGCCGGTCGCCGCCACCATGCCGAACATCACCAGCCCTGCCCCGCCGAGCACGACCTGCGGCACGGCTTCGACCAGCGCCGACATTTTCGGCAACAGACCGAGGATCAGCATGATGATGCCGCCCGCCACCGTGACCCAGCGCGAACGGATGCCGGTGACGCCGACCAAGCCGACGTTCTGCGAGAACGAGGTGTAGGGAAACGTGTTGAAGATGCCGCCGAGCAGCGTACCGACGCCGTCGGCGCGCAGGCCCTTGGTCAGTGCGGCTTCGTCGATCTTCTTGTTGGTGATTTCGCCGAGCGCCAGAAACATGCCGAGCGACTCGATCATCACCACGATCATGACGATGCACATCGTGACGATCGGTATCAGATGGAATTGCGGCACGCCAAAATGGAACGGCATGACGATGTCGAACCATTTGGCGGTCAGCACCTTGTCGAAATGCATCTTGCCGAGCGCGCCGGCGACGATCGCGCCGGCGACGATGCCGAGCAGCACCGCGACATTGGCGACGAAACCCTTGCCCCATTTGATCAGCGCGAGGATGACCAGCAACACAAAGAGCGCGATGCCAAGGCCGTCGAGTGCGCCATAGGCCGGGTTCGGCACCTGCACCGCCTGGCCGTTGATGACCTGCGTAAACGCCGGCAGGCCGCCACCGGCCCAGTTGATGCCGACGCGCATCAGCGAGATGCCGATCACCATGATGATGGTGCCGGTGACCACCGGCGGAAACAGCGGCAATAGCCGCGAGATGAAGGGCGCGACCACGATACCGAACACACCGGCCGCGATCACCGCACCGTAAATGCCGAGCAGACCGACCTCGGGCGTCGCCGCCATTGCCAGCATCGGGCCGACGGAGGCGAAGGTAACGCCCATCATCACCGGCAGACGAATGCCGACGCCGGGAAACCCGAACGATTGCACCAAAGTCGCCAGACCGCACGCGAACAGATCGGCGCTGATGAGAAATGCGACATCTTCCGGCGGAAGTTTGAGCGCCCGGCCGATGATCAAGGGAACCGCAACCGCGCCGGCATACATCACCAGCACATGCTGCAAGGCCAATGGCACCAGTTGCAGCGCAGGCAGCTTCTGATCCACCGGATGAACGGTGGACGTTAGTGTCGTGTCGGTCATGGACGCCCCCAATACAGCCGTGCGGAACACGGCCCCCCGGAGCAAGGATACAAGGACCGTGCCATACCGCAAACGCGGACTATTCGCCTAAAGTCCTGCGGCGCGCGCCAGGGCCGCGACCGCGACGCCGGCCACCACCGCGGCGAAATCGTTGCGCACCACCAGCATCGCCGCCGCGGCGGCGGCCACTGCGAGCCATGCACTCAAGCCGCCGTGCAGCAGGATCGGCGCGACCGTCGCCGCGATCACGGCGCCAGGCATCGCTTCGAGTATTTTGCGCAATCGCGGCCCGATGGTGACGCGGCCGAGCAGCCAGAAGCCGCCGGCACGCGTGGCGTAGACGACCAACGTCATCGCCAGCAGCAAAACGAAAAAGCCCAACGGATCACTCTGGATCATCGATGAAGCCTCCCGCCACCGAACCCGCGAGCGCACCGACAATCAGGTACCACATGCCGCCAAAGATAAAGTCGACCGCGATCGCAACCGCGCCGCCGATCACCATGCCCGACGACGCGCGCGCGCCGCGCCACATCGAGATCAGCATCGCGGTGAAAAAGGCCGGCATCACCATGTCGATGCCGAAGGTGTGCGGATCGCCGATCGAGGTGCCGAGCGCGTAGCCCGCCGCCGTCGACACGATCCAGACGACATAGATCACCACGCCGCCGCCGAGCAGATAGGCCGGATCGCTGCCGCCATTGGCGCGGTAGCGCATCGACATCAGCCAGTTCGGCTCGACAAGGAAAAACAGCGCCGGATAGATTTTCGACGCCGGCTGCGAGCCAAGCCACGGGCGTAACGACGCGCCGATCAGAAGGAACCGGCTGCTGATCAAGGCCGTGACCAGCACGATGCCGCCGATCACCGGCATCGTCAGTTTGTCCGGCCAGGTTTCCAGCGCCACCAGTTGCGCGACGCCGGCATAGACCGTCCCGCTCATCGCCAGCGCGTCGAGCAGGCTGAAGCCTTTGCGCGCCGCCACCGTGCCGAAAGCGAGGCCAAAGGCGAACAGCCCCGGCATCAGCGGCAGGATGGTCCAGGCGCCTTCGCGGAAGCCAGGAAACGTCCAGGCGGGAGGCAAATCTTGGGCTTTGGGACTGTCGGATTGAGTCATCATCGGGCGCAACCGCTAGCGCAGCCGCGCGCGGAGGGAAACCCACAAAACAAAACGCCCGCCATGCGGCGGGCGTTTTTAGTTCGCGAGAACGGCCTTTAGCCTTGCGGCAGTGGCGAGACTTCGCCGGTCGGCGCGTCCGGACGCGGACGCGGCTTGCCGGACGGCGGCACCGCGGAACCGCGCGGCGTCGTCGGCTCAACGATGGTCTCGCGGTTCGGGCGGATGCCGTTGATCAGGTCCTTGATCTCATCGCCAGACAAGGTTTCGAACTCAAGCAGGCCGCGGGCCAAAGTCTCGAGATCGGCGCGCTTCTCCGTGAGGATCTGCTTCGCCTCTTCGAGACCGGTTTCGACGAGCTTGCGAATTTCAGAGTCGATCTTGCGGTTGGTCTCCTCTGAGACGTTCTGCTGGCGCGACACCTGATAGCCGAGGAATACCTCGTCACCATTGTCGCCATAAGCGACAGGCCCAAGCGCATCGGACAGGCCCCAGCGCGTCACCATCATGCGGGCGAGCTTGGTGCCCTGCTCAATGTCGGAGGCGGCGCCCGAGGTCACCTTCTCACGGCCGAACACGAGTTCTTCGGCGACGCGGCCGGCCATGATGATGGCAAGACGCGAGGTCATCTGCTCGAGCGACATCGACAGCTTGTCGCGCTCGGGCAACTGCATGACCATGCCGAGCGCACGGCCGCGCGGAATGATGGTGGCCTTGTGCACCGGATCGGTCGCCTTGACGTTGAGGGCGACGATGGCGTGGCCGCCTTCGTGATAGGCGGTGAGGAGCTTCTCCTCGTCCGTCATCACCAGCGACTTGCGCTCGGCGCCCATCATCACCTTGTCCTTGGCGTCTTCGAA
>CAISIV010000003.1 GCA_903885555.1 uncultured Hyphomicrobiales bacterium
CCCTCCAGGGGGAGGTGAAGGAAGAGTCATGCCCGAGTTGCCCGAAGTAGAGACCGTCCGGCGCGGTCTGGCGCCCGCCATGGAAGGCGCGCGGATCGACAAGGTCGAGGTGCGCCACCGCGGCCTGCGCTGGCCGATCGCCAAGGATTTCGAGAAGCGGCTGGAGGGCCAGACCGTCACCAGCGTTGGCCGGCGGGCGAAATATTTGATCGTCGATGTATCGTCCGGCGACGTGCTGGTCATGCATCTCGGCATGTCCGGCTCGTTCCGCGTCAACGACGGCAAGATCGCCAAATACCATCACGAGAAATCGAAAAGCGTGGCGCACGACCATGTGGTGTTTCACATGTCGAATGGTTGCGTTCTCACTTTCAACGATCCGCGCCGTTTCGGTTCGATGAAGCTGGTGCCGCGCGCGAAGATCGACGAAGAACCCTTGCTCAACAACATCGGCCCCGAACCGCTCGGCAACGCGTTCGATGCCGCGATGCTGGCCAAGGCCGTCGCCGGCAAGAACACGTCGTTGAAAGTGGCACTGCTCGATCAGCGCGTCGTCGCGGGGCTGGGCAATATCTATGTCTGCGAGGCACTGTTTCGCGCGCATCTGTCGCCGAAGCGCAAGGCGTCCACGATTGCCGACCGCAAGGGCCAGCCCAACGAACGCGCCATCGCGCTGGTCGACGCCATCAAGGCGGTGCTGCACGACGCGATCAAGGCCGGCGGTTCATCGCTGCGCGATCACCGCCGTGCCGACGGATCGCTCGGCGATTTCCAGCACAACTTTCTGGTCTACGATCGCGAAGGCAAGCCATGCCCTGGCGGCAAAGGCACCGTGAAGCGTTTCGTGCAGAACGGACGCTCAACCTTCTATTGTCCGAGCTGCCAGAAATAATATTGGTGCGCTGCAACGTGTGACGTGGGCAGCGCGGTGGGCAATGCGCTCCAAAGAGACACCTCCCTTGTGCGCAGCCTCGTTGTCTTGCTTTCATGTTGGCAAGCATTGGACCGGGGAAAACTCCGGCCATGAAAAAATGCCTGGGAGGCAAACATGCGTCGCGTGGTTTTTGCCGCGTTGATTTTCGGTGCGCTGTGCGGCGGCGCTTTGGCGGAATATCCCGACAAACCGATCCGTCTCGTGGTGCCGCAAGCGCCCGGCAGCAACACCGATCTGTACGCCCGTGTGCTCGGCGCCGAGATGAGCAAGTCGCTCGGTCAGCAGCTCATCATCGAAAACCGGCCGGGCGGCGCTTTCGTCATTGGTCTCGACGCCATCGCGAAATCGCCGCCGGACGGCTACACGATCGGTATAGGACTGATCGGCGGCATGGCGTTGACGCCGCATATGGTCGGCAAGCTGCCATACGATGTACTGAAGGACTTCGAACCGATCGGCATGATCGGACGCGGCCATCTGATGCTGGCCATCTCGCCGCAGCTGCCGGTCAAATCGGTCAAGGAGTTGATCGACTACGCCAGGGCCAATCCCGGCAAATTGTCGGCAGCGTCATCCGGCAACGGATCGCCCGGACACATTGGTGTCGAGCTGTTCAAGAGTCTGACCGGCACGCAGATCACGCATGTGCCTTATCGAGGCGGCGCTCCGGCCATCAACGATCTCATGGCCGGCCGTGTCGATCTGATGTTCGAGGGCCTTGCTTCAATGGCGCCGTTCGTGCTCGACAATCGCATTCGCGGACTCGGTGTCAGCGGTCCGGCGCGCTCGCCGGCGTTCCCCGATGTGCCGACGATCGCCGAAGCCGGCGTTCCGGGCTACGTCGCTGTGACGTGGCTGGGTGTGGTGGGTCCGGCAAAGATGCCGCGCGCCATCGTCGACAAGCTCAACCGGGCCGTCAACGATGCGCTGAAGTCTCAGTTGATGACGGACAGGTTCAAGACGATCGGGGAGGAGCCGGCGCCGGGTACGCCGGAGGATTACGCCAAGGTCATCAAGGCTGATTTCCAGAAGTGGAAAGAAGTCATCGAGAAGGCCAACATCAAGCTAAGCGAATAGAGATCTCCGGGATTGCTTGCGGTGACAAACCCGGCCGTGACCCGGTAGAGTGTCGCGGCCGGGAGAATGTTATGCACAAACTTTGTCTGATCGCTTTTGCTTTTGCCGTCAGCGCGGGCGCTGCTTCCGCCGAATATCCGGAGCATCCGATCCGGCTGATCGTGCCGCAAGCGGCCGGCAGCGCCACCGATAACGCCGCGCGTCTGGTCGGCGCGGTGCTGAGTCAGGACCTCGGCCAGCAGATCATCGTTGAGAACCGTCCCGGCGGCGCGCTGACCATCGGACTCGATCTGGTCGCGAAGTCGGCGCCGGATGGCTACACCATCGGTATGGGTCCGATCGGCGCGCTCGCCATCACCCGCCACATGGTGAGCAAGCTGCCCTATGACATCGAACGCGATTTCCAGCCGATCGTTCTGGTGACGCGAGGGCAGATGCTGCTCGCCGTTTCGCAGAAGTCGTCGATCCATTCGGTCAAGGAACTGATCGCCTACGCCAAGGCCAACCCCGGCAAATTGTCGAATGCATCGTCCAGTAACGGTTCGCCCGGCCATGTCGGCGGCGAACTGTTCAAGTACATGACCGACACCAACATCGTGCATGTGCCCTATCGCGGCGGCTCGCTGGCGATCAACGACCTGATCGCCGGTCATGTTGACCTGATGTTCGAAAGCCTGCAGTCGATTGCGCCGGTCGCGCGCGCCGGCAATGTGCGCGCGCTGGCGGTCAGTGGTAATCACCGCTCGCCGGCGTTCCCCGATCTGCCGACCATCGCCGAAGCCGGCGTGCCCGGCTATGACGCCGGCACCTGGACCGGCATCGTGGCGCCGGCTGGCGTGCCGCGCGCCATCGTTGACAGGCTCAATGCCGCGGTGAACAAAGCCCTCAAATCCGAAGCTTTTCTCGACAAATTCGCCACTTTCGGCGACGAACCCGGCGGCGGCAGTCCTGAGGATTTCGCCGGCATGATCAAGGCCGATTCCGCGAAATGGGGCGATGTTATCCGGCGTTCCGGCGCTAAACTGGATTGAACGAAGGACACCCCATGAGCGACAAGAACGTCATCGTCGAAACCAAAGGCCGCGTCGGCATCATGCGGCTCAACCGGCCGCAGGCGCTCAACGCACTCAATCGCGCGCTGGTGGCCGAGCTGTTTGCAGCGATTGATGCTTTCGAGGCCGACGAGGGCATCGGCTGCATGCTGATCACCGGCAACGACAAGGCCTTCGCCGCCGGCGCCGACATCAAGGAGATGGCCGACAAGACGTTCATCGAGGCCTATCTCGGCAACTTCTGCGCCGACTGGGACCGCGCCGCGCGCACCCGCAAGCCGATCGTTGCGGCGGTCGCGGGCTTTGCGCTCGGCGGCGGCTGCGAACTGGCGATGCAGTGTGACATCATCATTGCGGCCGACAGCGCCAAGTTCGGTCAACCTGAGATGAAGATCGGAGTCATCCCGGGCATCGGCGGCACGCAGCGCCTGACGCGCGCGGTCGGCAAGGCCAAGGCAATGGATATGATCTTGACCGGCCGCATGATGGATGCCGCTGAGGCTGAGCGTTCGGGTCTCGTCTCACGCGTCGTGCCGGCGGCGAGCCTGATGGACGAGGCACTGAAAGTCGCCGAGACCATTGCCGGCATGTCGCTGCCCTCGGTGCTGGCCGGCAAGGAAGCGGTCAACACCGCGTTCGAGACGTCGCTTGCCGAAGGCACGCGCTTTGAACGCCGTATCTTCCACTCGCTGTTTGCAACGCATGATCAGAAGGAAGGCATGAAGGCCTTCATCGAGAAGCGAAAGCCCGAGTGGAAGAATAAATAGCTGGTGTCATGCCCGCGAAGGCGGGCATCCAGTAACCACTGCAGGTCCTGTGTTTACTGGGCCCCGCCTTCGCGGGGACGACAGCCGTCATTTCCGCACGCAAATCATCCGCACGACAGACGCTTTGGCATCGGTCGCGGGCGCGGCGCTGGCGGCAATATTATTCGCGGCGAGGAAGCCGCGGATCGTCTGCGCGGTAACCAGACGCACCGGCGGCGCGGCCGGCTCGATGCTGGCGAGCACGGCGTTGCGCATTTCCATCATGCCGAGGAAACGGCCCTGATTGTCGAGCGCTGCGGCGCCGGAAAAGCCTGCCATTGGCACCGGCTGGCGCAATTCGATGGCTGTGCCATTGACCAGCCGCGCTTTGATCTCGGTGAGTTTGCGGCTGCCATCCTGCTCTTTCGGATCGGGAATGCCGAACAGCGTAAGTTCGCCGGTCTTCGGCGCGTCTTGCGCAAACGACAGCGGCGACAGCTTGCGCGGACCATAGACGCGCAACAACGCCAGGCCGTTGTCCTTGTCATCCGCAACGCGCACGGCATCGCCGATGCCGGAGGCGACAAGCACCTGACAGCCTTCGGTCAGCTTGCGGTCGGTGACGATGTGGCCTTCGGCACTCACGACAAGTCCGTTGCCGTATTCGACCGACTTCGACAGCGCCGCGAACGGCGCGCTGCGTTCTGGGAACGGCGAGAACGCCGAGGACATCGCCACCATCACCGGGGTGACGATGGTTTCCATCATCTGGTCGTACATCATGGTGAAGCCGCGCACTTCGCCATCGCGCAATTGAGCCTTCACCGAAAATTTCTTCAGGCCCTGGAAGCCGCTGATGAAGAAGCCGTCCTCGCGCAGCAGGCTGTATTCGATCTTGCGCGTCGCGGGCTCACGCTTTTCCTGCTCGAAAAGCGCCGACAGCTTGAGGTTCCGGTCGGCAACGCGGAAGGTTTCGACCTGCACGTCGCCATGCGTCGACGACCAGCGCGTGCCGCGCGTCGTATCGTGCGCATGCGGCACCATCTTGGTCGGCAGGCCGATGCGGATGCCGGTGGCCGGATCGACCACGACGCTCCAGCCGTATTCCTGTTCGTGATTGCCGGCGGCGGCGAGCAGGCTGGATCGTTCGGCGTCGGTCAGCACGCCGGTAATCTTGCCCTTGATGCGCTTCTGATAATTCTTGACGGCGGCGACCAGCGGATCTTCGCCGTTGCTCGCAGTGGAATAATCGCCGGACCACAGCAGCGCGGCCTGCACCTTCTGACGGTCGGCAACAGGAATGCCGGCGAATGAATCGGGCGCGGGTTCGGCCTTCGCGGCTTCCGTTTTCGGCGGCTCCGGCTTTTTCGGTTCGGCAGCTTTAACTTCGGGCTTTTTCGGCTCAGGCTTTGCCGCTTCGACTTTGGCAGGTTCGGATTTGGCCGCGTCCACCTTGGCCTGTTCGGGCTTCGGCACCGGCAACTTGATGGGCGCGGCAACGGATGACGCAGGCGTTGCGGCGGCGGCTGTGGCCGGCTTGGCCACGGCGGTTTTCGGTTTGGCTGTCGTGGCAGGCGTGGCCGCCGTCGCGGGCTTTTCCTCGGCCGGCGTGAACCACTTCATAATGCTGGGCGTGTCATCCGCCAGCGCCGGAGCGCAGGGCAGAAGCGACAGCATCACCAGGATCGTCACCCTACGCATTTTAACGCCGCCCTAACCATGTTTTGGGGCACCTTAGAGCATCGAGCCCGAGGTGCAAGGCGGCGGCGGGCTGGCGAAATCTTTCGTGACCCCATAGGGTTAACGTCATGCTGGATGCATCAGAACTCGAGCGTTATGCGCGCCATATTGTGCTGCGCGAGGTCGGCGGGCCCGGTCAGGCCAAGCTCAAGGCCGCCCGCGTGCTCGTGATCGGCGCCGGCGGGCTGGGCGCGCCGGTTCTGCTGTATCTCGCTGCGGCCGGCGTCGGCACCTTGGGCATTGTCGACGACGATACGGTGTCACTGTCGAACCTGCAGCGGCAGGTGATCCACGCCACGCCCGATGTGGGCTTACGCAAAGTCGACAGTGCGGAGGCCGCGATCGAGCGGCTCAATCAGCATGTGAAGGTCGAGACGCATATGACGCGGCTCGATGCGAGCAACGCGCTCGATCTGATTTCGAAATACGACATCGTCGCCGACGGCTCGGATAATTTCGCCACGCGCTATCTGGTGTCCGACGCCTGCTACTTCGCCAAGAAGCCGCTGGTCACCGCCGCGGTCGGCATCTTCGACGGTTCACTGACGACATTGCGCGCGCATGAGACGCGCGATGGCGTGCGCAATCCAACATACCGCTGTTTGTTTCCCGAGCCGCCGCCGCCGGGCACGGTGCCGGCTTGCGCCGAAGCCGGCATCCTCGGCGCGCTGCCTGGCATTCTCGGTTCGATGATGGCGCTGGAAGTCATGCGCGAGATCGTCGGCTTCGGCGAAGGTCTCACCGGACGCTTGCTGATGGTCGATGCGCGCTCGATGCGCTTCGAAACGTTGAACTATGCGTGGGACAGCGACAATCCGCTGAGCGGCGACAAGCCGACGATCAAGGATCTGTCGGGAAAGTATTGATTAGAGCATTGACGGCAAGACTCTGTCAGGCGGCCTATGGCCATCCATGAAGGTCTTGATGTTGATGATGACCTTCTCGCCCATGTCGACGCGGCCTTCGATGGTGGCCGAACCCATGTGCGGCAGAATGATAACCTTGCCGGCGCGTGCCAGCTTCAACAGTTTCGGATTGACTGCGGGCTCGTGCTCGAACACGTCGAGGCCGGCACCGGCGACGTCGCCGGTTTCGATCAGGCGCGCCAGCGCGTTTTCATCGACGACTTCGCCGCGCGCGGTATTCACCACGAAAGCTTCCGGCCGCAGCATCTTCAGTCGCCGGGCCGACAACAAGTGATACGTCGCCGGCGTGTGCGGGCAATTGATCGAGACGATGTCCATGCGGGCGAGCATCTGGTCGAGGCTCTCCCAATAGGTCGCATCGAGTTCTTCTTCTATCTTCGGCGCGACCTTGCGGCGGTTGTGATAGTGGATCTGCAGACCGAAGGCGCGGGCGCGGCGCGCCACGGCTTGTCCGATGCGGCCCATGCCGATGATGCCGAGACGCTTGCCCCAGATGCGATGGCCCAGCATCCATGTCGGCGACCAGCCGTTCCAGTCCTTGTCCGAGATCAGAACATTGGCGCCTTCGGCGAGCCGTCGCGGCACCGCCAGGATCAAGGCCATGGTCATGTCGGCGGTATCTTCGGTGAGCACGCCGGGCGTGTTCGTCACGGTGATACCGCGCTGAACCGCGGTGACGACGTCGATATTGTCGACGCCATTACCGAAATTGGCGATCAGCCGGAGCTGTTCGCCGGCCTTGCTCAGCACGGCGGTATCGATCCGGTCGGTGACGGTCGGCACCAGCACGTCGGCGATTTTGACGGCCTCGGCGAGTTCGTGCGCAGACATCGGCTTGTCGTCGGCATTGAGCCGGGCGTCGAAAAGTTCCCGCATTCGCAGCTCGATGCTGTCGGGCAGTTTGCGGGTGACGACGACGATCGGTTTCTTGCTCTTTGCCATGTTCAGGCTGCGCCGTTCAGGTCTCTTTAACCGTGCTCGCCCACACTGCAATTCAATCGCGGGCGGGACTGAAATCCAAGCAATTTCCTATCAGATGGCAGTGACAACACAAAGCTTTCGGGCCGTTTTCAGGCCCACGGGCTGCGCCGCGCTTGTGGCGGGGCTTTTGGCTGTCTTGGCCACTGCCGCTTTTGCCGCCAATGATGTACCCGCCGGGTCGGCCAGCGGCCTGCCGGTACCGCGATTTGTCAGCCTGAAATCGGACAAGGTGAATGTCCGGTCGGGCCCGAACAAGGATCAGGAAGTCCGCTGGGTCTATACCCGTGCCGGCATGCCGGTCGAGGTGACGGCCGAATTCGAGAACTGGCGCCGGATCCGTGATTGGGAAGGCGCAGAGGGCTGGGTCTACCATTCGCTGCTGAGTGGCCGGCGCAGCGCAGTTGTCGTGCCGACGCTGAAGGACGATATCGTGCCGATCTATGAAAAAGGCGATGCGCAATCCGGCGTGGTGGCGAAACTACAATCCGGCGTGCTCGGCCAATTGAAAACGTGCAACGGCACGTGGTGCGAATTCAACGGCAAGAATTTCAGCGGCTGGATTCGGCAGGAGCGCCTGTGGGGCGCCTACCCGAACGAGAAAGTGGACTAGCTGTTTTTCGGCCGTCCCTAATAGAAAATGCCCGGCACAAAAGGGCGTTCACGCCCGTCTTCGACGGGCTATTGCGGGCATGAACTCAAAAGCTCGATGAACTCAGGCTTTAAGCCTTGCGGCGCAGCCGCACAACGACGTCGACGCGCGCGATCTCGTAGCCTTCCGGCGGCGCAGGCGTCTTGCCAACGATGACATCGGCGCCCGGAATATCGAGCAGCTCATCCTCGCCTTCGACGAAGAAATGATGATGAGCGGACGCGTTGGTATCGAAATACGCCTTCGATCCATCCACCGCGACCTGCCGCAGCAGGCCGACTTCGGTGAACTGATGCAGCGTGTTGTAGATGGTCGCCAGCGACACCGGCACCTTGGCGCGGGTCGCTTCTTCGTAGAGCGCTTCGGCGGTCAGATGGCGATCGCCTTTGCCGAACAGGATCCAGCCCAGCGCCATGCGCTGACGGGTCGGCCGCAGGCCAACTTCACGCAGCATGGATTTCACATCATGCCAGGGGCAGCCGGTCAGCGACGACTTGTCGGCTGGGACAGCGGCGTCCGCCTTGGTGATCGGCAGCAAAATGGTACGCGTCTGGGTCATCTAGTTTACGCCCGATAGGCCAGCCTCAGGGAGGCCGGCTAAAACCCGTTTCATCTGCAACATATACGCAACGGCCCCCTAGATGCAACTGCTTCGCAAGTGTTCCGGCGGGCGGTATTGCCACAGGTTTTGCAGGAATTTTTGCCGCTTTTGCCATTTCCCGCCATCTTTGCCCGCTAGCCCCAGTGTGTTACGAATTTCCATGGAAATTCAGGCCGCAGGCGCGCCGCACGAGGGTACTCAAGTCATGGATAACCGGCGTTCCAGCTTTGGCTACGAAGACCTGCTGGCGTGCGGCCGCGGCGAACTGTTCGGCCCGGGCAATGCGCAATTGCCGCTGCCCCCGATGTTGATGTTCGACCGTATTACCGAGATTTCGGAGACCGGCGGCGCGCACGGCAAGGGCATGGTCCGCGCCGAACTCGACGTGAAGCCGGACCTCTGGTTTTTCCTCTGCCATTTCAAAGGCGACCCGGTGATGCCGGGCTGCCTCGGGCTCGACGCGCTGTGGCAGATGGTCGGATTTTTCCTGGGCTGGCTGGGATCGCCGGGCAGCGGCCGTGCGCTTGGCATGGGCGAAGTGAAATTTTCCGGCCAGGTGCTGCCGTCTGTGAAAAAGATCGTTTATGGCGTCGACTTCAAGCGCGTGATGCGCTCGAAGCTGGTGCTCGGCATCGCCGACGGCTGGCTGTCGGCCGACGGAACCGTGATCTACAAGGCCAGCGACCTAAAGGTCGGTCTGTTCAAGCAGGAAGAAGCGTTGCAGCCGGGCGGCGCTTGATAGGTTCGCTTGATCCTGTCGGCGCTCACAATTGGTCCCTTGCAGGGTTGCCTCGGGCGGCCCAAATGTGGCCCATCATAATAATTCGCGATTTGGGTGAGGATATTCGGCCATGAGACGAGTCGTCGTGACCGGGATGGGCATCGTCTCATCCATCGGCAACAACACACAGGAAGTTCTCGCCAGTCTGCGCGAAGCCAAGTCCGGCATTACGCGCGCTGAGGACTTCGCGGCCCACGGCTTCAAGTGTCAGGTGCAGGGCATGCCGACGCTCGATCCGGCCGGATCGATCGACCGCCGCGCCATGCGTTTCCTTGGTCCGGGTTCGGCGTGGAATCACGTCGCCATGGAGCAGGCGATCCGCGACTCCGGCGTCGAAGAAAAGGACATCGTCAATCCGCGCACCGGCATCGTCATGGGTTCGGGCGGTCCTTCGACCAGCGTGCTGGTCGATGCCGCGGACACCACGCGCAAGAACAATTCGCCCAAGCGCATCGGCCCCTTCGCCGTTCCCAAAGTCATGTCGTCGACCGCGTCGGCGACGCTCGCCACCTGGTTCAAGATCAAGGGCGTGAACTATTCGATCTCGTCGGCTTGCGCGACGTCTAATCACTGCATCGGCAACGCCGCCGAACTGATCCAGTGGGGCAAGCAGGACATGGTGTTTGCCGGCGGTTCGGAAGAGCTGCACTGGACCTTGTCGAACATGTTCGACGCCATGGGCGCGATGTCGACGAAATACAATGACACGCCGCAGACGGCGTCCCGCGCTTACGATGTCAGCCGCGACGGCTTTGTGATCGCCGGCGGCGCCGGCGTTCTGGTGCTGGAAGAGCTCGAACACGCCAAGGCGCGTGGCGCCAAGATTTACGCCGAAGTCGCCGGTTACGGCGCGACCTCGGACGGTGACGACATGGTCGCACCATCGGGCGAAGGCGCGATGCGCTGCATGAAGATGGCGCTGGAAACCTGCAAGGCGCCGATCGACTACATCAACCCTCATGCGACTGCGACGCCGGTCGGCGACGCCGCTGAAATCGGCGCGATCCGCGAGGTGTTCGGCAACAAGTGTCCGCCCATCTCGGCCACCAAATCGCTGTCAGGTCATTCACTCGGCGCCGCCGGTGTGCAGGAGGCGATCTATTCGCTGCTGATGATGAACAACGGCTTCATCTGCGAAAGCGCGAACATTCAGAATATCGATCCGGCCTTTGCCGACATGCCGATTTTGCGCGAGCGCAAGGACAACGTGAAGCTCGGCGCCATTCTGTCGAACTCGTTCGGCTTTGGCGGCACCAACGCTTCGATCGTGCTCAAGCACGTCGACGCCTGATTTATCTCACGAACCAATTTGGAAGCTGACGCATGCCGGGACTGATGGACGGAAAACGCGGGCTGATCATGGGGGTCGCCAACGACCACTCGATCGCCTGGGGCATCGCCAAGATGCTGCATCAGCATGGCGCGCAGATCGCCTATACCTATCAGGGCGATGCGCTGCTCAAGCGCGTCAAGCCGCTCGCCGAGCAGACCAAGTCCGACATCATCCTGCCTTGCGACGTTGAAGATATTTCGACCGTCGATGCGGTTTTTGCCACTCTCAAGGAGAAGTGGGGCACCATCGACTTTTTCGTCCACGCGGTCGGCTTCTCGGACAAGAACGAGCTGAAAGGCCGCTTCGCTGACAACACGCGCGAGAATTTCGTGCGTACGATGGTGATCTCCTGCTTTTCCTTCGCAGAGAGCGCCAAGCGCGCGGCGGAGCTGATGCCCAATGGCGGCTCATTGATTACGCTCACCTACAACGGGGGCGATCGCGCCATGCCCAATTACAACGTCATGGGTCTAGCGAAGGCGGCGCTCGAGTCCTCGGTGCGCTATCTCGCCGTCGACTTCGGCCACCAGAAGATCCGCGTCAATGCGATTTCGGCGGGTCCGATCCGCACGC
Organism: uncultured Hyphomicrobiales bacterium; assembly: GCA_903885555.1. Lineage (GTDB taxonomy): Bacteria > Pseudomonadota > Alphaproteobacteria > Rhizobiales > Xanthobacteraceae > Pseudolabrys. Next base: position 11,394 of record CAISIV010000003.1, read on the forward strand.
TGGCGGGCGCCGGTATTGGCGATGCCCGCTACATGTTCGCATTCCAGCAGTAATATTCGCCGCTCGGCCGCGGCGTCACGCTCGAAGAACTGGGCGGCGCGGGGCTTTATCTGTGTTCGGACCTGTCGACCGGCGTGACCGGCGAAATTCACTTCGTCGACAGTGGCTACAACGTCATCGCGATGCCGCAGCCGGATGCGCTCAAGGCGGCGGGCGGCGAAGTGGACGGCAATAGCTGACAGTCACGGCATTTTTTGAATAAAAAACGGCCGGGGAAATCCCCGGCCGTTTTGCATTATTCAACAGTGGCGATCAGGCAACGTCGAAGCGGTCGGCGTTCATCACCTTGGCCCATGCTTTCGCGAAGTCCTTCACGAATTTCGCCTTGGAGTCGCTCTGTGCATAGACCTCGGCGAGCGCGCGCAGTTGCGAGTGAGACCCGAAGATCAGGTCGACGCGCGTGCCTGTCCACTTGACCGCCTTGGTCTTGCGGTCGCGGCCTTCATAGGCATCGCCCGCCTGCGACCACACCGTGCTCATGTCGAGCAGGTTGACGAAGAAGTCGTTGGTCAACGTGCCCGGCTTCTTCGTGAAGACACCGTGCTTGGAGGAGCCCGCATTGGCGCCGAGGACGCGCAGGCCGCCGACCAGCACCGTCATTTCGGGCGCGGTCAGGCCCAGCAGGTGCGCCTTGTCCACCAGTGCTTCTTCAGGCGCCATGAACTGCTTCTTGCCGCTGATGTAGTTGCGGAAGCCATCGGCGCGCGGTTCGAGCGGCGCGAAGGATTGCACATCGGTTTGCTCTTGCGATGCATCCCCGCGGCCCGGCGTGAACGGCACCGTCACGTCGACGCCGGCATCCTTCGCCGCCTTCTCGACAGCGGCCGAGCCGCCGAGAACGATCAGATCGGCGAGCGAAACTTTCTTGCCGAACCCCTTCTGGATTACTTCGAGGTTGTTCAGAACCGTTTTCAGATCGGCAGGATTGTTGGCTTCCCAATCTTTCTGTGGGCTCAAGCGAATGCGCGCGCCGTTGGCGCCGCCACGCTTGTCGGACTTGCGGAACGTCGATGCCGACGCCCAGGCGGTCGAGACAAGCTGCGGCACCGTCAGACCGGAGGCGAGAATCGTCGCTTTCAGCGCGGCAACGTCCGCGTCGCTGAGCGAGGCATTGCCTGCCGGGATAGGGTCCTGCCAGATCAAGGTTTCCTTCGGCACGAGCTTGCCGAGATAACGCACGGCCGGGCCCATGTCGCGGTGCGTAAGTTTGTACCAGGCGCGCGCGAAAGCATCGGCGAACTGGTCGGGATGCTCGTAGAAGCGCCGGGAAATCTTCTCGTAGGCCGGATCGAAGCGCAACGCGAGATCCGAGGTCAGCATCATCGGCAGCTTCTTCTTCGACGGATCATGCGCGTCGGGGATCGTGGCTTCGGCGCCTTTCGCGACCCACTGCTTCACGCCGGCCGGGCTCTTGGTCAGCTCCCATTCGAACTTGAACAGGTTGTCAAAGAAGTGGTTGCTCCACTTGGTCGGCGTCTGCGTCCACGTCACTTCCGGGCCGCCGCCGATGGTGTCGCCGCCCATGCCGGTGCCGTACGTGCTCTTCCAGCCAAGGCCCTGAGCGGCGATGTCGCTGGCTTCCGGATCCGGACCGACCAGCGACGCATCGCCGGCGCCGTGCGTCTTGCCGAAGGTGTGACCGCCGGCGATCAGTGCGACGGTCTCTTCGTCGTTCATCGCCATGCGGAAGAAGGTTTCGCGGATGTCGCGCGCCGAGGCGAGCGGATCCGGGTTGCCGTTCGGGCCTTCCGGATTGACGTAGATCAGGCCCATCTGCACCGCGCCGAGCGGCTCTGCCAACTGGCGTTCGCCGCTGTAGCGCTCGTCGCCGAGCCAGCTGCCTTCGGGACCCCAGTACAATTCTTCAGGCTCCCACACATCGGCGCGGCCGCCGGCAAAACCGAAAGTCTTGAAGCCCATCGACTCGAGCGCGACGTTGCCGACGAGGACATACAGATCGGCCCAGGAAAGCTTGTTGCCGTATTTCTGCTTGATCGGCCACAGCAGGCGGCGCGCCTTGTCGAGGTTGACGTTGTCCGGCCACGAATTGAGCGGCGCGAAACGCTGCTGACCGGCGCCGGCGCCGCCGCGGCCGTCGGTGATGCGATAGGTGCCGGCGCTGTGCCAGGCGAGACGGATGAACAGGCCGCCGTAGTGACCGAAGTCGGCCGGCCACCATTCCTGCGAATCGGTCATCAAGGCGGTGAGGTCCTTGATCACGGCATCGAGGTCGAGGCTTTCGAATTCCTTGGCGTAGTTGAAAGCCTTGCCCATCGGATCGGCATCAGGATGCGTCGCATGCAGAACGCCGACATCGAGATGCTCCGGCCACCAGTCGCGAATGCGCGGGGCTTTGGAATGCATCACCGGGCATTTGCCCGCGTCTTTGTCGTCAGTCTTTGCGTCCATATCACTCTCCGTTTTTTACGTTTGTTCTGGGTGTCGGCGCGCACGATAGCGCCTGTTTCGATCAGGTCTAATCTTATTGCTTGGGCTATGCGATAAGAATATCTTATTGAGATGATCACCTTGCGACAGTTGCGCTATTTGACCTCGCTGGCCCGCCACAAGCATTTCGGCCGGGCGGCCGAGGATTGCGCCGTCACCCAGCCGGCGCTGTCGATGCAGGTGCGCGAACTGGAGCGCGAAATTGGGGCGGAATTGGTCGAGCGCCGGCCGGGCGATATTGCGCTGACCGACACCGGCCTGGAAGTGGCGGAACGCGCCGAGCAGATCCTGACCGCGACCCGCGACCTGGTCGACTTCGCGCGCCACCGCGACGTGCTGAGCGGGTCCTTGCGGCTCGGCATGATCCCGACGCTGGCGCCTTACATTCTGCCGCGCGTGCTGCCGAAGCTGCAGGCGGCTTTTCCGCAACTGCGTCTCGAAGTGCGCGAGACCCAGACCAAATCACTGCTGGAAGAACTGACGCGCGGCGCACTCGACGCCGTGATGCTGGCGTTGCCGGCGGATGGTGCCGATGTCGAGACGCTGCCGCTGTTTACCGACTCGTTTCTGCTCGCGATGCCGGCGAACGACACATCGTTGCCACGCGGGCGTGTCGATATCGAGGACGTCGATCAGCGCCGTCTCATTTTGCTCGAGGAGGGCCACTGCCTGCGCGATCAGGCGCTGGCGTTCTGTGGCACGCCGCGCCGTGACGCACCCGCAAGCCTCGGCGCGACGTCGCTCGCGACTGTGATGCAGATGGTGGCGAACGGTTACGGCGTGACCTTGCTGCCGCAGGTCGCGGTCGACGCCGAGGGACGCGACGATCGCGTCAAGCTGTCGCGCTTCCGCGATCCCGAGCCCGGCCGCCGCATCGGTCTGGTATGGCGGCGCACATCGCCGCGCCGCAAAGACTTCGAGGCGCTGGGCAAGCTCGTCACGGAAACGATCGCCGTCCGCGCGGCACGCTAGACGCGCCGCGCGGTTTCGATCAGCGCTTGATCGGCGCGAACGGCAGGGTGTTGAGCAGCTTGCTCTCCTGGCTGACGAGATAGCCCAACTCGCCGTTCTTCTCGAGATAGCTATGCCACTCCGGGTCCTTCATCAGCGCCGCGCGCCGCGTCATGCGGTCGTTGACGTCGTTGTAGGCCCACATGTGGATGTAGCTGTTCACGTCGCCGTGCTCGTGCGTGAAGTAGCCGAACGGCTCGCCGAGATGCTTCTTCTGGATGGCAAGGCCGTGCTTCTCATAGAAAGCCAGCTGCTTCTTGATGGTGCCGGGACGGCAGGTGTAGGTGCGGTGTTCGACGATCATCTCGTTTCCTCGCTTTGTTATGCGCGTTCATTAGCATCAATTGGCGCGCCACGCTTTCACGCAACGAAAAAGGGCGGCCCTGAAGGCCGCCCTTGTCCGTATCACTTATAACGAAGGAGCTTACTCGGCCGCGCCGGAGGCCGGCTGCTGCTCGCCCTTGGCTTCGAGGTCTTCGCCGGTGGTCTGGTCGACAGCCTTCATCGACAGGCGCACCTTGCCGCGCTCGTCCATGCCCAGCAGCTTGACCTTGACCTTATCGCCTTCCTTGACGACGTCGGTGACCTTGTTGACGCGCGCAGCGGCCAACTGGCTGATGTGAACCAGACCGTCCTTGGCGCCGAAGAAGTTCACAAATGCGCCAAAGTCCATCGTCTTGACCACGGTGCCTTCGTAGATCTTGCCCGGCTCCGGATCCGACGCGATCGACTTGATCCAGTTGATCGCCGCCTTGATCGACTCGCCGTCGGCCGAGGCAACCTTCACCGAACCATCGTCCTCGATGTTGATCTTGGCGCCGGTCTTCTCGACGATCTCGCGGATTACCTTGCCGCCGGTGCCGATCACTTCACGGATCTTGTCGGTCGGGATCTTGAACATCTCGATGCGCGGAGCGTGCTCGCCGAGTTCGGCGCGAGCCGAGGTGAGCGCCTTCGCCATTTCATTGAGGATGTGCAAGCGGCCGTCCTTGGCCTGACCGAGCGCGACCTTCATGATCTCTTCGGTGATGCCGGCGATCTTGATGTCCATCTGCAGCGATGTAACGCCCTGATCGGTACCGGCCACCTTGAAGTC
>CAISIV010000004.1 GCA_903885555.1 uncultured Hyphomicrobiales bacterium
GGTACCTTCGAGGCGCACGACCAGCGGTACGTTGAGGGCGACCTCGCGGGCCGCGGCGACCACGCCTTCGGCGATGACGTCGCAGCGCATGATCCCGCCGAAGATGTTGACGAGGATGCCTTCGACGTTCGGATCTGACGTGATGATCTTGAACGCCGCGGTGACCTTCTCTTTCGTCGCGCTGCCGCCGACGTCGAGGAAGTTCGCCGGCGCCATGCCGTAGAGCCTGATGATGTCCATGGTCGCCATCGCCAGACCGGCGCCGTTGACCATGCAGCCGATCGAGCCGTCGAGCGCGATGTAGTTGAGATCGTATTTTGAGGCTTCGGTTTCCTTGGCGTCTTCTTCGGTCAGATCGCGCAATTCCATTACGTCGGGATGGCGATACAGCGCATTGCCGTCGAAATCGACCTTGGCGTCGAGACAGATGATCTTGTTGTCCTTGGTCACCACCAGCGGATTGATCTCCAGCATGGACATGTCCTTGCTGGTGAAGGCCGCATAGAGCTTCGGCAGGATATCGCCGATCTGCTTGGCGAGATCGCCGGTCAGCTTCAGCGTGTCCGCGACCTTGCGCGAATGATGCGGCATCAGGCCGGTGGCCGGATCGACCGAGAAGGTAACGATTTTTTCAGGCGTATCGTGCGCGACCTGCTCGATGTCCATGCCGCCTTCGGTCGACACCACGAAAGCGACGCGCGAGGTTTCGCGGTCGATCAGCGCCGAGAGATAGAACTCGCGGTCGATCAGCGAGCCTTCTTCGATATAGAGACGATTGACCTTTTTGCCCGCCGGGCCGGTCTGATGCGTGACCAGAGTCGAACCGAGAATGCGGGTCGATTCTGTCTTCACGTCATCGATCGATTTGACGACCTTGACGCCGCCGGCCTTGCCGCGGCCACCGGCGTGGATCTGGGCTTTCACCACCCAGACCGGACCGCCAAGTTCATTGGCGCCCTTGATCGCTTCGTCGACCGTGAAGGCCGGAATGCCGCGCGGCACGGGCACACCGAATGAGGCAAGCACCGCCTTCGCCTGGTACTCGTGGATATTCATTATTCACTCCCCGGAGAAGGCGGCGTTTTCGTTTTTTATTTAAGCCAGGTTCGGTGCGATCTTCTTGCAGGCTTCGACCAGACTTTCGACCGAAGCGACCGATTTCTCGAACATCGAACGCTCGGCACTGGTGAACTCGACTTCGACGACGCGCTCGACGCCCTTGGCGCCGAGAACAACCGGCACGCCGACGTAAAGATTCTTCACGCCGTATTCGCCGTTGAGCCACGCCGCGCAAGGCAGCACGCGCTTCTTGTCGAGCAGATAGCTTTCCGCCATCGCGATAGCGGAAGCGGCCGGCGCGTAGAAGGCCGAACCGGTCTTCAACAGGTTGACGATCTCGGCGCCGCCATTGGCGGTGCGCTTGACGATCTCGTCGATGCGGGCCTGCGTCGACCAGCCCATCTTGACGAGATCAGGCACCGGAATGCCGGCCACCGCCGAATAGCGCGTCAGCGGCACCATGGTGTCGCCGTGGCCGCCGAGCACGAAGGCGGTGACGTCTTCCACCGATACGTTGAATTCGTCGGCGAGGAAATAACGGAAGCGCGCCGAGTCGAGCACGCCGGCCATGCCGACGACTTTCTGCGCCGGCAGGCCGCAGGACTTCTGCAGCGCCCAGACCATCGCGTCGAGCGGATTGGTGATGCAGATCACGAAGGCGTTCGGCGCGTACTTGGCGATGCCGGCGCCGACCTGACCCATGACCTTTAGATTGATGTCGAGAAGATCGTCGCGGCTCATGCCCGGCTTGCGCGGCACGCCCGCGGTGACGATGCAGACGTCGGCGCCGTCGATGGCTTCATACGAGTTGGCGCCGGTGAACTTGGCGTCGAACTTGTTGACAGGCGAGGACTGCGCGATGTCGAGCGACTTGCCCTGCGGCGTGCCTTCCATGACGTCGAACATCACGACGTCGCCGAGCTGTTTCAATCCGA
>CAISIV010000005.1 GCA_903885555.1 uncultured Hyphomicrobiales bacterium
CGGCGTCTCGGGCTGGAACGCCCAGGGCGTCATTCCCGACAAAGCGAATCTCGTTCTTTATTTCGGCACGCGCGACGCGCTCGCTTCCGGCAGGCGCTACGACGAATTGCGCGACATGTTCCCGGGCGCCCATGTGGTCGGCTGCAGCACCGGCGGGCAAATCTCGAACAGAGACATCAGCGACGACGACATCGCGGCGATCGCGCTGTCGTTCGACCGCACGCGGCTCAAACTCGCGACCGCGCCAGCTACCAATTCGGCTTCCTCCCGCATCTGCGGCGAAACCATCGGCAAGGCGCTCGCCGCCCCCGATCTCGCCGGCATCTTCGTTCTGTCCGACGGCCTCAACGTCAACGGCAGCGCGCTGGTGGCGGGCATCACCGCGATCGTCGGCGGAAAAGTGCCGGTGACCGGCGGTCTGGCCGGCGACGGCGCACTGTTTCAGGAAACGCTGGTCGGCGGCGACAGCGCCCCGAAAAAGCAAATGGTGGCGGCCATCGGTTTTTATGGCAATGCCATCCGCATCGGCCACGGCAACGCCGGCGGCTGGGACGAGTTCGGCCCGCGCCGGCGTATCACGCGGTCAAACGGCAACGTGCTGTTCGAGCTCGACGGCGAGCCCGCGCTCGAACTCTACAAGCGCTATCTCGGCGACGAGGCCAAGGGCCTGCCCGGCACCGCGCTGCTGTTCCCGTTGCGCATTCACGATCCCAAGCAGCCCGACCGCGATCTGGTGCGCACCGTGCTCGCAGTCGATCACAACACCGGTTCGATGACCTTTGCCGGCGACATGCCGGAAGGTTGGGTGTCGCAATTGATGCGCGGCAACTTCCATCGCCTCGCCTCGGGCGCCGCGATGGCCGCACGACAGTCAGTCGCCGCTTTCGCGGAAAAGCCCGGCAATGACAGCGTCGCCATTCTGGTGAGCTGCATCGGCCGCCGCCTGCTGATGGGCCAGCGTACTGTCGAGGAAGTCGAGGCCGCCGGTGGCGAGCTCGGCGCCAAGATGCCGACGCTCGGGTTCTATTCGTACGGCGAAATCTCGCCGCACGCTGCGTCTGGCGTCTGCCAACTGCATAACCAGACCATGACGGTGACGACTTTCACCGAAACCGCCAGGTAGTTCCCGTGCACCGGTTGTTTGCCCGCCAACGCGAGAAGGCGACCAAGCCCAATGGCGTGGTCGATCTCGACGTATTGGGCGAACTGGTCGCGACCGCCTACGAACAGGCGGAGCGCGACCGCGTCCGCACCGAACGCTCGATCAACCTGATGGTCGATGAACTCGACACACTGAACCGCACGCTCGAGGTACAGGTCGCTGAGCGCACCGTCGCGCTCGGCAATCGCGAAAAGGAACTGAGCGCGCAGAACTTGCGTTTCGACGCCGCGCTCAACAACATGTCGCAAGCGCTGCTGATGTTCGACGGCAACTCGCGTCTGGTGATCCACAACAAGCGCTATTGCGAGATGTATTGGCTCGCGCCGGACGACATCAAGCCCGGCATGGTGCTGCCCGACCTGCTGCGCCTGCGCAGAGCCTGCGGCACCTTTTCCGGCGATCCGGAGGCCTACACGGCCAGCCTCAAGGCCATGATCGCGCGTGGCGAGTCGTTCCACTCCAGCATCGAACTGCCGAACGGACGCACCATCGACGTCTGGAATTCGCCGATGCCGGATGGCGGCTGGGTCGCGACGCATGAAGACATCACCGACCGGAGGCGCGCGGAAAAAATCATCGCGCATATGGCGCATCACGATTCGCTGACCGACCTGCCGAACCGCGTGCTGTTCCAGGAGCGGCTGGCGGACATGCTGCGCGAGACCCGTGACGGCAAGCGGGTCGCGGTATTCTATCTCGACCTCGACAACTTCAAGGCCGTCAACGATACGCTCGGTCATCAGTACGGCGACGAATTACTCAAGCGGGTGGCGCAGCGGTTGCGCGCTTGCGTGCACGAGAACATCACCGTCGCTCGCGTCGGTGGCGACGAATTCGCCGTCATCCTGCCGGACATCGTCACGCACGACGATGCCGCGCTATTGGCACGCGATATCTGCCAGGCGATCCGCGACCCTTACGACCTGTTCAGCCATGTTGTCGTCACCGACACCAGCATCGGCATTGCCATCGCGCCCGACAACGGCTCGCAGCCCGATGAGCTGCTGAAAAATGCCGACATGGCGCTGTATCGCGCCAAGGCCGACGGCCGCGGCACTTTCCGTTTCTTCGAAGCCGAGATGGACGCCACCGTCAAAGCGCGGCGCGCGCTAGAAAATTCGCTACGCGAGGCGCTGATGGAGGGTCAATTCACCCTGCACTACCAGCCCATTCTGAACCTGGATGAGAACCGCATTCCGTGCTGCGAGGCATTGATCCGCTGGAACCATCCGGAACGCGGCATGGTGCCGCCGGGCGAATTCATCCCCGTGGCCGAGGAGATGGGCCTCATCGTCGCGATTGGCGAATGGGTTCTGCGGCAGGCCTGCAACGACGCGGCAACATGGCCAAACAATACCAAGGTCGCCGTCAACCTGTCGCCCATCCAGATGCTCAGCCCCAACCTCGTGCCGATGGTGATCGGCGCGCTTGCCGCGGCCGGTCTGCCCGCGAGCCGTCTGGAACTGGAAATCACCGAGTCGGTGCTGATGCAGAACACCGAAGCCACGGTCGCAGCACTTCATCAACTGCGCAGTCTCGGCGTGAAAATTTCGATGGACGACTTCGGCACCGGCTTCTCGTCGCTGAGCTACCTGCGACGTTTCCCGTTCGACAAGCTCAAGATCGACCGCTGCTTCATCAGCGACCTGTCGAAACACGACCAGAGCGGACTGGCGATCGTGCGCTCGGTCGCGGCGCTGGCCAAGAACCTCGGCATGATCACCACCGCCGAAGGCGTCGAGACGGCCGAACAGGTCGAGCTGGTACGCATGATCGGCTGCACCGAGGTGCAGGGCTTCTATTTCGGCAGGCCGCAGCCGCTCAAGGACATCGTGCGGACGCTCAATCAGTATCTGCCGAAGCAGGCCAAGTCGGCTTGAAAAAGTCGGCCTAGGGTTCGAGCGAAGAAACGTAAGCGGCAAGAGATATCATGTCGTCTTGCGTGAGTTTTTCAACGGTGGGCTTCATCAAGGCGCTGGCTTCGCCCGCCCGCGCGCCCTGCTGGATGTCGTAGAGCTGGCGCACAATGTAACTCGGCGAGCGTCCGGCGATCCCCGGAATTGGACCTACACCTTTGAGATCCGGCCCGTGGCAGGTATCGCAGGCAATGGTCGCGCCCGATCCGCCGGTTTTGGCCAAAGCTTCTCCTTTGGCAATGCTTCCGACTGGCACGTAGGCGGAAAATTGCGCCTGCGAGTCCCGAAGCTCGAACTGCACGACATCGTCAGGCATCTCGACGATGCGTCGGCCGAGCGGCTCGGTGCCACCTTCCGCTGCCTTCGCAAAGAACAACCTGGCAATATATGTTTTGGGAACGGTATCGCTTTCGACGACCTTGATGATGCGTTTAGGCTTCATCGCGGAAAAATAGGCTGCCGCGGCTTGTACCTCGGCCTCGGTCATGGCCTTGGCCGTTGCCGTCATGATGACGGAGCCAGACCGCGGCGGACCGGAAAACTTCCGCGCGCCGCTCTTAAAATCGGCGATCTGCTGAATAAAATAAGCCGCCGGCAACCCCGCCAGAACGGCATTTTCCGGGCCGCCTGTCCCCTCCGCGCGGTGACAGGAACCGCAGGCACGCACGTCAGGTTTGCGGCCGGAGGCAACGACATCCGGCATCGCCGGGTGCGCCTCAGGGTGCCAGTCCGGCGCAAAGAAAAGATCGCGCGCCTGCTTCCAACTGACGGCAGCCGTACTGCCCGGCAAATGTTGCGGCACATCGTCGGCAGGCGGGGCATTGTAAGCGGGCGCCCACGGATAGGCCCAGGACGGGAGTGAATCGGATGCCGGCGGCGGTGGCGC
>CAISIV010000006.1 GCA_903885555.1 uncultured Hyphomicrobiales bacterium
CATGGCGCTGCCGGCGATGCTGGAATGGATCGAAGGCGCCAAGGCCGAGCCCGACGAGGTCGTCGAGCTCGACGTTGAGTTTTAACGCGTCGTTACGCAAAGGCCGTCATGGGATCGATGACGGTATGTACTTCGGTAATTGTATTGGCTGGAAAACCGCTGAGCTTGGCGTGCTCGCGGATGGTCGCCTCGCTGTCGGCGAGATAGACGCAGAACGTCTTGTCGCCGGTGACATACGAGTGCTCCCACTGAGCCTTGCCGTATAGTTTTGCCAACGCATCGCAAGAGCTGACGGCTGCAGCCTTGAGCTGCTCCCCCGTCATCTGTCCGACGCCTGGAATATTCCGTTCGATCACGTATCGCTTCATTGGATTGAGCATGGTCTCGTTGTTTCCTTACGTTTGAATGGTGCGGCGTGACGCACAGTCCGTTGCGCGCCACGCCGATGGATTACGCCTTCGGCAAATATGAAATCGTACCGGCCAGATCGGTGTCGTCGATCAGCTGAAAGCGGCTGTCGCTGCCCTGCTTGCGGGCGCTGGCGAACGGCGCGTAAGCCGGATCGCCGGTGAAGGCCTTCGCGGCCTGCGCCGTCGGAAACGACATCAGCGCGATCAGCGTGGTGTCGAGCGGCTCGCCCTCGAGTGTCTGCACATTGCCGCTGCGCGCCAGATACTTGCCGCCGTGCTTGTGAACGAGTTCGTGCACCGTGCTGGCATACAGGGGCACCCATTTGTCGTTCGTCACTTTCACGTCGGCGATCAGATAAACAGTCATCTTCTTCATATCTCCAGAGTTGCTCGTTCACGGGCTTGCCCCGTGACGTGGCCGCAATTCGCCGGAGAATGGCTGGACGATCCAGTTCACAAACTGGACGGTCAGCCGAGGGCCTCGGAGGCGTCACCTCTAGGGCCTTGTAAATACTCGCTTATTTAACCAAGCATTTGGCGGCGCCGAGAATTTCGCTACACTTTCTGGACTAGCCGCCATTTCCGGCCTGGATTACCCCACGCCCACACAATTTCCGCATCACGAAGGAGCATTCCCGTGCGCAAACAAACCGAACCGGGGAATTACAATCAGTTCTGCCCCGTCGCGATGGCGGCTGAAATCGTCTGTTCGAAATGGACGCCGCTGGTGCTGCGCGAATTGCTGGCCGGCTCGGCACGTTTCAACGATCTTCGACGCGGCGTACCAAAAATGTCGCCGACGCTGCTGTCAAAGCGGCTCAAGGAGCTTGAACAAGCGGGCGTGATATCAGCACACAAGAAAACGCCAGGCGGCGTGGCGGAGTACAAGCTCACGCCCGCCGGTGAAGATCTGCGCGACACCATCATGTCGCTCGGCATCTGGGGGCAGCGCTGGATCGAGTCGTCGCTCTCGCTCAAGAACCTCGATCCGTCGCTGCTGATGTGGGATATGCGCCGCAACATCGTGCCGACGTTGATTCCGAACCGGAAATGCTCGGTGCAATTCACCTATCCGGAGCTGCCCGCCAACCGCAACACGTGGTGGCTCGTGATCGACGGCCGCGATGTCGACCTGTGCAGCGTCGACCCTGGTTTCGACGTCGACCTGTATGTCAGCAGCACACTGCGCAGCATGACCGCCGTCTGGATGGGGCACACGACCCTGAAGGCCGAGATCGCCGCGGGCCAGGTTCAATTAACCGGCGACAAGGCGATAGCGCGGTCGATTCACACATGGCTTGGCTTGAGTCCCTTCGCTACGGAAAAGACGAGGCTGGCGAGTTGATTGGCTTCGGCACGCCCCGGAACGCCTCGCCTGCCGCTGGTCTGATTGTCACATGACTGAGATAGTGTGACACGGGTCTTTCGCCGTCGGGAGTTGTCATGCTGTCAATCCATTCCATCCGCCGCCTGTCGCACTACGCCGCTGTGGCGTTGCTGCTGCTCAGCGCCACGCATGCGGCCGCCGACCCAGTCAGCGAACTTGGCCTCGTCAACAAAGGAATCGTCGCCGCAGGACGGCTGCCCGCCGATCTGCGCGATAAATTCGGCGAGACCTTCGGCTCGGGCTCCGGGCTAGCGGCAGAGGCGAAAGATTGGACGCGCGGCCCGGACGGCTATCGCGGCACGCTCTATATGCTGCCGGACCGCGGCTACAACGTCAGCGGCACTTCGGACTACCGCGCGCGGCTCAACAAGATAACGCTTGTGCTGAAGCCTGCGGCCGATGGCCGTCTGTCGCTAGACCTGTCGCTGGCCGATACCATTCTGCTGACGGACGCAGCCGGAAAGCCGCTGACCGGGCTCGACCCTCTCGTAGACGGCGTCCGGCCCGCAGCGGGCAATTTTCCGCCAATGCCGCAAGCCACGACCGGCGCGGTGAGCATCGACGCCGAGGCGATCGCGCGGCTCGACGACGGCAGCTTTTTCGTCAGCGATGAATACGGGCCCTACATCTATCGCTTCTCCGCTGACGGCAAGATGATTTCGGCGATCCGGCCGCCCGAAGCCTTCATCCCCAAGCGCGCCGGCAAGGACAGTTTCTCCTCCAACAACCCTGGAGCGGAAGCGCCGTCGCCGAAGCCGCCAAATCCGGAGACAGGCCGGCAGAACAACCAGGGCTTTGAGGGCATGGCGCTGACGCCGAACGGCAAATATCTGGTCGCGTTGCTGCAAAGTGCGACACGGCAGGACGGCGGCACGGCCCCCGAGACCCGGCAGAATACGCGCATGCTCTATTACGACATCGCCGACCGCGATCGTCCGAAGCTGGTGCGCGAGCTTGTCGTGCCCTTGCCGTTCTACACTACCGCCGACGGCAAGCGCCGCGTCGCGGCGCAAAGCGAGATTCTCGCGCTCGACGACAACCGTTTTCTCGTCATCTGCCGCGATAGCGGCGCCGGCTATGGGTTGGAAAGCGCAACCTCGCGCTACCGCAAGATCGAGCTGCTCGATACTTCGAAGGCAACCGACATCGCCGGCTCGAAATATGACGATGGCGTTCCGCTTAGCCCCACCGGCAAGCTTGCCGACGGCATCGTCCCGGCAACGCTGACGACCTTCATCGACATCAACGACAATGCGCAACTCAATAAGGTCGGCCTGCACAATGGCGAGCCGAGCGACAAGAACAATCTCTACGAAAAATGGGAAGGTCTTGCGCTGCTTCCGGCGCTCGATCCAGCCAATCCGCGCGACTTCTTTCTGTTCGTATCGAACGACAATGACTTCGTCACGCAGAACGGATACCAGGTGGGCGCGGCCTATAAGGATGCGAGCGGCGCCGACGTCGAGACCATGGTTCTCGTTTATCGCGTGACAATACCGGACCTGCGCTAGACCGGCTTGTGGCGTATCGCCCAGACCAGCAGGCCGGCGAGGATCGCAACCGCCGACAGCAGAAACCAGAAGCCGGCGACTTGAAAGCCGACGGCGCCGCAGCACGCGCCGGCAAGAAAACCAAGCAGCACCGGCCATAGACCGGCGAAGCGTCCGAGCGCCTGCCGCTTCAACTCAAACGCCGCACCATCGGCCGGATGTTTGCTCAGACGGCGCGTCGCGATCACCCATTGCGCCAATTCGATCGAGGCCAGCGTGGTGTTGGTCGTCATCACGTTAGTCGAGGCGACGCCGCGCATCAGGAGCCGCACCAGCGCGCTTTGCACGCCCATCGCCGTGACGCCAAGCACACTCGCGACCAGCGCCCATGGCGCATTGGGATGGTCGAAGTGCGGTGCGATCAATCCGATCAGCACGAAGGTCCCGACCAGGGCGAATTCGGCAAACAGTGTCCAGCACAGCGCGCGTTTGCTGTCGCCCGCGAGTTCAGCGACGAATACCGTGGCAAAGCCGCCGAGGAAGAACACCGGAATAGCCAGCGTGCGGATGATGTTGACGATGTCGGCATTGACGATTTGAACGCCAATGAGCACGAAGCTGCCGGTCACTTGCGCCACGAACAGGCCGAACAGAGCAAACACCGTACAGGCATCGACCACGCCGGCGACGAAAGCGAGCAGCCCTGCGACAATCCTTGGCACTGGGATCGCTTTGATCGCCACTCGGTCACCGCCTACCGCTTGAGCCAGTTCCCCATCCGCTCCACCGCCTCATGCATCTCCTGTGCCGAACCTGCGTAGCAGAAGCGCAGAAAGCTGTGTCCGTTGACCGGATCAAAATCGATGCCGGGGGTGGCCGCGACGCCCGCCTCGTTCAGCATGCGCTTGGCGAAGTCGAGACTGTCGTTGGAGAAGCGCGACACGTCGGCATAAAGATAAAACGCGCCGTCTACGGGTAAGAATTTGTCGAGACCGATCTTCGGCAACGCCTCCGTCAGGATGCGACGGTTCTCTTCATAGCCATGCTTGACCGTCTCCATTTCCGCGCGACCTTCGAACGCCGCTTCCGCTGCGATCTGCGACAGCGCCGGCACGGAGATCGCGAGATTCTGCTGCAGCCGCTCAACCGCGCGCAGCATGCTTGGCGGCACCACCATCCAGCCGACGCGCCAGCCGGTCATGCAGAAATATTTCGAGAACGAATTGATGACGAGCGCACGCTCGGAAATGTTCGCCGCAGTCTCGGCAGCAAACGCATAGTCGAGGCCGTGATAGATCTCGTCGGAGATGACGCGAATGCCCTCGGCTTCCGCTACCGCAATGAGTTGCGACAGCGCGTCGGCATCCATCATGGTGCCGGTCGGATTGGCCGGGCTGGCGATCACCACGCCTTTGAGGGGCTTTTCTTTATGCGCCGCTATCAAAGCCTTGCCGGTCAGCGCCCAGCGCGTCGCAGCCGACGTCTCGATCAGCACCGGCTCGCAACCGAGGGCCGAAAGAATGTGCCGGTACGGCGGGTAACCGGGATTGGCCAGCGCCACCCGGTCGCCCGGCTCGAACAGCGCCAGGAACGCCAAGATGAAGCCGCCGGACGAGCCCGTCGTCACCACGACCTGGGCCGGGTCGAGCGAGAGCCCGTAAGTATCGCCATAATGCCGGGCAATACGCGCCCGCAGCGATGGGATACCGAGCGCCTCAGTGTAGCCGACACGCCCCACGTCCAAGGCCGCCTTGGCCGCTGTAAGCGCGGTGGCAGGGGCGGAATGGAACGGCTGGCCGACTTCCATATGAATGACCCGGCCGCCTTTGGCCTCGATAGCGGCGGCCTGCGCCATCACGTCCATGACGATAAAAGGCGGCACATCGCTGCGTTTTGAGGGGATCAACAGCTGTTTTGCCGCATCAAGCATTGGTTTTGACCCATAAGGCGCCGCTTTCGGCGCCCCGCCCCGCTGTTGCCGTATTCCGGATGACTCAGTCGTGATCGGAAGACGCGTTGACCGCTATACTGCGCGCCCATAGGTTCGCGCGATCCTTGGCTCACATATCGGCATGATCGAAGACGGCAGAACTATCAGGACGCGGCCACGCGCGCCAGCAGCCCGGGCTCTGGCGCTGGCGACGGCGTTTGCGGTCGCTTGCGCCGGTATCGCGCCTTCCGCCCGGCCGGCGCAGGCCCAGGATTCCTCGACCCGCGGCATGCCGGTCATCCGCGATACCGAGATCGAGCAGTTGATGCGCGACTACGCGCAACCGATTCTCAAGGCAGCAAACCTCTCCAAGCAGAACGTCCGGGTCGTCGTGCTCAACGACCGCTCGTTCAACGCCTTCGTGATGGACGGCCGCCATATCTTCATCAACGCCGGTGCGCTGTTCGACGCCAAAACGCCGAACGAAGTCATTGGCGTGCTGGCGCATGAGACCGGCCATATGGCGGGCGGCCATCTGGCGCGCCTGCGTGAGCAACTGGCGACCGCGCAAACCGCTTCGGTCGTCGCCATGCTGCTCGGGGTCGGCGCGATGGTGGCCGGCGCGCGCTCAGGCGCCGCCGATGTGGGTGCGGCCGCGATCATGGCGCCACAGTCGGCGATCATGCGCTCGCTGCTCGCCTATGTGCGGACGCAAGAAGACCAGGCCGATCACGCCGGCGTGAAATTCCTGACCGCCACAGGCCAGTCGCCACGCGGCATGGTCGAGCTGTTCAAGAGATTGGGCAACGAATCGTTGTTTAATACCCGCTACATTGATCCCTATATGCAGAGCCACCCGCTTCCCGCCGACCGCGTCGCCGCGCTTGAGGTCCTGGCCAAGCAGAGCCCGTATTGGGACCGCAAGGATCCGCCGGAATTGCAACTGCGCCATGACATGGCTCGCGCCAAACTGGCCGGCTTCCTGGAAAGGCCCGACACCGTCGCGCGCCGCTATCCGCTCGGCGATCATACTTTGCCGGCGAACTATGCCCGCGCCATTGTGACCTACCGGCATGGCGATCTACGCCAGGCGATCGCTCAGATCGACGCGCTGATCGCGGCGCAGCCGAACAATGCCTATTTCTACGAACTCAAAGGCCAGGCACTGCTCGAAGGCGGACGCGCTAACGAGGCCGTGGCGCCGCTGCGGCGCGCGGTCCAGCTCGCCGGCAACGCGCCGCTGATCCAGATCATGCTGGCGCAGGCTTTGATCTCGACGAATAACACGGCTGTCGCCGAGGAAGCGGTCGAGATGCTGCGCACCGCGCTGGTGCGCGAGCCGGAAGCGCCGGAAGCCTATTCGCAACTCGCAATGGCTTACGGCCGCAAGGGCGATCTCGCCAATGCCGATCTTGCCTCCGCCCAAGCCGCATTCACTCGCGGCGATCTTCCGACCGCGCGCCAACTCGCGACACGCGCCAAGACACGGCTGCCGATCGGCTCGCCGGCCTGGGTGCGCGCCGATGATATCGTCAACGTCAGACCGACCAAAAACTGATCATCACAAGGACAAACACCATGACAACGAGCCCGCGCCTTATCGCCGCTGCCGCCTCCGTGGCGGCGCTGCTGGCCTTCGCCGCGCCGCAAGCTGTGCGGGCCGCGGAATTCACCGCTCCGCAGACAAATGAAATCCAGAGCATCGTGCGCGAGTATCTGATCGCGCACCCTGAAGTGCTGCAGGAAGCCATGTCCGAACTGGAAAAGCGCCAGGGCATGGCCGAAGCCGAGAAGCACAAGGCCGCGGTCAAGGAATACTCGCAGGCGATCTTCTCGTCGCCGCGCCAGGTCAACCTCGGCAATCCGGACGGCAACGTCACCTTCGTCGAGTTCTTCGATTACAACTGCGGCTACTGCAAGCGTGCCATGAGCGACATGCTGACTCTGATCAAGGACGACCCGAAGCTTAAAGTCGTGCTCAAGGAATTCCCGGTGCTCGGGCCCGGCTCCGTCGAAGCGGCGCAGGTCGCTGTTGCCGTGCGCATGCAGGACAAGACCGGCAAGAAATATCTCGAATTCCATCAGAAGCTGATGGGCGGCCGCGGACAGGCCGACAAGGCGCACGCGCTTGCCGCCGCCAAGGACGTCGGCATGAACATGGCGCAGATCGAAAAGGATCTCACCAGTCCCGAGGTCAAGGCCACGCTCGAAGAGAGCTTCAAGATTGCCGAAGCGCTTGGCATGAACGGCACGCCGAGCTACGTCATCGGCTCCGACGTGGTGGTCGGCGCGGTCGGCCTCCCCGCGCTACAGGAAAAGATCAATACCAGCCGCTGCGGCAAGGCCACCTGTTGATTGCCGACCTGCTAGTTCGCTATCGCTAGTTCGATTTGCGACGGATTTTATAAAGAACAAATCGGGAGGAGCGATCCAGCTCCTCCAATAGCTCGGGCAGCGGGTTCGCCGCCGGCGTCCCGAGCACGTAGAGATATTGGAAGTCCCTGGTCCAGCGCCGCAGATAGAGCGGCACGATATCGGCGGTCTTGCCACCGGCGATCGCACTCAAAATCGACATCGGCACCGGCCCGCCGTGCGGCACGGCCAGATGCCGCATGTCTTCACGCACCGTGACCGGTTGCTTGCCCGCGGCGGCAAACAAATTCGGCACGAAGGCGTGGGCGTAATGCACGGCCAGTGTCGGCGCATAATAGAAAGGATAGTCGGTAAGATTGTTGAAGGGCGGGTCGTCGCCCAGCCCCATGGTTCCTGACAGCACTGTGGCGCCGCGCTCGATCTTGGCGAATGACACAATCAGCGCTGCGTAATCGGCACGATACGACAGCCAGACAAAATAGACCACGCCGAGGTTCGCCACCGTGATGGCGGCGGCAGCGTAAAGTGTACGCATAAGCCATACGCGGTCTGGTATCGCTACCGCGCAGAATGCCGGCATGATGAAGGCCGCGGCAGCGATGACACGGAAATCGACGAATGACGTGCCGAACAGGCTCGACGGCATGACGACATAGAGAATGCCGAAACCGGCCGCGAGCCAGATTCCGACCGGCGCAATCGTCAAATATCCGCGCTTGGCGAGAAGATTGCCGGCTGTCAGCAGCACGATCATGCTCACCGCCGCGACCATCAAATTATAGCCGTTGAAAATGCGGAAGAACCAGAGCGGCTTGAACTCGAAGAACCAGGCATTGCCCTCGCCGCCGATGGCGCCGGCGCTCGACGCCATGATCGCGAGCAACACCGCCGCAGGCAGTGCCAGCACCGCGAGCCGCACCGCTGTTTCAAAATGCACGGCGTTACGATCCTTGGCGCGCCATAACTCGACGATGCCGAGCGTTGCGCCATAAATGCCGAGCGTAAAGAAATGCGCGGCAAACAGCGCCGCGACGAATACAGCGTTGACGGCCAGCCGCAACGGCCACGGCCATTCCTGCACCCACAGCATCGCCGCAATACCGAACAGCGCCACCCCCAGCCCGAATTCGAAATTGACGAAGCCCCAGGTGAACGGCAAGCAATAGAGAAACATCAGCGCGACAAAGCCGGCGATCTGCAGGCGGCCCTTGACCACATATTCAAGCGCCATCGCGCCGCCGACGATCAGCACTTGGCTGAACAGCAAAAACAGCCGTGTCGCGGTCTCGACGCCGAAAAGCTTGGCGAAGAGCGGCACGACGAGATCCATCGCCAGATTTGGGTAGAGCGCCCACGCGGTCAGGTAATACGGATTGGCGTCCGGCGTGCCGGCGGCGCTGAGGACGTACATCCGCGCCAGGTGATTCGGATAATCGACCATCGCCGGTATCGGAGTCAGCAACGCCGGAGCGAGTGCAGCGCAAAACAGAACGGCAAATGTAATTTGCGTGACAGTTTTATTGGATAGTTCTTGCATTGCCGCATTCCATAGCAAAGCCGGCGACAAATCATTAGGGTTTCAAGGCGTTTACGCGCCTTATCCCCTGTCACCGACGTTGTTTGGAACTCGCCAGCCCCTGAAGGTGTTGTAGCGCGCATGTATACGATTGGCATCGAAGAAGAATATTTTGTGTTCGACGCCAAGACGCGCCGGGCGGTGCGAACCCGTGACAATAGATTCTTTTCATCGGCACAGCAGAAACTCGGCGACCGCGTGATGCCCGAGATGCTTCAATCGCAGATCGAGGTTGCAACGCCACCGTGCAAAACCATGGACGAGGCACGTGCGCATCTAGTGAAATATCGCCGCGCGCTCGGCGATGCGGCGCGCGAGCGCAAGCTCGGCATTGCCGCGATGGGCACCTTCCCGCTGGCGTTCTGGCCGGAGCAGCAGATCACCAAGAAGGCGCGCTACGGCGCCCTGCTCGACGATCTGCAGATCATCGGCCACCGCAACATGTTGTGCGGCATGCATGTGCATGTCGAAGTGCCGAAACTCGACAGCCGCGTCGATATCATGATGCGGGTCACCGCCTATCTGCCGCTGCTGCTGGCGCTCTCAACGTCGTCGCCGTTCTGGCAGGGCCATCTGACCGGCCTGTCCGGCTATCGGCTGGCCGCCTACGACGAAATGCCCCGCACCGGCCTGCCCGAGCTGTTTCGCACCACGGCCGATTATCAGGAGTTCGTCGATGCGCTGGTCTGGGCCAAGATCATTCCGGATGCGAGTTATATCTGGTGGGCGATCCGGCCATCGCACGCCAATCCGACCCTCGAATTGCGCGTGGCGGATACGTGCACGCGGCTCGACGATGCCATTGCCATCGCCGCTTTGTTTCGCTGCCTGGTGCGCGCGCTCGACCGCGACCGTCATTTCAATGCCGGGTTCGACCGCGTCGGCCGCGCCATCACGGTCGAAAATAAATGGCACGCCCAGCGTTACGGCGTCGCTGCGGTATTCATCGATCCATTTTCCCGTTCGCCGCTGTCGACGAAAGAATGGCTCGACCAGGTACTCGACTTCATCGCCAAGGACGTCGAGGCGCTCGGCTGCGCCGCCGACATCAAGCACCTCAACCGAATCATCGAGAACGGCACCAGCGCCGACCATCAGGTCGATATCTTCGGCAAGTCGAAGGCGGCGGGCCGCAAAAGGTTAACGGCCATCGCCGATGTGGTGGATTGGGTCGCTGCGGAAACGCTGGCTCCTGGCCGCGTCGAGGCAGTGGCCAAAACGGCGGTAAGGGCCTGATTCTGGCTCACCTTTCTTGGGCTTCCCTTGGGCTTCCCCTGGGCGTCCCGGCCACCTATAAAGCCCGGAACATTTGCTGCCGCCGGAACAGCCATGCCCGAGAAAACTAACAAGACAATTTACGTCCTAAACGGTTCCAATATGAACATGCTCGGGACCCGCGAACCCGAGAAATATGGGACCGCAACGCTCGCCGACGTCGAAAAACTGTGCCGGGACACCGCGGCGCCCTACGGCATCGCCATCGAATTCCGCCAGTCCAATCACGAAGGCGTCGTCGTCGACTCGATTCACGAGGCCTTCGCCAAGAAGGCGGACGGCATCGCGATCAACGCGGCGGGCTTTACCACCACCTCGATCTCGATCATGGACGCCCTGCTGGCCGTCAAAATACCAGTTATCGAAGTCCACATGACGAATATCCACGCGCGGGAAAGCTTCCGGCACAATTCCTATATGTCCAAGGCAGCCAAGGGCATCATTGCCGGGTTCGGTACCGACAGCTACCGGCTGGCGATCATTGGACTGGCCGGCATTATCGGCGCCAAAGCGAACTAACCGGAAGGCTCGATGGCAAAATCGTCAAAAACAGCGCCGACATCTTCGCTGGTCGATCACGATCTGATCCTGGAGCTGACCAAGCTCCTCGACGAGACCGGTCTGACCGAAATCGAAATCGAGCAGGATGGCAAGCGTGTGCGTGTCGCCCGCGGAACCGTCGCTGCGGCGGCCCCTGCGCCTACTCCGGCGCGCCCGGCAGCGCCGCAGCCCGTCGCGGAATCGGTCGCAGCGCCAATGGATCCGGCCAAACATCCCGGCGTCGTCGCCTCGCCGATGGTTGGCACTGCTTATGGGTCGGCCGAACCGGGCGCCAAGCCTTTCATCGAGATCGGCACTCAGGTCAAAGCCGGCGAAACGCTGTTGATCATCGAAGCCATGAAGACGATGAACCAGATTCCGGCGCCGCGCGCCGGCACCGTGAAGCAGATCCTGTTCGAGGATGGCAAGCCGGTCGAGTTCGGCGAACCCTTGGTCATCATCGAGTGACAGAAGCTCGTCGCCATGTTCGATAAAATCCTGATCGCCAATCGCGGCGAGATCGCCATGCGGGTGATCCGCGCCTGCAAGGAGTTGGGCATTCCGACCGTCGCGGTGCACTCCACCGCCGACGCCGATGCCATGCACGTACGCTTTGCCGACGAAAGCGTCTGCATCGGACCGCCGGCGGCCAAAGACAGCTACCTCAACGTCCCCGCCATTCTCTCTGCCTGCGAAATCACCGGCGCCGATGCTGTGCATCCCGGCTATGGCTTCCTGTCGGAGAACGCGCGCTTCGCCGAAATCCTCAACGATCACGGCGTGCACTTCATCGGCCCCAAGGCCGAACACATCCGCATCATGGGCGACAAGATCGAAGCCAAACGCACCGCCAAACGTCTCGGCATTCCGGTCGTGCCCGGCTCGGAAGGCGGCATCACCGACGACGTCGAAGCCGCGCGCGTTGCCAACGAGATCGGCTTTCCGGTGCTGATCAAGGCTGCTGCCGGCGGCGGCGGCCGCGGCATGAAAGTCGCGCGCACCGCGGCGGACCTGTCAACCGCGCTGTCGACCGCGCGTTCGGAGGCCAAGGCCGCCTTCGGCGACGACGCGGTCTATCTTGAAAAATATCTGGAAAAGCCGCGCCAC
>CAISIV010000007.1 GCA_903885555.1 uncultured Hyphomicrobiales bacterium
CTGATCGGCCGCGACGGCAAGATTGCCTACAAGCTGGTCGGCCCGATCACCGCCGACAATCTCGCCAAGGCACTCGGGCCTGAAATCGAGAAGGCGTTGAGCAAGTAGAGAGTTACCATGAACATCGACCTCACCCGCCGCACACTGCTTGCCCTCGCGGGCGCTTCCTCGCTCAGCTTTGCCGCCGCAGCGGCGGCACGTGCAGAAGGCGTACCCGGTGGCATGGCCGGCCCCACCTTCGCCAACCGCACACCGATGCACATCGGCATGGTGACGTTGCGCGTGCGCGCACTCGATCGGATGACCGACTTTTATCGCGATGTCCTCGGCATGGCCGTGATGGAGCGAACCGCAACAAGCGCGCGCCTCGGCGCCGGTGGCGTTGCCCTGCTCGCACTCGAAGCGTATCCCGAGGCGAAGATTGCAACCGCGAATGCGGCCGGCCTGTACCACACCGCATTCCTGATGCCGGCGCGCAAGGATCTCGCGCAGTGGCTGGTCCATGTCGCGCGAAACCGCGTGCCGCTGACCGGCTTTGCCGATCATCTCGTCAGCGAATCCGTTTACCTGAACGACCCGGAAGGAAACGGCATCGAGGTCTATGCCGACCGCGCCCCGGAAAAATGGCAATGGAAGGACGGCACGGTCGCCATGGCCACCGACCGCCTCAATGTCGATGACTTGCTGACTCTCACCGACACGAAAGTCAGTCAGTTTGCGAAGGCGCCCGATGGCCTGCGCATCGGCCACGTCCATCTGAAAGTCGGCGAGCTCGACAAGGCCGACGGATTCTATCGCAAGACCATCGGGCTCGATCTGACACGGCGGCGGGAAGGTGCAACTTTTCTGTCGTCAGGCCACTATCATCATCATGTCGCGATGAACGTTTGGGACAGCGCGGGCGCCGGCCGGCGCGACGAAGCGGCAACCGGACTGGTCTGGTTTTCGCTCAATATCGAAAAGCCGGATTTGCTGGCCGCACAGGAGCAGCGGCTGAGCGAGACCGGCGCGAAGATCGTCAGGCTGGCGAATGGCATCGAGGCGATCGACCCATGGGGCACGAGCGTGCGCCTGATCAGGATGTGATCAGTCCTTCTTCTCGGCGGCGTGGGTCGTCAGCAGCCGGTACTGCAGCGCACCGAAGACCATTGTCAGCGGCACCACACCGAACAATTTGAAGCTCACCCAGAAATCCGTGGTCTGCGTACGCCAGACGATTTCATTGAGCACGGCAAGAAACAGAAAGAACAGCGCCCAGCGCCAGGTCAGCTTGCGCCAGCCTTCCGGCGTCAGATGAAACATCTGGTCGAACATGATGCTGAGGAACTGCTTGTTGAACGCGAGCCCGCCGAGCAAAACGCCGCCGAACAGGACATAGATGATGGTCGGCTTGAGCTTAATGAACAGATCGTCGTGCAGAAACAGCGTCAGCCCGCCGAATACCAGCACGATGATCGCGGTCACCACCGGCATGATCGCGATGTGCCGGGTCATGACGTAAGACACGATCAGCGCCGCCAGCACCGCGACCATGAAGGCGCCGGTCGCCGCATAGATGCCGAACTTCGCGTTGGCGGCAAAGAACAGCACCAGCGGCCCGATATCCATCGCCAGCTTGAGCATGGGATTGAGTTGTTTTTTCTCGTCGGCCATGTCGCTTCCTCTAGTCCTCAATTCCAACCACCGCGCGGGCGAAATCGCGCGCGGTGAAGGCGGCAAGATCGTCGACGCCCTCGCCAACGCCAACAAAATGCACCGGAAGTTTGAAGCGGTCGGCAATGGCAACGAGGATGCCGCCGCGCGCGGTGCCGTCGAGCTTGGTCATCACCAGACCTGTGACGCCCGCCATCTTGCCGAAAATCTCGACCTGGCTGAGCGCGTTCTGTCCGACCGTGGCATCGAGCACCAGCAGCACGGCGTTCGGCGCGGTCGGCTCGACCTTGCGGATGACGCGTAGAATTTTTTCCAGTTCACACATCAGTTCGGTGCGATTCTGCAAGCGCCCGGCGGTATCGACCAGCACGACGTCGGTACCTTCGGTTTTGGCGGCGGTAACGGCTTCGAACGCGAGGCTGGCGGCGTCGGCGCCCGGCGTGCTGGCGCGCACGCTGGCGCCGGTGCGCGTCGCCCAGATTTTCAGTTGATCGATGGCCGCGGCGCGGAAGGTGTCGCCCGCGACCAGCATGACGGATTTGCCCTCGGCGCGGAATTTCGCCGCCAGCTTGCCGATCGTCGTGGTCTTGCCCGAACCGTTGACGCCGCAGACCAGAATGACGAAAGGCCGCGCCGTGATGTCGAGCGGTTTGGCGACCGCGCTCAGGACCTTTTCGATCTCGCCGGCCAACACCGCCTTGACCTCGTCCGGCGCGATGCCCTTTTCGTAGCGCCCGTCGGTCAATGTCTTGATGACGCGCGCGGCGAAATCCGGCCCGAGGTCGGCGCGGATCAGTTCGCTCTCAAGGTCCTCGACCGCCGCGGCGTCGAGCTTGCGCTTCGACACCAGGTCGGCGATCGCCCCGCCAAGCGAGGCCGAGGTGCGCTTGAGGCCGCCGCTGAGGCGTTTCCACCAGCTTTGCTGTGTGCTGTCGTTCATGCAGTCGTGTTCATCCTTGGCACGTGATAGCGGTTTCGTCATGACACCGGAAGAGATGCTTTCCCGCCTGCTGTACCGCGACGGCATGATGCTGGTCATCGACAAGCCGGCCGGCCTGTCGGTGCATCGCGGGCCAAAGGGCGGATCGAGCCTGGAAGACTATTTCGATGTGCTGCGGTTCGGCCTGCCGCGCATGCCGGCGCTGGCGCACCGGCTCGACAAGGACACCTCCGGCTGCCTGGTGCTCGGCCGCCACCGCAAGGCGCTGGCACTGCTCGGCAAGCTGTTCAAGAACGGCGCCATCGGCAAGACCTACTGGGCCGTGGTCGAAGGCGGGCCGACCGAAGACGAAGGCCGTATCGATATTCCGCTCGGCAAACTGGACGAAGATCGCGGCTGGTGGATGAAGCCCGACCCCGAGGGCAAACCTTCGTCGACGACGTGGAAAGTGATGGGGCGCAGCGAAGGATTCACCTGGCTGGCCCTGGAACCGTTGACCGGGCGAACGCATCAGTTGCGCGTCCACTGCGCCGAAATGGGCTTTCCGATTTTGGGCGATCCGATTTACGGCAGTGCGCCGCGTCAGGGTGGGCCGCCGTTGCATTTGCACTCGCGCGAGATCGTGGTGCCGATTTCCAAGAACAAGCCGGCCGTCGTTACCGCCGCGCCGGCGCCGGCGCATATGCGCGAGATGCTCGGCAAATGCGGGTGGACCGGCGAGACGCCGGCGCCGCCGATCAGCCCGGACAGCGCAGATAGCTGATCACCGCCCAATCGGCGGGATCGATATGCACCAGCATGTCGGGACGCAACTCGTTCTTCTCCAGCACGACGAGGATCAACTCCGAATTGCTCGTCTCACCCTCGCCGATGCAGCGCAGTTTGAATCGATGCGCGTTGTCGCCCGAATGAGACACGCGGCGCGACGACAATACCGTGCAGGTGCTGGCGTAAGAGCTCAGCTTCTTGGTGGTGACCGTGAGAAGTAAATCGGTGTCGCCGCCCTGCGGCGTGCAGGCTTTGGATCCTTCGACCGCCCACTTGCCGACGAACGGCGGATCGTCGGCACGCGCCGGCGCACAGAACGCGAGAATGGCAAGTCCAAGCGCAACGAGGCGAATGACAAGGCTCAATAGAGCTGCGCCTTGATCCGCTCCGGCGCCTCGCGGTCGTAAGTGTCGCCGCCGAGTTTGCCATGGCTCAGCTCGGCGATGATCGTGCCGGTCGACGGCAGGCTCTTGCGGTCGATCTTGGCTTTCTCGTCCCACAGCTTCGAGCGCACCACAGCCTTTGAGCAATGAAAGAACGCGGTCTCGACGTGAACGAGCATCACGCTGCGCGGCAGCTTGCCGTTGACCGCGAAGCTTTGCATCAAGTCGGGATCAATCGAGATCGAGGCGCGGCCGTTGACGCGGAAGGTTTCGCCGACGCCGGGAATCAAAAACAGCAGACCAATGCGCGGGTCCTGCAGAATGTTGCGGAAGCCGTCGATGCGGTTGTTGCCCGGCCGGTCCGGGATCGCCAGCGTCTTCTCGTCGAGAACGCGCACGAAGCCGGGCGCATCGCCCTTCGGCGAACAGTCGAGACCATCCGGCCCGCCGGTCGCGATGGCAACGAAGGGCGCGGCTTCGATCAGCTTGCGGTAGTTGTCGTTGATGTAGTCGATTTCCTTGACGATCGAATTGGGGTTCTTCTCGCCGTAGAGCGCCTCGAGTTGCTCGATGCTGGTGATCAGATGATCGCTTGATCCCGACTTTGCGCTCATGTCATTCCCCTATGCGGCCAGAAGCCGACGTCCGTCGTGACCGCTCACCGCGATGTCCAAAAGCATACCGGGCGCAGCGGGCGCGGCAAGCCGCACGGCGGTGAATTGCTCGGTACGGCCGATGCCGCCACGCTCGGTCAGCACCAGCAAACGCGCGCCGATCTGGCGTTCCAGATGCGCGCGCAAGGCCGCCTCGCCTGTTGAGCGCAGCCGCGCGGCACGTTCTTTAATGAGGCCGCGGTCAAGCTGCGGCATGCGCGCCGCCGGCGTGCCGGGGCGCGGCGAAAACGGAAACACGTGCAGTTGCGTCAGGCCGCATTCATCAACGAGCTCCAGCGAACGCTGGAACATCGCTTCGGTCTCGGTCGGGAAGCCGGCGATGATATCGGCGCCAAACACCACATCGGGCCGCAAGCGGCGCAACTCGTTGCAGAAAACGATCGCCTGATCGCGCGAATGCCGGCGCTTCATGCGCTTGAGGATGAGATCGTCACCGTGCTGCAACGACAGGTGCAGATGCGGCATCAGTCGCGGCTCGTTGGCAAAGGCATCAAGCAGATCGTCATCGGCTTCCACCGAGTCGATCGACGACAGCCGCAAGCGCGCCAGCGCGGGCACATCGCGCAGAATTCGTTTCACCAAAGCGCCAAGACGCGGTGCGCCATCGAGATCGGCGCCGTAGCTTGTTATATCCACACCGGTGAGAACGATCTCGCGATAGCCGTTGGCCACCAAACGCTGCACCTGCGCCACCGCGTCATGCATCGGCAGCGAACGCGAATTGCCGCGCCCGAACGGAATGATGCAGAAGGTGCAGCGATGATCGCAGCCGTTCTGCACCTGCACGAACGCGCGCGTATGGCCCTCGATATGATCGACGGCGTGCATGTGCGGCTTCGTCGCCGCCATGATGTTGCCGACCGCGACGCGCTCCGTCGAACGCCAGCCCTGCGCGCTGAGCTTCTCTTCGTTGCCGAGCACACGGCTCACTTCTTCCATTTCGGCGAACTGTTCGGGCGCGGTCTGCGCCGCGCAACCGGTGACGACGATGTCGGCATCCGGCTGTTCGCGCTTGATGCGGCGGATGGTCTGGCGCGCCTGGCGCACCGCTTCAGCCGTGACGTTGCAGGTATTGACGATGACCGCGTTGTCGATGCCGGCCGCGCCCGCCTCACAGCGGATCACTTCCGACTCGGCGATGTTGAGCCGGCAACCGAAGGTGACGACGTCGAGACTCACGGCGCACCTGCGGCGGCAAACAGCTTGGGATCGAACGTGCCGTTGAATTCAAACGCCACAGGCCCGGTCATCAGCACGTGATCGTCGCGCTCGCGCCACTCGATGGTGAGTTCGCCGCCCGGCAGCGTCATCCGTACCTTGCGATCGGTACGCCGGAGCCGCGCCGCGGCCACCGCCGTCGCGCAGGCCGCCGAGCCGCAGGCCTTGGTCAGGCCCGCGCCGCGCTCCCAGGTGCGCATGACGATATGATCGCGCGAGACGATATGCGCGAGCGTGATGTTGGCGCGTTCGGGAAAGATCGGATGATTCTCGAGAAGAGGTCCAAAGCGGCCAAGATCGAAGGCGTTCACATCGTCGACCCAGAAGATCGCATGCGGATTGCCCATGTTCACCACCGCGGGCGAATGCAGCACCGGCTTGTCGATTGGCCCGATCTGCAATTCGATGGCGCGGGTGTCGCGGAATTCCTCCGCCAGCGGAATTTCGTTCCAGGCGAATTTCGGCTTGCCCATATCGATGGTGAATAGGCCATCATCGTTCTTCCAGGCATTGATCACGCCGTTGGCGGTCTCGAACGTCATCTTGCTCTTGCCGGTCGCGTCCGACACCAGCGAGGCAACGCAGCGCATGCCGTTACCGCAGGCGCCGGCTTCCGAACCGTCATTGTTGTAGATGCGGACGAAGGCGTCGGTGCCGGGCGAGCGTGGCGGATACAGCGCCATCAACTGATCGTAAGGCGCGCCGGCGGGCGCCGCTGCGGCGCGCGCCTCGTCGGCAGTGATTTTTCCCGCAGCTTTCCGCAGATCGACAACGACGATTTCGTTGCCGATGCCGTTCATCTTCACGAAAGACTGATTGGCGAGCGCGGCCAAGATAAGCGCCTTTTATTCAAAGACGGGCGCTGTGC
>CAISIV010000008.1 GCA_903885555.1 uncultured Hyphomicrobiales bacterium
CTTCGTAGGAACGCCCTTTATTTTCCTTGGCATGACCGCGAATCCATTGGTCGGTCTGAATGAGGCCGACCAGCACCGCATTGACCAACACATTGTGCTCCGCGCCTTCGTTGGCTAACACTTTGGTCAACGCCATGCCCGCCGCACGGGTAACAGAAGTCGGCGCACTGCCGTGCCGCGGCCATTTTGCTCCGGTGTTAAGCACGTTGATGATACGGCCCCATTTTCGCTTTTTCATTCCCGGGAGCGCGGCCCGCGCCAGGCGAATCGCTGAAAACAGCTTCAGGTCAAAATCCTGCTGCCATTTTTCGTCGCTCGCCTCTTCGAACGGCCCGTTGGAATGCGTACCAGCATTATTGAGCAGGACATCGACGCGGCCGAGTTCCTTCTCGGCGGTGGCAAAGATACGAGCGCAATCGCCCGCCTTGCTCACGTCGCCAACGATGCCAACCGCTTTTCCTGTGCCTTCGCGCGCGAGCTTCTGCCTTGATTCTTCCAGGACGTCGGGGCGGCGCGCCACAATCGCGACGTTGGCCCCCGCACGCATGAAATTGGTCGCTGCGGCGAAGCCAATTCCCTGACTGCCGCCGGTGATAAGCGCGCAGCGCTCGCTCATTTTCATTTCGATCATACTTTATATCCTTGAGTTATTTGTTGACTGCTACAATTCTTGTGATCAACCCTTGGCATTCAAGGATCGCTCGCTCGAACAAGCTGATGCATCTACTGCCACGTTTTATCCCTGCGAAATGAATTTCGTGTTGAGATATGCGCTCAGTCCTTCGACGCCACCCTCGCTACCGTGTCCCGACTCTTTGACACCGCCGAACGGCGTTTCCGGCGTCGAGATTGCGACCGAGTTAATGCCAACCATTCCAGACTCAAGTGCGTCACCAATTGCGGTCGCCGTCGAGTTAGATGAAGTGAAAGCATAAGCTGCCAAACCAAAAGGGAGCGAATTTGCGCGCGTCACGACTTCGTCGAATGTCTTGAATGTCACGATCGGAGCCAAAGGACCGAACGGCTCCTGCGTCATAATCTTGGCGCTGTCTGGGAGGTCAGTGATCACAGTTGGTTCGAAGAAATAGCCCACATTTCCGTGCCGGCGTCCGCCGCTGACAACAGTGCCACCGCGCGCAGTAGCGTCGGCGACAAGATCATCCATCGCGTCGAGCCGGCGGGGGTTCGCCAAGGGTCCCATCGTAGTGCCGGACTCAAGGCCGTCGCCCAGCTTGATGTTTTTTGCGCACTCGACAAAGCGAGAGACGAACCGCCGGTAGGAATCCTCTTGGACGTAGAAACGCGTGGGCGATATGCAGACCTGTCCGGCGTTCCGAAACTTGAACGCCGCAAGGGTATCAGCCGCCTTTTCCGGGTCCGCATCGGCGAAAACGATAACGGGTGAGTGGCCGCCAAGCTCCATGGTGGAACGCTTCACCGTCTTCGCCGCGAGCCCGGCGAGATGCTTCCCGACCGCTATGGAGCCGGTAAACGAGATCTTCTTGATGTCATCTTGAGCAAGGAGATGCTCGGACACTGCCGAGGGCACACCGAACACTAGGTTAAGGACACCCGGCGGCAGCCCTGCGTCGGCAAAACATCTGACCATCTCGACGCAGGTACCAGGCGTCTCTTCCGACGCCTTGATGATAATCGAGCAGCCAGCAGCCAAAGCGCCGCCGATCTTGCGCGCAGGAGTTAAGGCCGGAAAATTCCAAGGCGTGAATGCGGCCACGATTCCGACCGGCTCATGCATAACGAACTGGCGCACGGCTTTACTACGACCAGGGACGATACGGCCGTAGGCGCGACGACCCTCCTCCGCGTACCAACTAATCGTATCAGCGGCCATTGTGACTTCGGCTCGCGCTTCGGCGAATATCTTGCCCTGCTCTTGCACCAGGATTTTCGAAACCAAGTCGAGACGTGCGCGGAGAAGATCCGCGGCTTTGCTCATGATCTTGCAACGATCATAGGCCGACATCGCCCGCCACGCCGGGAAACCCCTCTTTGCTGCTTCGATCGCATCGTCCAAATCCGTACTCGCGGCATGAGGAAGACGCGCAATAGGCTTTTCGGTCGCGGGGTTGATAACGTCCTCGCCTTGGCTTCCGGCGCCGGTCGCTCTCCATTCACCGTCGATGAACAGCCCAAGTTTCGGATACATCAATACCTCACTCACAAGCTCCGAGACTTTCGCATCATCGGGCCGGATTTATTCGTAGCTTGGATTACGCGGGGAGCACGGCCATAAAGTCGCACTGCACGAGAACGCCTTCCTCCATCGCAACTTCCATGACCTGACGGGCGGGCCTCGCCGCTTCATCGGGAAACATTTTTACCCATTCGTCGTTGATCGGTCTTCGCGCCAGCGTTTTCATCCAGAACGTAACCTTGATAATGTCCTCGACGTTACCGCCGCCA
>CAISIV010000009.1 GCA_903885555.1 uncultured Hyphomicrobiales bacterium
ATATTTGTCGCTGTCGGCCATCCAGGCGGCGAATTTCTCGCGGTCGCTTTCCGACGGCTTGCGCATCAGGTGGTAATATTCTTCGCGGTACACGAACATCACGACGTCGGCGTCCTGTTCGATCGATCCCGATTCACGCAAGTCCGACAGTTGCGGATGCTTGTCTTCGCGGCTTTCGACCTGACGCGACAGCTGCGACAGCGCGATCACCGGAACCTGCAGCTCCTTGGCCAGCGCCTTGAGCCGCGTGGTGATCTCGGTGATTTCCTGCACGCGGTTTTCCTGGCCGCGCTTGGTTGAGCCGGTCAGAAGCTGCAAGTAGTCCACGACAATCAGATCGAGGCCGCGCTGGCGCTTGAGCCGCCGCGCGCGCGCCGCCAACTGCCCGATCGACAAGCCGCCGGTTTCGTCGACAAACAGTTTCAGGTTTTGCAGTCTGATCGAATAATCTTTGATCTTCTCGAAATCGTCGGCGCTGATGCCGCCGCGCCGGATCTGGTTGGAGGGAATGCCGGTCTGCTCGGCGATGATACGCGTGGCGAGCTGCTCGGCCGACATTTCCAGCGAGAAGAAGCCGACGACGCCGCCATTGGTCGTTTCGGTATGGCCGTCGGCGCGTACATTGCCCTGCCAGGCATTGGCGACGTTGAAGGCGATGTTGGTCGCCAGCGCCGTCTTGCCCATGCCGGGACGGCCCGCCAGCACGATCAAATCGGATTTCTGCAAGCCGCCCATCATCTTGTCGAGGTCGTCGAGACCGGTGGCGATGCCTGAGAGTTTGCCGTCGCGCTGATAGGCGTTGGCCGCCATGTCGATCGCAGTTGTCAGCGCCTGACCGAAGCCCTGGAAGCCGCCGTCGTAGCGGCCGGTCTCGGCGAGTTCGTACAGCTTGCGCTCGGCGTCCTCGATCTGGTTGCGCGGCGAGAAATCAACCGGCGCGTCGAACGCGACATTGACCATGTCCTCGCCGACGATGATCAGCGCACGGCGGATCGACAGGTCGTAAATGGTGCGGCCGTAGTCTTCGGCGTTGATGATGGTCGTTGCTTCGGCGGCGAGCCGGGCCAGATATTGCGCCAGCGTCATGCCGCCGATGTCGATCGAACCGTCGAGGAACGTCTTGAGCGTCACCGGGGTAGCGATCTTGCCGGCCCGGATCAGGTCGCGCGAGGTCTGATAGACCTTCTGGTGGATCGGCTCGAAGAAATGTTCCGGGTTGAGAAAGTCGGAAACCCGGTAAAACGCTTCGTTATTGACCAGAATAGCGCCCAGCAGTCCTTGCTCCGCCTCGATGTTGTGCGGTGCGGAACGGAATAGGGGCGTGGGTTCGTTGGCCGGTTTGCGAAGCGCTGAGTCGAGAGGAGCCATGGTTATCCTTGTTCCGCCAATTAGACGAAACTTTGTTGGGGCCTTGGCTTAACCAGATGGAAGCCATGGCGCGACAACGGAATGCGCTGTCCACAGCAACTCACCGCAAAAAATAACGTGAGTGAGCAGTCGCCTGCCGCTTGACGAACCGAACTGTTTGCAAAAGTAGCGGGCTACTCGCCGGCGAGACGCAGCGGCTCGAAACGTTTCATCTCCGCCGACCGCAGACGCTGTTCCTCACGCAAGATGTAGTCGCGCGTGATCGGCACCACACCCTGTCGTTTGGTGAGCTGGATATGGAACACCATCAGATTCTGCTCGCGGAACGACATTTCGGCGGCCGCCAGATAGAACTCCCACATCCGCACGAAGCGCTTGTCATAAATGCGCTCGACTTCCTCGAGATGCGCCAGGAAGCGTTCGCGCCAGGCTTTCAGGGTCTCCGCGTAGTGCAGCCGCAGGATTTCGATATCGGTGACCAGGAGTCCGGCCCGCTCGATGGCCGGCAATACCTCCGACAGTGACGGGATGTAGCCGCCGGGGAAAATATATTTTGCGATCCACGGACTGGTGCGGCTGGGGCCTTCCGAGCGGCCGATCGAGTGCAGCAGCATCACGCCGTCGCGGTCGAGCAGTTTGGCGCTCTTGCGGAAGAACTGATCGTAATGATTGACGCCGACGTGTTCGAACATGCCGACCGAAACGATGCGGTCGAACGTTGTGGCGATGTCGCGATAGTCTTGCAGATTGAACCGCGCGTGTTTGCTCAGGCCTTTTTCGGCGGCCCGGGCGTTGGAAATGCCGTGCTGTTCCTGCGACAGCGTCACGCCGGTGACATCGGCGACGGCGAATTCGGCAAGATAAAGTCCAAGCCCGCCCCAGCCGCTGCCGATATCGAGCACGCGCATGTCGTGGTCGGAATTTTCGGGCCTGAGCACCAGCTTTGCCGCCAGATGCCGCTTCTTGGCGAGTTGCGCATCGTCGAGCGACTGATCGGGCCGTTCGAAATAGGCGCAGCTGTATTGCCGGTCGGCGTCGAGGAAGAGGGAATAGAGCCGGCCGTCGAGATCGTAATGATGCGCTACGTTACGGCGCGACCGCGCCCGCGGATTGAACTGATCGAAGCGCCGGTAGAGATAGCGCAGTAGGCCCTGGAATTTCGCCCAATGCGGCACGTCGGTGTTCTGACCCAGCATGACGGCCAGCACGTCGGCGATGGTGCCTTCTTCGACGACAAAGTCGCCGTCCATATAGGCTTCGCCGAATTTCAGTTCGGGATCGAGCAGGATGCCCCATTCGGCGGCGCGGGTGGCAAAGCGGACTGCGACTTTCCGCCCTGTGCCGTCACCGAAGGTTAAAACCGTCCCGCGTGACGTCGTGACCTGAAAGGTCCCGCGCCGGATAAACGTCTTGAGCAAAAACCGAAGCAACCGGTCCATTGGCCACCACGACTGTTAACAGTGAACGACCCGGCTAAAGGTTTCCCACGGCAACGAACGTGTTGAGCTCAGCAAGCTTCCAATGAAGGTATTTAATCAGTGGTATTTGGCGACCGCAATGGGTTTTTGGAATGGCAGGCTTGCCGCCAGGCGCTATCTCAGAGACTGGGTCACAACCCCCGATTTTTGGGCTATCAAGAGCGCCGACTCGCAGCTTCAAGGGGCGGCGTCGTTTTCTTTCAAGAGGTTACGGTAATGATTGGTTTCAGCGGCATCCGGCTGGCGATCTGCATTTCGGCGCTTATTTTCGCAGGGACAGCAGGCGCTCAGGAAAATCTGGATCAGGGCAAGAGCGGGGCCCAGCTTTACGCCTCGGACTGCGCCATCTGCCACAAATCGCCGGGGGCTTTGAACAAGGCAGGCGGGCTGTTCGGCATGGATAGCTTCCTGCGCCAGCACTACACCGCCAGCCGTGAATCGGCCGCGGCAATCGCCAACTATCTCAAGGGGCAGAGCGAGGGACCGGCTGCTCCGGCCAAAAAGGCGGCCAAGAAGGCCGCCAAAGGCGACGACAAGAAGGGCGCCGACAAGAAGTCCGACGGCGCCGTGACGCTCCCGGGCGACAACAAGCCGGTCGATGCCAAGCCTGCGGAAGCCAAGCCTGCCGAAAGCAAGCCGGCTGAAGCCAAGCCGGCGGAGCCCAAAACAGAACCGGCCCCAGCGCCAAAGGCGGACTGAGGCCGGTCCCAACAATCAGGCAGCGCTGAAGCCGATCAGGCTTCGGCGTCGTCTTTCTTCTTGGCCTTTTTGGCCTTGGCCGGCTTCTTCTCGGTTTCCGGCTCGGCCGCGACAACTTCGGCTTCCGCTTCTTCGCCTTCGGCCTGTTCCTTGGCTTCCGGATCGAAGAAGGCTTCGGCAGCGGCGAGCGCGGCTTCAGCTTCGTCTTCGGCATCTTCACGGCGCACGGTCACGTCTTCGCCACGGCCGATGCGCTCGGCTTCCGCTTCGCTGCGCGCGACGATGATGTTGACCGACACTTCGACGTCCGGATGCAGTTCGAGCGGCACCTTGTACTGGCCGATCGACTTGATGGGCGCATTCAGCACGACATGCGAACGGGTGACTTCGGCGCCTTCGGCCGAAACCAGCGTGGCGATGTCACGCGGCGACACCGAACCGAACAACTGGCCGGTTTCGCTCGCCTGACGGATGACGATGTAGGTCTTGCCGTCGACCTTGGTCGCCAGCTGGCCGGCAACACCCTTGGCTTCGTTGCTCTTGGTCTTGAGCTCTTCCTTCATGCCTTCGAACTTCGACTTGTTGTCGGAGGTCGCGCGCAGCGCCTTGCCGCGTGCCAGCAGGAAATTACGGGCGTAGCCGTCCTTGACCTTAACGACGTCGCCCATCTGGCCCAGTTTGCCGACGCGCTCGAGCAGGATCACTTCCATTGTCATTACTCCTTGATGTGAACTTCGGGTTATTCCGGTGTTCGGGTTGAGGTGAAAATCAGGTTCGGGGAGAGGCCCCGCGTTTCCGCGCCGCACGGGCACGCAGATCGAGAGCGGCTTCGGCGATGCCGAGCAGGCACAGCACCAGAACAGGCCAGCCGAAGACGAAGATCGAGGCGTAGATGCCGCCGAGCAGGAATGGACGGCTGCCGATGCCTCGCGTGATCGAATGCACCACCGCCAGGCCGAGCACGCTGTAAGCCATCATCAGGCTTGCCGACAAAACGCCGGCGACGATGCCGAGCAAACCGCCGGTGAAGCTCAACGCCATCGCCGCTGCCAGCGCCAGCATCAGAATTTTCGGGAAGGCGATGGCCGAAAGCTGCGGCCACGGCCGCTTCAGCAGCCCGGAGAAATTCACGATGCGCGCGGCAAGCCACAGATTGAGAACGTTGGTGATGGTGGCGAGCACCGCCGCCGCCGGGGGAATGGTGACGACCAGAAAGGTGATCAGCCGATCGGAATTATCAGAGCCCGGTGTGTCGCTGTTGGCCTGGAACAGCCGCGTCAGCGCCTTGGTCAAGGCGGCGCGAAACGTTTCGGCATCGGTGCCGAAATTGGGGACGGCGACCACAACGACCAATGCGGCGAGGATGGCCGCCCACACCACGAGACGGCCGGGCGGATACCATTCCAGCGAGTCGTTGGCCGGCGCCGGCATGGTACCGGGACCGGCGGTGACCGGACGCGCCAGCAGCGCCAGGTAGCTGAGCCACCATGCCGGAATTCCCGCGCCGGCGAGAAACGCAAAGAACAGCGTCGAACCGAACACGACGCCCACGGCAATCGCACCGGAGAGTGCGGCGACCGCTGCCGCCCAATGGCTCCAGCCCAGACCGGCGATCATGATCGGGAGGGGGGCGAGATAGAACAGGATGATGGACAGCCACGAGCCGGACGTCGCCGAAGCAAACAGCAAAGCTGCCGCGGCGCCCGCACCCAGTCCGACTATTCCAAGCTGTAGCATCACGAGCTGTCCCGCTCTTCGAGCGGTTAGAGACGGACTAATTCCGCCCCAACCATCGGCTCACGGGGTGACCCCGCAAGCTTCGTTTAAAATTAACAGGCGCCGGAATGATCCGGCGCCCGTTTCTCTTACTTGATGACGTAAGGCAGCAGGCCGAGGAAGCGCGAGCGCTTGATTGCCTGGGCGAGTTCGCGCTGCTTCTTGGCCGACACCGCGGTGATGCGGCTCGGCACGATCTTGCCGCGCTCGGAAACGTAACGCTGCAGCAGCTTCACGTCCTTGTAGTCGATCTTCGGTGCGCCTTCGCCCGAGAACGGGCAGGTTTTCCGACGACGGAAAAAGGGACGACGGGCTCCGCCGCCACCAGCGCTTGCGCCTTGGGATGATCCGAATGCCATTGTTTAATCCTCCGCCGATACGGCGTCGTCGTCGCCACGCGGGCGGCGGTCACGGCCACGATCGCCACGGTCGCCGCGATCACCACGGTCTCCGCGGTCGCCACGATCGTCACGATCCGATTTACGCATCATGGCCGAGGGACCTTCCTCGTGCTCTTCGACGCGAATGGTGAGATAGCGCAGCACGTCTTCCGACAGACGTTCCTGACGCTCGACTTCGTTCAAAGCCGCGGCCGGCGCTTCGACGTTCAACAGCGTCAGATGCGCCTTGCGGTTCTTCGAGATGCGATAGGTGAGGGACTTGAGGCCCCAGTATTCGGTCTTGGCGATCGTGCCACCGTTTTCGGTGATGACGGCCGAGAGTTTCGCGGTCAATTCCTCGACCTGCGTCGTGCTCAGATCCTGACGTGCAAGATAGACGTGCTCGTACAACGGCATGAAATGCCTTCCCTTGTTAGCCCACAAACGGGCTGATGACCTCGACCCTGGCGCCTAGCCCCTCGAGCCCTTTGGGAAGGCTCGAACGCTCAGAAGGCGGGAACACGGGACGTCGGACACAGCGGTCCTACCGGTTTTCGACAGTAAGGTTGAAAAACGGCCGTCCGTTCAGCTCCCAACCAGGATCGACGGAACGAGGCGGTTTATAGGGGGATTCCCAGCGATTGCAAGCGCAGGCGCATAACCCCGAAAAGTGGGAACCGGTTTTCGGATAAGGCTATGCGCAATTGAGAAAGTCAGGCGTTCTGCTGCAGCCGGTCGGCCAATTTCACTGCCAAATCAACGCCTTCGCGGATCTGGCGGGCGGCTTCCGGCTTTAAATTGCTGGTCCGGCGCAAATCATTGAGCTTTTCCAATAGCTTCTCGAGGTTTTCGGCCATCAATTGCTGGCGGAATCCCGGATCCGTCCGCGCGCGCGCCAGATCGTCCTCACTTACCAGGTCGGTCATCGGCTGGGCCTTGGATGGTGTGGAACAACCGTAGCGTCAGAGTCCTATCGGTTGGTTACCCGGCGCCGGCCAACTTGACAGACCCCACTAGCGAGGTGTCTTTCGGCCCGATTTCCGCGGATTCATGACGGTAAGGCAGGTTTATGGCGACAGCTTTCGTATTTCCCGGCCAAGGCAGCCAGACGGTCGGCATGGGCAAGGCCCTCCACGAGAATTTCCGCCCGGCGAGGGAGATCTTCGACGAGATCGATGAAGCGCTTGGCGCGAAATTGTCGGCCCTCATTTTCGAAGGTCCGATCGAAATCCTGACGCTGACCGAGAATGCGCAGCCCGCTCTGATGGCCGTGTCGATGGCGGTGATCCGCGTGCTCGAAGCCGAAGCCGGGCTCACATTGGCGCGCGACGCGAAATATGTCGCCGGCCACTCGCTCGGCGAATACTCGGCGCTGGCTGCGGCGCGCGCGTTCACGATTGCGGACACCGCGCGCCTGCTGCGCACGCGCGGTCAGGCTATGCAGAAGGCGGTGCCGGTCGGCGTCGGCGCCATGGCGGCTTTGATTGGTTTGGAATTCGATGCTGCCGTTGCGGTCGCCACTGAGGCGGCGCAAGGCCAGGTTTGCCAGGCGGCGAACGACAATGGCGGCGGACAAGTTGTGGTTTCAGGCGACAAAGCCGCCGTCGAGCGCGCGGTGGAAATCGCCAAGGGCAAAGGCGCCAAGCGCGCAATGATTTTACCCGTATCCGCGCCCTTCCATTGCGCGCTGATGCAGCCCGCCGCCGACGTGATGGCGGAGGCGCTGTCGAAAGTCACAGTAAAAGCGCCGGTGGTGCCGGTGGTCGCCAACGTGCTGGCCAAGCCCATTCAAACGCCGGACGAGATCGTGAAGTCGCTGGTAGCGCAGGTCACCGGCACGGTGCGCTGGCGCGAGTCGGTTGCCTTCATGGCGCAGGACGGTGTCGACGTATTCTGGGAGATCGGCGCCGGGAAAGTGCTGAGCGGCCTCATCAAGCGTATCGCCGATGGCGTAACCTTGAACACGGTCGGCACGCCGGACGATGTTCTCGTTTTCCAGAGCAGAGAATAACACTGAAGCCTGCCGTCGAGACGATTGCGACGACGGAATAAACAGAAGCAGGGAAACAACATGTTCGATCTGACGGGCAAGACCGCCTTGGTGACCGGCGCGACCGGCGGTATTGGCGAAGGCATCGCACG
This sequence comes from uncultured Hyphomicrobiales bacterium, assembly GCA_903885555.1. Lineage (GTDB taxonomy): Bacteria > Pseudomonadota > Alphaproteobacteria > Rhizobiales > Xanthobacteraceae > Pseudolabrys. Next base: position 7,844 of record CAISIV010000009.1, read on the forward strand.
CGCCTTGCATGCGCAAGGTGCCACCGTTGCCATTTCCGGCACACGCGCCGCGGTGCTCGAAACGCTGGCCGCGTCGCTCGGCAGCCGCGTGCATGTGCTGCCCTGCGATCTGTCCGACAAGGACGCGGTCGAAAAGCTGGTGCCCGCCGCCGAAGCCAAGATGGAGAAGCTCGACATCCTGGTCGCCAATGCCGGCGTCACCAAAGACAATCTGTTCGTGCAGTTGAAGGATGAAGACTGGGATCAGGTGATCGCCGTCAATCTGACCGCGACCTTCCGGCTGACCCGCGCTGCGGTAAAAACCATGATGCGCCGCCGCTACGGCCGGGTGATCGGTATTTCGTCGGTGGTCGGCGTCACCGGTAACCCGGGGCAGGGCAATTATACGGCATCCAAGGCGGGTATGATCGGCATGATGAAGTCGGTTGGCGCCGAATATGCCAAGCGCAACGTCACCGCTAATTGCATCGCACCCGGCTTTATCGCCACCCCGATGACCGACAAGCTCAACGAGAAGCAGCGCGAGGGTATTCTCGCCAAAGTGCCCGCCGGACGGCTGGGAACTCCGGCCGATATTGCAGCAGCGGCGGTTTATTTGGCCTCGGAAGAAGCGGGCTATGTCACGGGCCAGACCATCCATATCAATGGCGGGATGGCGATGTTTTAACGTATGGTGCGGAATTGCTTGGCTTTTCCGGGCCTGTGCGGCTACGCTCCCACGCGCTAGTCAACGCTTTTGAAGTATGGTAACCGAATTTCGGCCCGGCTGGGGCGGCCGATGACGGATCAGCGCGACAAGCGCTCCGTGATCGAAATCGCCGCACCAAAGTCAATCACGACGAGGCCGTAAGCGATGGTTGCAGTCTGCTCCAGATTGCATCCCAATCTAAAAACACGAGGTCGGAACGATGAGTGACATTGGCGAGCGAGTTAAGAAGATCGTCGTGGAGCACCTGGGCGTAGAGCCCGACAAGGTGACGGAAGCAGCGAGTTTCATCGATGATCTCGGCGCCGACAGTCTCGACACCGTCGAGCTCGTGATGGCTTTCGAAGAGGAGTTTCACTGCGAAATTCCCGACGATGCCGCCGAGACCATTCTGACCGTCGGTGATGCGGTTAAATTTCTCGAAAAGAACGCAAAAGGCTGAGCAGCCGTTGCTCGGCCGCTCAATCGTTCCACGCGTCGTTGCTGATGAGCTACGCGCCGTGCACGCGCAGACAAGTTTACGCAGTCTGCGCAAGCTTGACTGCTTAGCGTGTAATTCTGCACGGAGCCGGCAATGAGACGTGTCGTCGTCACCGGAATGGGTATGCTCACGCCGCTCGGTTGCGGCGTCGAGCAGACGTGGGCGCGCCTCATCAAGGGCGAGAGCGGCGCCAAGATCATCGACCGTTTCGATGTATCCGACGTCGCCTGCAAGATTGCCTGCAGCATCCCGCGCGGCGACGGTACCAACGGCACCTTCAATCCCGATCAATGGATGGAGCCGAAGGAACAGCGCAAGGTCGACGAGTTCATCGTCTATGCGATGTGCGCGGCCAAGCAGGCGCTCGACGATGCCGACTGGCATCCGAAAAGCTACGAAGACCAGATCACCAGCGGCGTGATGATCGGTTCCGGCATCGGCGGCATCGAAGGCATCGCCAAGACCGCCGTCGAGCTGCACGAGAAGGGCCCGCGCCGGGTCTCGCCGTTCTTTATTCCCGGCCGCATCATCAATCTGGCGTCGGGCTTTGTCTCTATCGCGCACGGCCTGAAGGGCCCCAACAGCGCGGTGGTCACCGCCTGTTCGACCGGCGCCCATGCCATCGGCGACGCGGCGCGCATGGTCGCGCTCGGCGATGCCGATGTGATGGTGGCGGGCGGCGCCGAATCCCCGGTCAACCGCATGGCGCTGGCGGGCTTTGCCGCCTTGCGCGCTTTATCGACCGCATTCAATACCGATCCGACCCGCGCCTCGCGGCCTTACGACAAGGATCGCGACGGTTTCGTGATGGGCGAGGGCGCCGGCGCCGTGGTGCTGGAAGAGCTCGAACACGCCAAGGCGCGCGGCGCCAAGATTTACGCCGAACTGATCGGCTACGGCCTGTCGGGCGACGCCTATCACATCACTGCGCCGTCACCGGACGGCGATGGTGCGTTCCGCTGCATGACCATGGCGGTCAAGCGCGCCGGCATCACCGCGGGCGATCTCGACTACATCAACGCCCACGGTACTTCGACGCCGCTCGGCGACGAGATCGAACTCGGCGCGGTGCAACGTCTGGTCGGTAACGACGCAGCGCATATCTCGATGTCATCGACCAAATCCTGTGTTGGTCATCTGCTCGGCGCCGCCGGCGCGGTCGAGGCGATCTTCTCGATCCTGGCGATCCGCGACCGGATTGCGCCGCCGACCATCAACCTGGACAACCCGTCGGTTGAAACGCCGATCGATCTGGTGCCGCACAAGGCACGCGAACGCGATATCGATATCGCCCTGTCGAACTCGTTCGGCTTTGGCGGAACCAACGCCTCGCTGATCTTCCAGCGCTACGCGAACTGACATTTCCCACGAGTTTCGCCCTTGCGCGGCCTTCCGCCGCCCCGCGTTTTCGCCATAATTCTCCCTAACGTGCGAAAACTTCTGATATTTTCCGATTCTCGCCGCGCTATGGTCAATTGGAGTGTGTCTCAGTGAGCAAGTTGTGGCCGATCGCGGGAGCGGGCGTTTGAATTCCAATCCGCCACCCAATGGCAACGGACGCACGCCCAGCAACGGTGGGCCTGTGCCGGTTCCGCCGCCACCGGTTGCCAACAAGCTGCCACGCAGCCCGCGTGCTGCGCTGGAGCCCGAGCGGGTGCCTCCGCCGCTGCGCCGGTCCAAGCGCGTCCGTCATCCGATGGTGATCGTCGGCAATGCGATCTTCACGTTCCTCGTCATCACCGCGGTCGCCATCGGCGGCGCGCTGTTTATCGGCAAGCAACGCTTCGAAGCGCCCGGTCCGCTGACCGAGGACACGATCGTCAACATCACGCGTGGCCTCAACACTAAGGAAATCGCGGATGTGCTGGTGCGCGAGGGCGTCATCGATCAGCCGTGGGTTTTCGTGGGTGGCGTGCTCGTGTTGAAATCGCGCGGCGATCTTAAATCCGGCGAATATCAATTTCCCAAGAACGCCAGTCTCGCCGACGTGGTCGAGATCATGATCGAGAACAAGGTGGTGCAGCACGCCTTCACGGTCGCCGAAGGTTTGACCTCCGAGCAGATCGTGGCGCGACTGCTGGAAAATCCATCGCTGTCCGGCCAGATCAAGGACATTCCGCGCGAAGGCACGCTGCTGCCGGAGACCTATCGCTTCACGCTCGGCATGCCGCGCGACCAGATTGTTCAGCGCATGCAGCAGGCGCACAAGCGCGTGATCCAGGAAGTCTGGGAGCACCGCATGCAGGACCTGCCGTACAAGACGCCCGAGCAGCTGGTCACCATGGCTTCGATCGTCGAGAAGGAAACCGGCAAGGCTGAGGAACGCACGCGGGTCGCCGCGGTGTTCATCAATCGCCTCAAGACCAAGATGCGGCTGCAATCGGATCCGACCATCATCTACGGGTTGACCGGCGGTAAAGGCGCGCTCGGCCGTCCGATCCTGCGCAGCGAGATCGATCAGGCGACACCGTACAACACCTATGTAATCGACGGGCTGCCGCCGGGGCCGATCGCCAATCCGGGTCGCGCCTCGCTCGAAGCCGCGGCCAATCCGGCGCGCACCAAGGAACTCTATTTCGTTGCCGACGGCACCGGCGGTCACGCCTTTGCCGATACTTACGCCGAGCATCAGAAAAACGTCGCCAAACTGCGGGTGATTGAACGTGGCGACACACCCGAGCCAACGCCACCGGCCAAGAAACGTTAGAGTCCACAAGGCCTTCAGACGGCTTGTGACTGCCTGGTGCCGCCGCTAAGGTCGCCGCACTTTCCAGTCTTCATCGAAAACGAGAATTCAACGATGGCCTTATCGAGCATGACCGGCTTCGCTCGCGGCCACGGCGTCACCGGCTCCTATGCCTGGAGCTGGGAAATCAAATCGGTCAATGCCAAGGGCCTCGATCTGCGGCTGCGCCTGCCGCCAGGCTGGGACGCTGTCGAAGGCCCGGCGCGCAAGAACGCCACTGAGAAGCTGTCGCGCGGCACCGTCTATGCCAACCTTACCGTCGAGCGCAAAGGCGTGCAGCCGACCGTGAAGGTCAATGAGCCGGTGTTGAATGCCGTGCTGGCGACTTTGAAATCGCTCGATGGCCGGGTCGACGCCACGAAGCCGTCCATGGACGGCATTCTCGCGCTCAAGGGCGTCATCGAAATCACCGAGGAAGACGAGCGTGAGGAAGATCGCGCGGCCGCCGAGAAGGCCATCGCTGCCGGTTTCGACAAGCTGCTCGCAGACCTCATTACGATGCGCCGCGACGAGGGCGCTACGCTCGGCCGTTTGCTGTCGGCGCGTCTCGACGAAATCGCGGTGCTGACGGCGCGCGCCGAAGCCAATCCCGGCCGCAAGGCCGAAGCGGTCAAGGCGCGGCTGGCCGAACAGGTTGCGACCTTGCTGTCCGCCTCGGCGCGGTTCGATTCCGACCGTCTGCATCAGGAAGCGATCCTGATCGCCGCCAAGGCCGATATCCGCGAAGAGCTCGACCGGCTGGTGTCGCATGTCGAGCAGGCGCGCAAGATGCTCTCCGACGGCGGACCGGCGGGGCGGCGGCTTGATTTTCTGTCGCAGGAACTCAACCGCGAATCGAATACGCTCACCGCCAAGTCGAATGACGTCGAACTGACCAATATCGGTCTTTCGCTCAAAAGCACCGTCGAGCAATTCCGCGAGCAGGTGCAGAATCTAGAATGATGCGGCATCCGACATGAGCGAACAGCCGGAAATTTCCCGCCGCGGCATTATGCTGGTGCTGTCGTCGCCATCGGGCGCCGGCAAGACCACGCTGACCCGCAATCTGCTGGACCAGGAACAGAAGGTCGCGCTGTCGATCTCGGTGACGACGCGCGAGCGGCGGCACAGCGAAATCGAAGGCGTGCATTACCTGTTTCGCAACAAGCGCCAGTTCGAGGTGATGCGCGATTCCGGCGAGTTGCTTGAATGGGCCGAGGTGCACGGCAAT
>CAISIV010000010.1 GCA_903885555.1 uncultured Hyphomicrobiales bacterium
CAGATCAGGGACGACGACCTCAAGATCGATACCATGCGGGCGCAGGGCGCCGGCGGCCAGCACGTCAACAAAACCGAGTCGGCCATCCGCATCACGCACATTCCGACCGGCACCATCGTGTTCGTGCAAGAGGAACGCTCGCAGCACAAGAACAAGGCCAAGGCGCTCGCCTACTTGCGGACCAAGCTCTACGACACCCAACGCCAAAAACTCGATTCCGAGCGTGCGGCCGAACGAAAAGGCCAAATCGGCTCCGGCGACCGCTCCGAGCGCATCCGCACCTATAATTATCCGCAAGGCCGCGTCACCGATCACCGCATCAATCTGACGCTCTACAAGTTGCCTGCAGTGATGGAAGGCGACGTCGACGAACTGATCAACGCGCTGATCACCGAGCATCAGGCCGAACTGCTGGCGGCCGAAGGCGCGACGTGACGCAAGATGCGCGTCTTGTGGCCGCCCGGACGATCGCGGCGGCGCGCCAGGCGCTCACCGAATTGTTCCGCCAAGCCGGCATCGACAGCCCCGACGCCGATGCCCGCCTGCTGATCGCCGAAGCATTCGACATCGGCCGCACCGAACTGATGGTCAACGGCGACCGCGCCGTGACGTCCGATCAGCTGAAAGCGATCGAGGCACTGGCGCAGCGGCGTCTGGCGCACGAGCCGGTCGCGCGCATTCTCGGCCGCAAGGAATTCTGGAGCCTGCCGCTGCAGGTCAGCAGCGCAGTGCTGGTGCCGCGGCCGGATACAGAGACCATCGTCGAAGCCGCGCTGGATTTCGTCGTCCGCGGTGGTCTGCGCATGGAGCCGTTGCGCATTCTCGATATCGGCACCGGCTCCGGCGCGCTGATACTGGCGCTGCTCAGCGAACTGTCAGAGGCGCGCGGCACCGCCACCGACATCAGCGCGGCGGCCCTGGATGTCGCCCGCGCCAATGCCGAACATCTCAATCTCGCGTCGCGCTGCACCTTCATTGAATGCGATATCGCCGAGGGCGTGCCCGGCCCATTCGACCTCATCGTGTCGAACCCGCCTTACATCGTGCATGCCGAGATCGCAGCGCTCGAACCGGAGGTGCGGGACTACGACCCCGCCCTGGCGCTCGATGGCGGCAACGACGGGCTCGATGCTTACCGCGCCATTGCCCGTGACGCCCGCCGCCTGCTGGCGCCCGGCGGACGGCTGATCGTCGAATTGGGTGCCGGCCAGGAGCCGGCCGTTAGCGCGCTATTCACCCAAGCGGGACTAACGGTCGCCGGCGCACGCAACGATCTGGCCGGTATCCCGCGCGCGCTAGTGGTCCGATTCTAACATTCGCATCCCCTCGCGGAGGCACTTTTGCGAATGTTAGAATCAAAGGACCACTAGCAAGTTATTGTTGCTAGTGGAGCTTTGGATTTGACGTTCGCTTAAAATACTCGCGGTTAGTGGGTAGCGAACGTCAAATCCGCTCCACTAGGTGCCTCGACCGCAACGTAAAACAGCTTAAAAATACACCAAACGGGGTTCCCAGGGCCTGCGATATTGCAGCCTGCGAAACGCGCAGGGCTCCTTTTCAGGCAAAAAACCGCTTGGAATGCGGGCCGGAAACGACTAGCTTCCGGTTACGGAATCGACCCGATGGGTGCATCGCCACGAAACCCCGGAGCCAAGACGCTCTGTGAGGCGGCGGCGCAGAACCGATGACGAAAGAGCCGATAGAGACGGCAATCGAAATCGCCAGATACGGGTTTGATGCTTCACCGGTTGGGCGCATCGCAGTTTTATGTCCTACGACGAGATGCGCGTAACGAGAGGTTGGCACCGCCGCGGTAATTTTGCGGCTATGGGGTTGCTGTCGCAATCGCGAAAAGAATCGAAAAACTATTGAACCTCGCGCGGTCAACTGACGCCCATGCCGGGCGCCGCCAAGTCCGGCCGCGCATGGAATTCGTTTGGACTTGTGCGTTCTGGATCAATTGGCGGCAAGCGCCAGTACAAAGCGAAGCGAAAGGTCTGCGAAAAGGCACATCATGAGAAACGGTCAAAAGCGCATGCGCGGACGTAACAATAATAACAACAACAATAACAATAATAATAACCAGCACCGCAAAAGTCAGAACCCGCTGACGCGGGTCTACGAGTCGAACGGACCCGACGTCAAAATTCGCGGCACCGCCTCGCATATCGCGGAAAAATATATCCAGCTCGCGCGAGACTCGCAGAGCTCCGGCGATCCGGTGGCGGCCGAGAACTACTACCAGCACGCCGAACATTATTTCCGCCTGATCGCCGCCGCGCAGGGACAGTTCCGGCAGCAGAATCCCTACTACAACAATCAGCAGAACCCGCAGGGCCAGCAGGCCACACCGCAGGGTGCCGCCGACGACAACTTCGATGACGACGATGACGGCCAACCTTTCACCGGGCAGAACGAGCCGGGCTTCGCGCCACAGCCGCCGATGCCGCAAACTCTGCAGGCCCAGCCGCAACCGTTCATCCCGCGCGATGCGCAGCCGTTCCCGCCGCGCGATCAGCATCAGCCGCGTCCGCAGCAGCATCAGCCGCAACACCAGCCACAGCGCCAGCCTTACGTACAGCCGAACCAGAACGGCAACGGTCCCGCGCCCGACGTCACCGCACTGCCCGCTTTCATCACCGGTGGTGGCGCACAGCCGCAGCCGGATATCGCCAACGGTAATCAGGGCGACGGACAGAACGGCCAGGAAGGCGGCGGTCAGGATCGCTTCGGTCATCGCCGGCGCCGGCGTCACCGCCCGGGCGGCGGCTTCCAGCAGCGTCCGGATAATTTCGGCAACGTGGCGCCGCAGGGCGCGGCTGGCCCGAGCGAAGGCGGCGACAGCCAACCGGACTGATTGAACCGCATCAATAGAAAAAAGCCCGGCTCCCGCGCCGGGCTTTTTTTATCTCAAGTTTTTTAAGTCCCCGGCGACGGCGCCAGGACCGGCTCCAGCGCCGGCACCAGCCGGCGCTTTTCGCGGCGCGCAGGGATAGCGCGATAAACCTGCTTGGTCGCTTCGACGAGATGCACACCGGCGAACGGCGCCGACAATGTCGCGCCGGTGCGTTCCCACGCCACCGCAGAACGCAAGAACCAGCCGCGCGGCACCGGCGGAACGTAAAGCGCCTCGCTCCAGCCGGTCGGCGTGAACCAGGTCTCGCGCAACAGCTGCGTGATCTGCGAACGTGAATAAGGCCTGCCGTGGCCGAACGGCGTCGTATCCATACGCGCCCAGACGCCGCGCCGGTTCGGCACGACCGCGAGCAACCGGCCGCCGGCCGCCAGCACCCGCCACACTTCGCGCAACAGCGTTGCCGGATCGTTGGTCATTTCCAGCCCGTGCACCAGCAACACGCGGTCGACCGCGCCGTCGGGCAGCGGCAAATCGTTCTCGTCGACCAGAGCGGACAATGCCGGCTTTGCGGTCGGCCATTTCACCACGCCCTGCCCGGCCGGCATGAAGGCGAGACAGCGCTCGGCTTCCTCACGGAACAACCCAAGATAAGGCGTCGCATAGCCAATGCCGAGCACACGCTGACCCGTATTGTCGGGCCACAGATTGCGCACGCCGCGGCCGATAAAGCGGCGAGCCACCACGCCGAGGCGCTGGCCGTAGAAATTGCGCAGGTCCACTACATCGATCGACATGGAGCAAAACTACCACGAAACGATTAGCTACGCGGCATCGTCCCCGATGCTGGGACGTGTCATGGCGTCCGGACGCATGATACGGTTAATGCACCATTCGCAAGAGGATTAACGACCATGCCCGCGCAGACCCGCCTGTTTCCCTGCCGTTCCGACAATTACGGCGTGCTGCTGCATGACCCGGAAACCGGCGCCACCGCGGCGATCGACGCGCCGGAAGCCGCTCCGATCGAGGCCGCGCTGAAGGCGACCGGCTGGAAACTGACCGATATCCTTGTCACCCACCACCACGCCGACCATACCGACGGCATCATGGAACTGAAGGAAAAATACAAATGCCGCGTGGTCGCGCCGGCGGCGGAGGCCGACAAGATTCCGGGCGTCGATCTGACCGTGCGCGAAGGCGACAAGGTTACCGTCGGCAAACTGTCGTCCAATGTGATCGAGACGCCGGGCCACACCAGCGGTCATATCGCCTACTGGTTTCACGCCGACCAGCTTGCCTTTGTCGGCGATACGCTGTTCTCGATCGGCTGCGGCCGCGTTATCGAGGGCACGCCCGGCATGATGTGGCGTTCGCTGCTCAAGCTGCGCGATCTGCCCGACGACACCAAGATTTATTGCGGCCATGAATACACCGCCGCCAACATCAAATTCGCCCGCACCATCGAGCCGGATAACAAGGATCTCGCGGCGCGCGAAGCGCAGGTCGCGCAGCAACTCGCGAAAGGCGAGCCGACCATTCCTGTCACCATTGGCGAAGAGAAAAAGGCCAACGTCTTTTTGCGCGCCGACGTGCCGGGCGTCGCCGAAGGCATCGGCATGGCGGGCAAGGAAGCCTCGCAGGTGTTTACCGAAATTCGCGCCCGCAAGAACAAGTTCTAATGCGTCACCCGCACCGCGGCCGGCTCCGGGTTCGGTAAGACGAAGGTCAGCGTCACCGTCGTGCCGTGACCTTTCGCGCCGGACAAAAAGCGCAGATCGCCACCGATTTCCTTCACCAGCGCCTGGACGATCTGCATACCGAGCCCGTCGCTTTTGTCGGGGTCGAAGCCTTCCGGCAACCCCGGACCTTCATCGGTCACCGATATCGAATGGCTGACCGGCGTGATCGAATCCAGCCGCACCGTGATGTCGGTATTGGCGTGCTTGACCGAATTGGTGATCAACTCATTGACAATCAGGCCGATCGGCACCGCAAGAGCCGTCGGAATCTTGTAGCGCGCGCCATCGACCACGACGTGTCTGGCGACTGCGTCATGGAACAGCAGGCCGGTCAGATCGTCGCACAGAAGCTGAAGGTGCTGTTTGATCTCCACCATGTCTTCGTTGGCAAGATGCACGCGGCGATGCACACAGCCGAACGCGGTGATGCGGGCGGCGGCGATGGTCAACTGTGCCGCCGCAGCGAAAGTCGAATTGCGACGCTGGAGCAGAAGCATACTGGCGACCAATTGCAGCCCGTTGAACAGCCGGTGCTCGAATTCCTGCGTGCGGGCCCGCTGGCGATCGAGCAGATCCTGATTTTTCTTTCGCAGCGCTTCTTCGCGCATCAGCGACGCCTGCCACTCGCGCGTCAACAGTTCGCGCTGCTTTTTCTGGTGTGCGTCGCGCATGGTAACCCGTAACCATCGCGAATCATTTTCAAATTCAGACCTGATTGTGGATTCTGTACGGCCCATGTCGATGGTCCTTTTGCATATTGTTTTGGAACGCTCGATTTCCGTGACAACGCGCAACGACTCAACAACAAGAACTCGCAGAGTATGATTGCCTCGGCGCAAAAGCGCGGCTGAGCTTTAGTGCTCACAATCTGTCGAATCGTTGCAATGCCGTCGCGCCGTCTGCACTGGGCTACCATCTAACGGTAACCTGCGGCCTTAAGGTTCTTGTTTCAGAAAAAACGATTACGGCGCCTTCACGGCTCGGCCCGGATCGCTCAACACAACGCTCAACAGCGAGCTGTGTACTTCAATGTGCCCGTTGTACTCTATGAAACCCATTTTGCGGAATTTGTTCATGAAAAAACTGACGCGCGAACGCGTCGTACCGACCATCTCGGCGAGAATTTCCTGACTGATTTTTCCGATGATCGGCTCGGGCCGGCCCGCCTTGCCGAAATTCGCCAGCAACAGCAGCACCCGCGCCAATCGCTTTTCGGACGAATTGAACAACAAGTCGACGAGGTCTTCCTCGACCCGCGCATTGCGTTCCAGAATGTGGGAAATGAACATTTCGGAGAAGAGCGGCTCGTCGTGCAGCACACGTAAAACTTCGTCCTTTTTCACCTGCATTGTTTCCGACTCTGACATCGCCGTCGCCGTTGTCAGCCGCTTTGACTGCCCGATCAGACACCCTTCGCCAAAAAACGAGTCCTTGCCGAGGATGGCAACGACCGCCTCCTTGCCTTGCTCGGACAAGACGGTGATCTTGAACTTGCCGCTCTTGATATAGAAAACAGCGTCGGCAGGCTCGCCCTGCTCGAAGGCGACGTCACCTTTGCGATAGCTCGAAAGCGCGCGGCCCTTGGCGACCGTTTCCAGAAAAGCCGTCGGATTAAAGCGGACCGCGCTTTTGCTAACCTGCTTGAGGGGCGGCTTTGTCATCGTCAGCCCTCATCCCCAAAATTCCGCTCAAGTTGCACGCCAAATGTACGGTATCATACATAGTCGCCGGAAAATAGCAGCGATATTTTGTACAACCATCCATAGCGTCGCATGAACCGGCCATGCGCGATAAAGGTCTGTTATGCCTGTTGTTTCAGCCGCCGACATTATCGTCAGACTTGAGCTCAAGCCGCACCCGGAAGGCGGGCATTATCGTGAGACCTTCCGCGACAAGGTCCTGATCGACGGCCGCTCGGCGTCGACCGCGATCCTGTTTCTGCTGGCGCGTGGCGAGCGGTCGCACTGGCATCGCGTCGATGCGGTCGAAATCTGGCACTACCACGCCGGCGCACCGCTCAAACTATCGGTCGTCGACGGTTCGACCGAGGAGATTGTCCACCTCGGCCCCGACATTCACGGCGGCGAAACCCCGCAAGTCATCGTGCCGATGCGCGCCTGGCAGGCAGCAGAAAGCCTGGGCGACTGGACCCTTGTCGGGTGCACAGTCGCGCCAGGCTTTACGTTTGAAGGCTTCGAACTGGCCCCGGCAGGATGGTCGCCGGCGAAAAAGGCCTAGAGACGCTTCTTCTTGCTCGCGCCGGCCGCAGGACGCGCGTCGATGCGCTTCTTGAGATCGTTGGCGACGACGCCGGCAATCGCGACCGCCGAGAGGGCGGCGGCAAGGTACTGACGCTTTTTCGCGGTGTTGGTGGCCTTGGACGCCTGACGCACCAGCTTCTTGTACTGCTTTGTGGCGGCGACCAGCATCTTGTTGGACTGCGCGATCACCGCGCGTTCGGCAACCTGCACGAAGCTCGACGAAGCGGCTGCTTTTGCAATGCGTTTGACCGCTGATTTGGCAACTGTCTTTTTCCGGCGTTTGGCCATGGTGTGCTCCTGAATAATTGGTTTGAGATTTTGTGATTTGCCGATGAGGCAATAGCGGACTTAAAGCCCGCAGCTTTATTCGGCTGCGCTCTTTGTCTTGCGCGGGCGTTTGCTCTTGGTGTCGTGCTTGCGCGACTGGCTCGACGGTGCCGGCAGGAATTTCAACGCGCTCGATACCGCCGCCGGCATTGCGTCGGAGAAGGCCTGCGGTACTTTTCTGGCGCCGCGCTTGATCGCCTGCTTGGCTCCCGAAGAATTGCGGACCGCGCTACCGGCGAGCGAGCCGAGCTCGAAGGCCAAGGTCGTCGCCAGTTTTGGATTGTCGCGAACGAAGGCCCAAAACACGTCGACCACCGACTCGGATTTTACATTTCTGCGGCTCATCAAGAACTCCAACGCCTCGGTGACGGGGAACAATTCAGATAGGGGCAAAGAGTTCCATTCCGGGCTGGCCGCGGCGGAGGTAAACGCGCTAGAACCGGAAAAATTAAAGGGGAAATGCCGGTGCCACTGACACTCAACCAAGCCAAAGAAGTAATCGCCCGCGCCAACCGCATGATTGCCAACGAGGGCGTGCTCGACGCCTTCGGCCACGTCACCATGCGGCATCCGACCGACCCTAACCGCTATCTGATGTCGCGCTCGCGCGGCCCGGAGCTGGTGCAGCCCGAGGACATCCAGGAATTCACCCTGGATTCGCAGATCATCAAGCCGATCGAAGCGCGGCTGTACGGCGAGCGCGTCATTCACGGCGAAATCTACAAGGCGCGGCCCGAAGTCAACGCGGTGTGCCACCACCACGCCCCGTCGATCCTGCCGTTCTGTATCTCAGGGATGGAGCTCAAGCCGGTCTATCACCTCGGCGCCACGCTCGGACCGGCGGTGCCGTTCTGGGACAGCCGCGACGACTTCGGCGACACTACTTTGATCGTGGCCAAACCCGAGGAAGGGGCTTCGCTCGCCAAGGCGCTCGGCCCGAACTGGATCGTGCTGATGCGCCGTCATGGCGCAACGGTCGCCGGCACCTCGCTCGAAGAATTGACCTTCCGCACCATCTACACGGCGCGCAACGCAGCCATGCAGATCGAGGCGCACAACCTCGGTCATGTCTCGCCACTCACAGCGGCGGAAACCGAACTGGCCGGCGAATACAATTTGCGGCCGGGTCCGGTGGCGCGCGCCTGGGAATACTGGTCAGTGCGCCTCGACAAGGCGGAAGGAACCTGGAGCGGGGCTAAACCGAAAGTCGGTGCGAGCAAGCGCAAAGCGGCGGCAAAAAAGCCGGCCGCGAAAAAGTCCGCGCCGAAAAAGAAAAAATCAAAGCGCACCCGATAGTACGCGCCCTTGCTGTCAAAACTTGTTCGGCCATAATGCGGCATTAGCTGCGTGCCGGCGCGGCGTGACTGCAGAGGGGCTGTCCGTCATGACCTTGGCTTGCCGTTTTTCTTGCCGTATCGCTATTGTTGCATTGAGCGTTAGTTTCGCTTCGTCGGCCTTTGCCGAGACCTATCCCGACAAGCCGATCAGGGCTTACATCCCCTTCGGCGCCGGCAGCGCCACCGACGTCATTCCGCGCGCGCTGTTCGATGCGCTCGGTGCCGAACTCGGCCAGACCATCATCGTCGAAAACCGCGGCGGCGCCGGCGGCACGCTTGGCGTCGGTGCGGTGGTCCGGTCGGACCCGGATGGCTACACCATCCTCGCGAATTCGTCCGCGCACACGGTCTCGCCCTTCATCGTCAATGCGCCCTACGACACCGCCAAGGACCTGTCCGGCGTGTTCATGATCGGCCAGAACGCCAACGTCATGATCGTCATTCCGGACAAAGGCTGGAAGACGGCCAAAGACTTCATCGCCGCAGCCAAAGCCAAACCAGGCACAATCAATTACGGCTCGGCCGGCGTCGGCTCGGCGACCCACATCAGCGCCGAGCGGTTCCGCATGGCCGCCGGTGTTGAAGCGACCCATGTTCCCTACAAAGGAGGTGCCGAGGCGATGACCGACCTGCTGGGCGGCCGCATCGACTTCTATTTCTGTCCGATCTCGACGGCGCTGCCGCTGATTCGCGACGGCCGCGCGCTGGCATTGGTCGTCTCGACACCAACAAGGGCCTCCGATCTGCCAGACGTGCCGACGCCTGCCGATCTCGGCCTCAAAGATGCATCGACCGTGATCTGGTACTCGATTTTCATGCCATCAAAAACGCCACGCGCCATCATCGATAAATTCCACGATGCCGCCGCCAAGGTGCTGGCAACGCCGGCGATGAAAGCCAAAATGAAACAACTCGCGGTCGATCCGTTCCCATTGTCGCCCACGGAAATCGATCAGCTCGTCGTCAAGGAGCTCGCCGCCAACGAAAAGCTGGTCAAGGCCGCCGGCATCAAATAGCGCGCTTCGACCTTCTCGATTTTCCCATCTCGATTTGCGCAGGCGGCGGTGCTATCGCAAGACACCACCCGCCGCAGAAGCGGGTCTGTGCAAACCGGGACGGACATGACCAACACCAGCATTCGCGGCATGATCGCGGTCGACAAGATCGGCTGCAAGATTCTGTTTCTCAATCCGCAGACCTACGTGACGGAAACCGTGCTCGATGGCTTCCAGCGCACCGTCCACGAACTGCTGGTGATCCCGGAAACCAACCGCGCCTACGTGCCGATCTACGGCGACGGCATTCACGGCCGCAATCCTAACCCCGGCCACACGCTGCATGTCATCGATCTCATCAAGCGCGAGGTTGTCGATAGCATCGATCTGTCGCCGTTCCGCGCGCCGCATACGGTGCGGCTCGGCGCCGATGGCATGATCTACATCACCTGCGAGAACAGCTCGGTGGTCGCGGTCATCGATCCGAAGACCAACAAGATGGCCTATGCCATCGATTCCGGCTCAACCAACGGCCATCGCCTGTGCATCGCTGCCGATGGTCAGCGTCTCTATACCGACAATGAGGAAGACGCCTCGGTCTCGGTGATCGACCTGCCGAATCGCAAGCTGCTCGGCCAGATCAAGACGCCGCAGGCGCTGGCCGGCATCGCCGTCTCCAACGACGGTAAGACCGTGGTCGCGGTCAGCGACGAAAATCCGGTCGTATTCCTGATCGATACTGCGAGCGGCAAGGTGACCCGCGAGGTAGCGCTCGAAGGCGCCGCCAAGCCGGCGCAGATCGCGCGCTATTCCCCGGACGGCAAACTGGTCGTCGTCAGCAATCTCAACAGCAACATGCTGCATATCATCGATGCTTCGTTCGGCGCGCAGAAGGCCGTGCCGGTCGGCGCCCAGCCGATGGATTTCGCGTTCCGCGGCGACGAGCTGTTCGTCGGCTGCCAGGGCGACGGCTCGATGCACATCATCGATATCCCCACTGCAAAGGTCAAACAAAGCTTCCAGGCCGGCACCGGCTGCGAATCCGTCGGGTTCTTCTAGGCCCCGCACCCGGCGCATAGCCGCCCCGAATTTGCCGTCCCACACCCCGGAGTGCCTTGACCAGCCCGACGGCTCCTACCATCAATGGGTTCTCGTCCGTCGAGGAGCCGCAAGCCTATGTTCGATTTCGACCGCGTTATTGAGCGCCGCGGCACGCACGCCACCAAGTGGGACAATATCGCCAAGCTGTCCGGCATCACCGCCCCGGACGCCATCGCGATGTGGGTCGCGGACATGGATTTCGCCGCGCCGCCGGGCGTAACCGAGGCCCTGTCCGCCGAGGTCAAGCGCGCCACGCACGGCTATTACGCCGACACCGGAAGCTGGGCGGAGGCGCTGACCGCCTGGCTCGCCCACCGCCATAACCTGAAGGTCGATCCGGCCTGGGTCAGTCCGACCCCTGGCATCGTCTCGGGGCTCGGCCTCATTCTCCAGGCCATCAGCGAGCCCGGCGACGAGGTCGTGGTGTTCCCGCCGGTCTACCACGCCTTCCGCCGCATCATCCCCGCCAACGACCGGCGCATCCTCGACTCCCACCTCGTGCAGTCCAACGGACGCTACGTCATGGACCTCGAGGCGCTCGGCAAAAAACTGACGCGGCGCACCAAGGTCGTGTTCCTGTGCAGCCCGCACAATCCCGGCGGCACCGTCTGGTCGCCGCAGGAACTGCGTGAGCTCGCGACCTTCTGCGTCGAGCACGACCTCATTCTGGTGTCCGACGAAATCCACTGCGATCTCGTCTTCCCCGGCGCCAAGCACACGCCGACGCTTACCGCCGCGCCGGAGATCGCCGACCGGCTGATCACCTGCGTCGCCGCGACCAAGACGTTCAATCTCGCCGGCGCCCATGTCGGCGCCTGCTTCACGTCGAACAAGGAGATCAAGCGCAAGCTCGATGCGCGCATCGGCGCGGCGGGTCTGGCCTCCTACAATCTGTTCGGCATGGTCGCGACCGAAGCGGCCTGGCGCACCGGCGAAGCCTGGCTGGACGCACTGCTGCCTTATCTCGATGCCAATCGCAAAATGCTCGACACGCGGATTGAGAAAAGTGCTCCCGGCGCGCGTTCGATGAAACTCGACGCCACCTATCTCGCCTGGGTCGATTTCTCAGGGACTGGCCTCGCCGCCAAGGACGTCGCCGACCGCGTTGCCGATCGCGCGCATATCTTTGCCAGTCCTGGCCCGCAGTTCGGGCCCGGCGGCGACAACTGGCTGCGTTTCAACTTCGCCACGCCGCGTCCGATTCTCGAAGACGCGCTGGGGCGGCTGGACAAAGCCTTCGCGGATTTACGCAAGTGAGAATAAACTGATGAAACGCCCGGTCATCGGCGTGATCGGCAGTGCGCATCTGGTCGAGAACCGGTTTCCCGCCCAGCGCGTCGGCGAACGCAATCTGATGGCGGTTAAGGAAGTCGCCGGCGCCCTGCCGCTGATGTTTGCCGGCGCGCCGGAAATCACCGAGATCGACGCCTTGCTCGATGCCGTCGACGGCATCCTGCTGACCGGCGCGCGTGCCAATGTGCACCCCACCCGCTTCGGCGCCGAAGAGCATGTCAGCTACGAACCCTATGATTTACGGCGCGACGCGATGGCGCTGGAGCTGGTTCAGGTCTGCGTCGAGCGCGGCGTGCCGCTGCTCGGCCTGTGCCGCGGCTTTCAGGAAATGTGCGTCGCTTACGGCAGTTCGCTGCATCCCGAAATCCGCGACATACCGGGCCGCATGAACCACCGCATGCCGCGGCTCGACAACGGCGAAATCCATCCGGACCAGGACGTCGTCTATGGCGACCGGCATGACGTGCACCTCGTCGCCGGCGGCGCCTTTGCGAAAATCTTCGGCGCGGAAACCATCCGCGTGAATTCGCTGCACGGTCAGGGCGTGCTGGAGCCCGGCAAGCGCGTCGTCATTGAGGGCGTTGCCGATGACAGCACCGTGGAAGCCATCCGCATCGCCGATGCGCCGGGCTTTGCGCTGGGCGTGCAATGGCACGCCGAATACAACCCGCAGACCAATGCCGTGAACCGGGCTTTATTCGAGGCTTTCGGCGCGGCAATCAAGGCCTATAAGGGCGCATAAAAGTCTAGTTCGTCCAGCGCTTGAGCAACGCCGTGGCATTGACGCCACCGAAGCCAAAGCCATTGACCATCGCGTAGTCGGTCGCGCGCGCGCGTGGCGTAGGACCGATCAGATCTGCATTCTCGAAGCCCTCGTCGGCTTCTTCAAGATTGAGCGTCGGTGGAAGAATACCGGCGCGCAGCGCGCTCACCGTCAGGATCGCCGCCGTCGCGCCGGCAGCGCCGAGCAGATGCCCGGTCGACGATTTGGTCGATGAGATCGCCGGCCGCGACCCATTGAACACTTGATGGATCGCCGTGAGTTCGGCGGCATCGCCGAGCGGCGTCGATGTCGCATGCGCGTTGACGTAGCCGATGTCTTCGGGCCTGACGCCGGCCGTATCGATCGCAAGCCGCATGCAACGCTGCAGGCCTTCGCCGCCTTCCGGCGCGGCCGCCATGTGATAGGCGTCCGACGTCGTGCCATAGCCGACGATTTCGGCCAAAGGCGTCGCGCCACGCGCCAGCGCATGATTGAGCTCTTCGATCACCAGCA
Source organism: uncultured Hyphomicrobiales bacterium (assembly GCA_903885555.1). Taxonomy (GTDB): domain Bacteria; phylum Pseudomonadota; class Alphaproteobacteria; order Rhizobiales; family Xanthobacteraceae; genus Pseudolabrys. The sequence continues at coordinate 13,187 of CAISIV010000010.1, forward strand.
CCGCCGCGCCTTCGCTCATGACAAAGCCGTCGCGGTTCTTGTCGAACGGCCGCGACGCGCGTTCCGGCGTGTCGTTGTAATGCGTGGACAATGCGCGGGCGGCCGCAAAACTGCCGAGACTGACGCGCTCGATGCAGCTTTCGGCGCCACCGCACACCGCGACGTCGGCCTCGCCGGCACGGATGAGCCGCGCGCCATCGCCCAGCGCCTGCAGACTGGCGGCGCAGGCCGTGACCGGCGCACCGATGGCGCCGCGGAAATTGTGATGGATCGAAATCTGTCCGGCCGCGAGATTGACCAGGAACGACGGCACCGTGAACGGCGACAGTTTGCGCGGGCCGCGCTGATCGGTGGTGTGCACGGCCTGCTTCATGGTGGCGAAGCCGCCGATGCCGGAGCCGATGATTGTCGCCGTGCAATTTTTCTCGGCGTCGGTTTTGGGGATCCAGCCGGCCTGCGCGATGGCTTCGTGCGCGGCGCCCATCGCAAACTGGATGAAGCGGTCCATGCGCATCTGATCTTTGACGGAAACGGAGAGCGTCGGGTTGAAGCCGCCCTCCTCGTCCTCGTCCGGCGTCGGCACGACGCCCGCAATCTTGGCAGCGACGTCGTGTACGAGATTATCGTTCAAACGGCGGATGCCGGACCGGCCGGCGAGCAGCCGCTGCCAGACCAGCTCGGTGCCGCAGCCGAGCGGCGAGACAAGGCCAGTCCCTGTGACGACAATTCGGCGCATTCGCTTCCAGCGTTGGGCACTCACCGCTCGCGGAGCTGCAACCGGTCTCGTAAGAGGGGTCTTACGCGAAATCGGACGTCAGGGCTACCCGCTCAAGCCAGCGCGTCGGCCACGGCCTTGCCGCAAGTAACTGTATTTGCGGAACCTTTCAGGTCGCGGGTGCGCAATTTGTCCTGCGCCAGCACCTTTTCGATGGCCGTCACGATGGCCTTGGCGGCTTCCGGCTCGCCGAGATGTTCCAGCATCATGGCGCCGGACCAGATCTGGCCGATCGGGTTGGCGATGCCTTGCCCGTGGATGTCCGGCGCCGAGCCGTGCACCGGCTCGAACACCGACGGAAACAGCCGCTCGGGATTGATATTGCCCGACGGCGCGATGCCGATGGTGCCTGTACAGGCCGGACCGAGGTCGGAAAGAATATCGCCGAACAAATTCGACGCGACGACAACGTTGAACTTGTCCGGATTCATGACGAAGTGGGCGGCGAGGATGTCGATGTGAAACTGATTCCACTTCACCTCGGGATAGCCCTTGGCCATTTCCTTCACGCGCTCGTCCCAGTACGGCATGGTGATGGCGATGCCGTTGGATTTTGTGGCTGAAGTCAGGTGCTTTTTCGGGGTGGATTTCGCCAGTTCGAAGGCGAATTTCAGCACGCGATCGACGCCGGTGCGGCTCATCACCGTTTCCTGGACCACGACTTCGCGGTCGGTACCGGCAAACATCTTGCCGCCGATCGCTGAATATTCGCCTTCGGTATTCTCGCGCACCACCCAGAAGTCGATGTCGCCCGGCTTGCGGCCGACCAGCGGGCACGGCACGCCCGGCATCAAACGCACGGGGCGCAAGTTTACGTACTGATCGAACTCGCGGCGGAACAGGATCAGCGAGCCCCACAGCGAAATATGATCCGGCACCTTGTCGGGCATGCCGACCGCACCAAAATAGATCGCGTCATGCTTGCCGATCTGATCTTTCCAGTCCTCCGGCATCATGCGGCCGTGCTTTTCGTAATAGTCGCACGACGCGAAATCGAAATCGTCGAACTGCAGCTTGAAGCCGAATTTCTTGGCCGCGGCTTCGAGCACGCGCACGCCCTCAGGCATGACTTCCTTGCCGATGCCATCGCCGGGGATGACGGCGACGCGGTGAACGCGATTGGTGGTCATGAGAGCCCTTTAAGCGAAATACTGGCCGCCATTGGCGGTGAGCGTCGAGCCGGTCATCAGGCCGGCCTCGTCGGCGGCGAGAAAAACCACGCAACGCGCGATTTCTTGCGGTTCGCCGAGGCGGCCGATCGGAATCAGCGGCAGGATGCTCTTTTCCAAAACGTCCTTCGGCACCGCCTGCACCATCTCGGTATTGATGTAACCGGGGCAGATGGCGTTCACGGTGATGCCGGAACGCGCGCTCTCCTGCGCCAGCGCCTTGGTGAAGCCGATCTCGCCGGCCTTGGCGGCCGAATAATTGGTCTGGCCCATCTGGCCCTTCTGGCCGTTGATCGACGAGATGTTGATGATGCGGCCGAACTTGCGCTCGCGCATGCCTTCTATGACTTGGCGGCACATGTTGAACAGCGAGCCGAGATTGGTGTTGATCACCGCGCTCCACTGCTCCGGCTTCATCCGGTGCAGCATGGCGTCCTTGGTGATGCCGGCATTGTTGACGAGAATCTCGATCGGTCCAACTTCGGCCTGGACCTTCTTGATGCCTTCGCCGCAGGCTTCGAACGACAACACATCCCACTTGAAGACGGGAATGCCGGTCTCGTCCTTGAATTTCTGCGCCGCCTCGTCATTGCCGGCATAGCTGGCGGCGACTTTGTAGCCTGCTGCCTTCAGCGCCTTGGCGATCGCCGCGCCGATGCCGCGGGTGCCGCCGGTGACCAATGCAACGCGAGACATTTTTACAAACTCCTCCCAATTCGTTTTTTGTTTTGTCATGGTGGAATTGTCACGTCCACCGTTTTGCTGCGCAAAAACAAAATGCCCGGCGCAAGGACCGGGCATTCTTAAAATTTTTGCATTGCACCAGAGTGACGCTGCAATGCAGTGTAAATCCGCCGCTTAAAATTTAAGCGTGCTTAGCCACGTTCAACGCACATGGCGATGCCCATGCCGCCACCGATGCAAAGTGTCGCAAGGCCCTTCTTCGCGTTGCGGCGGCCCATTTCGTGCAGCAGCGTCACCAGCACGCGCGCGCCCGACGCACCGATCGGATGACCAATGGCGATGGCGCCGCCGTTGACGTTGACCTTGTCGGTATTCCAGCCGAGGTCCTTGTTGACCGCGCAGGCCTGCGCGGCGAAAGCCTCGTTGGCTTCGACCAGATCGAGGTCGTCGTGCTTCCAGCCGGCCTTCTTGAGGGCCGCGCGCGACGCCGGGATCGGTCCGGTGCCCATGATCGACGGATCGACGCCGGCTTGAGCCCAAGAAACGATACGCGCGAGCGGGGTCTTGCCGCGCTTGGCGGCTTCCGACGCCCTCATCAGCACCACCGCTGCGGCGCCATCGTTGATGCCCGAAGCGCTGCCGGCGGTAACGGTGCCTTCTTTGTCGAATGCCGGTCGCAGTTTGGTCAGCGATTCAAGCGTCACGCCCTTTTTCGGATATTCGTCGGTGTCGACCACGATGTCGCCTTTGCGCGACTTGATGGTGACCGCAACGATCTCGTCCTTGAACTTGCCGGCGGCCTGGGCGGCCTCAGCCTTGTTCTGTGATTTCACCGCGAACTCATCCTGTTGCGCGCGAGTGATCTGGAACTGCTTGGCAACGTTCTCGGCGGTCGTTCCCATGTGATAGCCGTTGAAGGCATCCCACAGGCCGTCCTTGATCATGGTGTCGACCATGTCGAAGTTGCCCATCTTGATACCGTTGCGCAGGTGCTGGGCGTGCGGAGCCATGCTCATCGACTCCTGGCCGCCGGCGACGACGATGTCACTGTCGCCGTTCATGATGGCCTGATAGCCGAGCGCAACCGCGCGCAGACCCGAACCGCACAGCATGTTGATGCCCCAGGCCGGGCTTTCGACCGGGATGCCGGCGGCGATCGAGGCCTGGCGGGCGGGGTTCTGGCCCTGACCGGCGGTCAGGATCTGACCCATGATGACTTCGGAAACCTGGGCGCCCTCAACCCCGGCGCGCTTCAGCACTTCCTGGATGGCGGCTTTACCAAGCTCATGCGCCGGCAGATTGGCGAAGGCCCCGTTGAAGCTGCCGACCGGCGTGCGGGCGGCGCTCACAATAACGATGTCGTCCTTCATCGAAAACTCCTGATGTTTTGCGGCTCCGGGGCCGGTGGGGCGAGAATTGGCGCTTTTTGGCCAGTTCCGCAAGCCCTTCGCAGCCGCAATGCGGGTTTACCGCAACGCCACAAAACAGTGGCCCAGGGCGGCGGATTGCGCTTATGCTTGAGTTCTGGGCAGGGGAAACGTTATCAAAATGGCAGAAGAAAAAGAGCCGATTACGATCAAGAAGTACGCGAACCGGCGGCTTTATAATACCGGTACGAGCACCTATGTGACGCTCGAAGACCTCGCCGTCATGGTCAAGAACGGTGAAGATTTCGTCGTTTTCGATGCCAAGACCGGCGAAGACATCACACGCTCAGTGCTGGCACAGATCGTTTCCGAGCAGGAAAGCAAGGAAGGTCAAAGCCTGCTGCCGATCGCCTTCCTTCGGCAGCTGATCCGCTTCTACGGCGACAGCATGCAGATGATGGTGCCGAGCTTCCTCGAGCAATCGATGCAGTCGCTCACCAGCCAGCAGGGCAAATTCCGCGAACAGATCACGCAGGCGTTCGGCGTTGGCGGTTTCGGCACGCTCGAAGATCAGGTGCGCCGCAACATGGAAATGTTCGAAAAGACCTTCGCCATGTTCGCCCCGCCTTTCGCGCGCGGCGGCAAGCCGGGAGCGGCCACGGACGAAAAGCCGGCCTCGACCGGCGGTGTGGACGAACTCAAGCAGCAGCTCGACGAGATGCAGAAGCGTCTCGACAAGCTCGGTGGCGCGAAGGAATAACGCTTAAGCGTTGACCGCGAGATTTTGCCCGGCGAGCCACGGCCGCTCGCCGCTGGCGAGTCCGATCAGCGCGCCTTGCAGGTAATCGCAGTTCAAGCCGGTAAGAAGCTTGGCGGCTTCTTCGTCCTGCACCCATTCGGCAACGGCCTTGAGGCCAAGCCGGTGCGACAGGTCGATCATGGTGTGGACGAAGGCGCGGTCGTCACCCGACTTGATAATGTTCTGCACGAAGGCGCCGTCGATCTTCACGATATCGACGCCAAGCTTGCGCAAATTCCGGAACGACGTGTTGCCGGCGCCGAAATCGTCGATGGCGATACGGCAGCCGAGATCCTTCACGCGGCTAACGAAGCCGCGGGTATCGTCGACATCCTGAATGGCGGCGGTCTCGGTGATTTCGACGATCAGCCGTTCGGCGACGCCGGAACTGGCGCGCAGCAATGCGCCGAGGCCGGCCCACCAATCGGGATCGACGGTCGAGGCCGGCGAAACGTTGACGCTGGCGGTCAGCGCGGGGGCGGCGGCGAGTTCGGCCACAACCATTTCCAACACGCGGTAGTCGAGCATGCGCACCAGGCCGAGACGTTCGGCCACCGGTACGATTTCGTTGGCATGGCACACGGTGCCGTCGCTGCGGCTGACGCGCATCAGGCATTCATAGAAAGCTGGCGTGCGGCTGCCCGCATCGACCACCGGCTCGAAGGCGAGGCCAATGCGGCGTTCGTTGAGCGCCGCGACGATCTCGTCGGTGGCGCGCACGCTTTCGCGGCGTAGTGCATCGCGTTCGACATTGGGGCGGTAGGCGACAAAGGATCCGTGACGCTTGGCGCGCGCGGCATGCAGCGCGTCCTGCGCGCGGCTGAGAATTTCCGGGACGGTCCGCGCATGACGCGGCGCGGTGACGCCGCCGATCGTCACAGTCACGGCAACCGGTCCGGCAAGCGTCGTGATGGTTTCGTCGCGCACGCCAGCTAGCAGCCGCTCGGCGGCGACGGTCAATTCGTCAGGCGTGCAACTCGTCAAGACCACGCCGAATTTGTTACCGGTGAAACGGCCGAGATGATCCTTGCCGCGAAGCCGCGCGCGAATGCGCTTGGCGACCTGCGCGATCACTTCCTCGGTGGTCTCGAAACCATAGGATTCGTTGAGCCGCGCGAGGTGATCGATGGCGACCAGCAAAAAGCCGCACGAACCGCGGAATTTGACGGTTTCGTCGAGAGTCGCGCCGAGCACTTCGACGAGACGCACGCGGTTGAGCTCGCCGGTCAGCAAATCGAAGTTGGCAAGCTGTAACAGCTTGCTTTCGCGCTGGTGACGCTCGGTGATGGCGCGCACGATGCCGTGGGCGCGTTGCGGCCTGCCGTCGGGGCCAGCGAACCAGCGGCCGGTATCCTCGATCCAGATTTTTTCATCGCCACGCTTGAAAGCGTACTGCGCCTGATAGGCAACGCCGTTACCGGTATCGATCGCGCCCTGTTGCTGGATGACATCGACGCGGGCCTGCCCGCCGGTCGCGTCAGTGCACAACGCAAACGCCTTGCCGCTGGCGATCTCCGCCATATCGGCGATGCCCAGCACCGCCGCGGTATTGCTGCTCCAGCTCAATGCGTCGGTGTCGAGCCGCCATTCATAGGCGGCCTCGCCGATAGAGTTAAGAATTTCTGCAGCGTCTATGACGCCGGCTGCCTGTGTCACACTCGCCCCTTTTTGGAACGCACCGCCTTGTGCGGCGTTGTTTTTGCGAACCCGTTACCGATGCCGAAGGTACGCGTTAAACACTAAACAATCGCAAAACACAGCGATCTGTCGGCGTTAACGGACATAATCCCGGTGGCACGCGCCTTGCGATTGATAACGGAGACAACATTCAGTTGTCGCGAATCGAGACAGGCACTGTAGATGCGTATCAGCGAAATCAACAGTTCAAGTTCACGGTTAACGGATTCCGCAAAGTTTTCCGACGAGCCGGGACTTGTTAAGGATGCCGGCGGACGCGCGCTCACGGTGATCGAGCCGCAGCAGGCCGTGCCGCCTGTGTCAAACTTCCGTCAGGCGCCGTTTCTCGCGCAGTTGATCGCCACCAAGGACAGGCACCCGCAAACACGCGACCGCCGCCGCGCCGAACCGGCTGAGGCCATCGACGCCTATCGCGCCGCCAAGGCGATGATGGAATTCGACGAAGGCTGACCGGCAGCGCTCAGTAACCGAGCGCCATGCCGTCCTTGCGCGGCTCCGAGCCGCCGATCAATACGCCGCGATCCCAATCGATCTTGATGATCTGCGCGCCGCCCCAGGGCGACGGCTCGACGACGACGTCATGGCCGCGCGCCTTCAATCCCTCAGCCGTGGCCGCCGAAATGCTGCGTTCGACCAAGGTCTTCTCGCCTTCGTAGAAAGCGCGCGGCATGTCGATCGCTTCCTGAACGTCGAGGCCGTAGTCGACCATATTGAGGACCATCTGCGTATGGCCCATCGGCTGGTAATGTGCGCCCATCACACCGAAGGTGGCGTCGCAGCGGCCGTCCTTCATCGCCAGCGCCGGAATGATCGTATGCATCGGGCGCTTGTTCGGGCCGAGTGCGTTCGGATGGCTTGGATCGAGCACAAAACCGGAGCCGCGGTTGTTGAACATCACGCCGGTTTTTTCGGTGCAGATGCCGGAGCCGAAGCTTGAGAAAAGCGAGTTGATCAGCGAACAGGCGCGGCGATCTTTGTCGACGACGGTCAGATAGACCGTGTCGCCACCCGGCGCCGGATGCGGCGGCAGCGGCACACGCCTGGCCTTGTCGATCTTGGCGGCCAGCGATTTGGCGAATGCCTTGTCGAGCAGCTTCTCGACTGGCACGTGCATGAAAGACGGCTCGGCGATGTGCGTGTCGCGGACGGCAAAGGCGAGGCGCGCTGCTTCGAGTTGAAGGTGGAAGCGGTCGGCGCCGGCCGGTTCGAGCGACTTCATGTCAAAATTTTCGAGAATGTTGAGAAGCACCAGCGCCGTGAGGCCCTGCCCATTCGGCGGCAGTTCGACCAGATCGAGCCCGCGATAATTGGTCGAGATCGGGGTCTGTTCTTCGCCGCGATGTCTGGCGAAGTCGTCGAGCGAGAGCACAGAGCCTCGCGCGTTCAGCGTCGCCACCATGTCCTCGGCGATCGGGCCTTCGTAAAAGGCGCGCGGGCCGTCTTTGGCGATAGCCTTCAAGGTCGCTGCCAGCGCTGGCAGCTTGATGACGTCGCCGACGGTCGGTGCTTTGCCATCGAACAGATAGTGCCGCGTCGCCCCGGCACTGTTGCCGAGCTTGGCCAGTTGCTTGGGCCAATCGGAACCGACACGAGGCGCAACCGGAAAGCCGTTTTCGGCATAATTGATGGCAGGCGCGAGCGCTTTCTCTAGCGAATAGGTGCCGCGTGCCTTGAGGATCGAACTCCAGGCTTCGATGGCGCCGGGCACGTTCACCGCGAACGGCGACGTGGCGGGGATCGACGTCATGCCTTTTTCAAGCAGCGCTTGCGTCGACGCTTTCGCGCCGGAACGGCCGCAGCCGTTATAGCCCCACACCGGCTTGCCGGGTTCGGCGATCAGCGTGAAACAATCGCCGCCGATGCCGGTCATATGCGGCTCGACCACGCACAACACCGCGACCGCGGAGATCGCGGCATCGACCGCATTGCCGCCGGCGCGCAGAACGTCGATCGCGGTCAAAGTCGCCAAGGGATGCGAGGTCGCCGCCATGCCGTTGCTGGCAATAACAGGCGAGCGGCCGGGCAGATGAAAGTCGCGCATGGTGTTTGAACGCCGAAGGGGATTTAGGAGATGTGCGGGAGCGTACCTTCGACCGTCAGGTCGCGCTGCGCCGAGCGCAACGTAATCGCAAAGCCGCCCATCACATCGATGAGGCTGATGACAAGCAGTAGGAAGAAGGTGGAGGTGGCGGCCTGCTTGACCAGCAGGAACTCGGCCATGATGGCGAGGAACACCACCAGCGACAGGCCGTGATCGACGACGCTGCGAATGCCGATGCGGGTCGACTTCATCATCTCGCCGAACAACAGCACGATCGACAGCGCGACCAGCATGTCGCCGGCCGACATGGTCCAGTCGCCGCCGGACATCATGTGCACGCTCGTCAGCGTCCCGGTCCAGGAGACGCCCGGCATCAGGAAGGCGATGATGTTGTAGATAGCGAAGGAAACCAGCAGCAGGGGAAAGCCGAGGATGAACATGTCCAGCTTCCCTCCCGCTAGCGACAGAGCCCTTTAGGCTTCGGTCTTGGCCTTGAGAACCTGGCGGCCTTTGTACATGCCGGTCTTCAGGTCGATGTGGTGCGGACGGCGCAGCTCACCGGAGTCCTTGTCTTCGACGTAGCTCGGGCGCTTGAGCGCATCGGCGGAACGGCGCATGCCGCGGCGCGACGGCGAGGTTTTTCGTTTTGGAACAGCCATGGTGGAAACCCTTGAGGCGTAAAATGTCGTTTGAAGCCGGGCTTATAGAGGAACGGGCCCGTTAAGGCTAGGGCAAATGGCGGCCGTTTATGGCCCAAAATCAGCGATTTTGCCGCAGACAGGCCGCCGCCTCGGGTAAACGGGCGGCGCGGGTCGTATAGAGCCCCGCCAGCCGCCGCAGACCCGGTCCCGGGGCCTTGGCGTCCCGGGTGACCGGGTTCGGCAGCATCGCCGCCAGCAGGGCGGCCTGATAGGCCGTCAGATCGCGCGCCGGCCGGCCAAAGGCCCGCCGGCTGCCTGCCTCGACGCCGAACTCGCCGTTCGGGCCCCATTCGGCGATGTTGAGGTAAATTTCCAGCACCCGCCGCTTCGACAGCACCAGGTCGATCCAGAGCGCCAGCGGAAACTCTAGCGCCTTGCGCACGAAGCTGCGGCCGCCCCACAGAAACAGGTTCTTGGCGACCTGTTGGGTGATGGTGGAGCCGCCCCGCGCGTCGCCAAGATCGTCGGCATCGGCCATAGCCGCGCGGAGTTCCTTGAAATCGATGCCGTAATGCTCGCAGAAGCGGCCATCCTCGGCGATGAGTACCGCCAGAGGAAGCGCCGGCGAAATACGTTCCAGTTTGACGAACTGCCGCTCGACCCGCGCGCCGGTGATATTCCGCCACAGCATCACGGTCGAGGTCGGGTCGACCACCGCATAGAGCGGCGTCAGCAGATAAGGCAGCGCCAGCACGATCAATATGGCGAAAAGCACCACCCGCAGCGGCCAGGCCAGCCAGGCCAGCCGTGGCAGCCGCAGAATATCGTAGGCAACCGTCAGCCGCTTGCCGGAACGTTGATCGGGCAGGACCATGCCCCACCCTAACCCATCCAGACGCGAATTGCGGACAGCCGCCGCTCAAGGCTAACAATGGCGGCATGAATGCCGCCCACGACTTTACCACGCGACTGACCGCGGTTGCGACCGAGACCGAAACCTTGCTCGGCCATCTGCTCGGCGATGCGCCGCTGCCCGGAGAAACAACGCGGCCGGAACGCCTGCTCGCGGCGATGCGTCATGCCGTGCTCGGCGGCGGCAAGCGGTTGCGATCGTTTCTGCTGGTCGAGACCGCGGCTCTGTTCGGCGCACGGCGCGACGGCGCGCTGCTGGCGGGCGCGGCGCTCGAGTGCCTGCACTGTTATTCGCTGGTCCATGACGACCTGCCGGCGATGGATGACGACGACCTGCGTCGCGGCCGTCCCACCGTTCACAAAGCATTCGACGAAGCGACCGCAATTCTCACCGGCGATGCACTGCTGACGCTGGCCTTCGACATCGTCGCGCGCGTCGAAGTTCATACCGATGCGAATGTGCGCGTGGCACTGGTATCGGAACTGGCGCGCGCCTCCGGCGTCGGCGGCATGGCCGGCGGGCAGATGCTCGACCTCGCCGCCGAAGGCCGCTTTGCCGACAAGCGCACGCTCGGCGAAACAGAGATCATGACACTGCAGGCCATGAAGACCGGCGCGCTCATTCACTTTGCCTGCCGGGCCGGCGCCATTCTCGGCAAAGCCGACGACACGGCGCGCGCCAATATCAATCGTTATGGCGCGGTGATCGGCCAGGCCTTCCAGATCGCCGACGATTTGCTCGACGTCGAAGGCGACAGCGCCACACTTGGCAAAGCCATCGCCAAAGATGCCGCCGCCGGCAAGGCCACACTGGTTTCCACGCTCGGCGTCGCCGGCGCCCACGCCAGACTCGATGCGTTGATCGCCGATGCCGACGCCGCGCTGGCGCCGTTCGGTGCGAAGGCCGATACTCTGCGCGATGCGGCGCGTTTCATTGCACAGCGGCGAAATTAGAGATCATGGCCAGAAAAAAGACGACCATTCGCCATCCGCTACCGATCCGCTTCGTACAACTGCACAACAAACTGCTGCTTGCCGCGGTTATCGGTATCGTCGTGAGCCTGGTGTTACCCGATAGCGTTCACGCACCGGCCTGTATCCTGATCGGCTGGGACGTCGGCGTCGCGATCTATCTGGTTCTCACTTACGCGATGATGTGGCGCACCGAAGTAGTGCATATCCGCCAACGCGCCGCTGAGGAAGACGAAGGCGCGGGCTTCATTCTTCTGTTGTCGATCGCCGCCACCGCTGCCAGTTTCGTCGCCATCGCTTTCGCGCTTGGCGGGTTGAAGTCCGGCGCGGAGCACGCGGTGATGCCAGGCGGCGTCGCCGCACATGTCATGCTGGCTATCAATACGATCCTGCTGTCGTGGACCTTCGTGCACACGATTTTTACGTTTCACTATGCGCACGAGTATTACGCCGATCGCCGCGACGGCGAGATTGGCGGTCTCGTGTTTCCTCATGATTCCAAGCCTGACTATCGGGACTTTCTCTATTTCTCGCTTGTCATCGGCATGACCTCGCAAACCTCCGACGTGAATATCTGCAGCAAGGTGATCCGCCGTATGGCCGCCATTCACGGCGTGTTGTCGTTCTTCTTCAACGTGACGGTTCTGGCGCTGACGGTGAACATGGTGTCGAACCTGATATGACGGCGATTGCCCAGACCATTCTGCTGATGATGGCCGTGCTGGCGGCCGTCGCCGTCGCGGCCAAGCGGCTGCACGTCGCGCCCTCGATCCTGCTGGTGGTCGCCGGCGTCGGCATGGCGCTGATTCCCGGCCTGCCGAAAGTGCAGCTCGCGCCGGAACTCGTGCTGCTGGTGATCCTGCCGCCGCTGATCTATTCGGCCGGCGTCGCCATGAGCTGGCGCGAATTCCGCTTCAATCTGCGGCCGATCGCGCTGCTGGCGTTTGGCGCCGTGGTTTTCACGACCTGCGCCATCGCGGCTGCCGCGCACTATTTGCTGCATTTCGACTGGGCGGTCGGCTTCGTGCTGGGCGCCATCGTCGCGCCGCCGGATGTCGTCGCGCCGCTGGCGATCGCGCGGCGGCTCGGATTGCCGCGCCGGCTGATGGTGGTGCTGGAAGGCGAAGGGCTCGCCAACGATGCCACCGCGCTGATCCTGTATCGCTTCGCCGTTGTCGCCGTCAGCCTCGGCACGTTCTCGCCGTGGCAGGCGTCCGGCACTTTCGCCGCCATCGTGGTCGGCGAAATCATCTACGGTATCGGTGTCGGCTGGCTCAGCCTGCGCTTGCGCAAATGGGCGCGCGAGCCGCGCGTCGAAATCACGCTATCGCTGATGACGCCTTATCTCGCCTATTGGGTGCCCGAACATTTCGGCGGCTCCGGCGTGTTGGCGACGGTGGCTTGCGGACTTTACGTCAGCTGGATCGGGCCGCGCCTGATTCCGTCCGGCACGCGGCTACAGGGAATCTTCTTCTGGGATTTGATCATCTATCTGATCGAAGGCTTTGTGTTCCTGTTGACCGGTTTGCAGGCGCGCACGCTGATCGAACAAGTGCAGGTCTTCTCCCTCAACGAGTTGCTTTATGCCACGATGTTGACCACGGCCATCGCCATTGCCGCGCGCTTCATCTGGGTTTTTCCGGCGACCTACGTTCCGCGCTGGCTGATTCCGTCGCTGGCAAAGCGCGACCCGGCGCCGCCATGGCAGGGGCCGTTCCTGCTCGGCTTCACCGGCGTGCGCGGCGTCGTCTCGCTCGCGGCGGCTTTGGCCATTCCCTACACCATCGCCAACGGCCAGCCGTTTCCGCACCGCGACCTGATTTTGTTCATCACCTTTGGCGTCATTGTGCTCACGCTGGTCGGCCAGGGCCTGATGCTGCCCTTCGTCGTGCAATGGCTGGGGCTGACCAAGCTCGGCAAGGAAGAACACAAGCACGAGATCAGGGACGAACTCGAAGCCCGCAAGGCGGCGCTGAAGGAAGTCAAAAAACGGCTGGAGAAAGCCATCAAGGATCACGAGTTGCCGAATGAGGCCGCGGACCATTTGCGCACGCGCAACGAAGGCCGCCTGCAGATCCTGCCGGCCAACTTGACCGAGGGCCTCTATCAGATGCGCCGGACCGCAGCGCTCAAACTGGAGCTGATCGCGGCGGAACGCGATTTCATCTACGAACTGCTGCGAAACGGCAAGATCACCGACGAAGCACGGCGGCGCATCGAATACGAACTCGACCTCGAAGAAGCCGGCGTCGCCAACCGCGGCAAAGACGGCGGCGGCTGGATTTAAGAGCAAAATCGGATAGCTCTACCTCAGGTTGACGATACGCCGAAAACGATACAAAATCCCCACACTCGCGTTTTCCGCGTATGTGGGGGTTGCGTATGCTGACTGAAAACATGCTGCAGGCGTTGTGGCCGCACGGCGATTCCAAGGTCGCAGGTTTGATTGCCGGCATAGCAGCAGCAGCGCCGACCATTTTTCCGAAATACGGTTTGAACAGCGATCTGGTGATCGCGCACGCCATGGCGCAGTTCAGTCACGAATGCGGCGCCGGAACGGAGATGACCGAAAACATCCGGTACACCGCCGAACGCGCCTGCGTTGTCTGGCCAAGCCGCTTCAGCAGCCCCGCCGATTGCTATCGCAAGGTGGGATCGTTTGCAGGCGACCCTAATTTTCCGGTGAAGCTGATCGACAATGTCTACGGCAACCGCATGGGCAACCGGCCCGGCACACATGACGGCTCGACGTTCATCGGGCGCGGTTTGAGTCAGGTCACGGGCCGCGATGGCTACACCAAGCTCGGCGCCAGGACTGGCCTCGATCTGATCGGCAACCCGGATCTGGCAAGCGCTGCCGGGACCGCACTCGAATGCGGCGTTGCGGATTTCGTGCTGTGCGGCTGCCTGCCGTTCGCCGAACGCGACGACATCGGCGGGGTCACCCTTCATCTTAACGGCGGACACATCGGACTGGCTGAACGCACCGCGTGGCTCGGACGATGGAAGACCGCGCTTGGCAGCGAAAATCCGCCCGCCCACAGCACGGCGTGGCTGCAAGTTTCACTCAACAAACTGGGCGCCGATCCGGAACTGGTGCCTGACGGATCGTTCGGACCGATGACGGCTGCGGCGATGCGGCATTTCCAGGCCAACCACGGCGTGAATGCCGATGGCAAAGTCTCACCCGAATCGATTGCCGCCATCGAAACGGCGCTGAAGGCGGCGTAACGCAGCTACACGTCGTTGCCCTAATTCTTTGTCGCGCTGGAGCACAGCAGAACGGCGTTCACGCCATGTACGACGATAAGATCGATATCAAAAATATTTGGACCGCGCTTAGTACGGAAGTAAACGCTCGACTATCAAGTCGGACGACGATTCATATCGCTCATATCCAGATAATCCTTGCATTCGCCGCTGCCTTTATTTCAATAAAAGGCGCCAAATATATATACAGCGTATCGGATATTCAGGCGCGCCGTTTGGATGATTTTTCATTTTGCTTGAGTGCAATTATTCCTTTGATCTCCTTGTATTTTGTTCTGTTATTCCAGCAAGTCGATATGCAAATTGGACTACTGTATCGTTACTTGAGACGGATTCAGGATGACAGCATAAAGATAACGGAGAGCTTTCGTTTTTATGGGGGAGAGCAAGAAAGCATGGCCACGCCGAGACGGCGTTCGCACATCGCGATAATGCTGCTCTGTGGTACTTCACCAATATTACTATTTTTAAATTATATAGTTGTTCTTGTTGAAGAAGGTCGCAAAAATTTTCCAGTGCATGAGATTGGTTTGTGGGGCGCACTGGCGGTCTTATTTGTGACCATTGTGTCAATTGCGAACATTCGACTACTCAGAAAAACTCAGAAGTTTCGCGAAAGTCTTTATCTGGAAAAATAGATACTCCAAGCCCATTGCCCGTCCTGCCATTTACGCAGGAAATGGAATTACAAATCATTGATTCTCAATTGCAAACGTCACATGCACCGTCTTGGTGACGTCGAGGTCCTTCACCGCGGGCGATTTGGCCGCGGCCGCTTGCTTGGTATACGTGATTTGCAGCGCCGTGGCTGACAGCCATTCGATCTTCGGCGATGCCGCACGATTTGCAGCGCAAGGCCCGGAATACACCAGATAGGCCCTGTCGCGCTCGGCGAAGTCGTCGGGATAGACGCCGAGGATGACGGCGATGCCGTCGACGCAGAACGGCGGATTACCGCCACGGCTAAGCGTGATCTTGACTGCTTTGTATTTATTGTCCGGCGCCGTCACGGCGGCGTAGGATTTTTCGGCCGGCTCGACAGTGGCGGCAAGATAAATCGAAGCCGCGCCCAGCAGCGCAACGATGGCAAAGAATCCGATAAAGAAAGTCTTGGCCTTCACTCGGCCGCCCGCGCGCCAGTACCGAAGCGCCGTTCGATGTAATCGATCACCATCGCCTTGAAGTCGGCAGTCAGCGTCGGGCCGCGCAAAGTCGCGACCTTCTTGCCGTCGACAAAGACCGGCGCGGTCGGCGTTTCGCCGGTGCCGGGCAGCGAAATGCCGATGTCGGCGTGCTTGCTCTCACCCGGTCCGTTGACGATACAGCCCATCACCGCGACGTTGAGCGTCTCGACGCCGGGATAGCGCGTCTTCCATTCCGGCATCGAGGTGCGAATGAAGCCCTGGATGTCGGAGGCGAGTTCCTGGAATGTGGTCGAGGTCGTGCGGCCGCAGCCGGGGCACGCCGCGACCAGCGGCACGAAGGTGCGCAGCCCCATGGTCTGCAGCAATTCCTGCGCGACCTGAACCTCGAGCGTGCGGTCGCCGTTTGGTTCCGGCGTCAGCGACACGCGAATAGTATCGCCGATGCCCTGCTGCAGCAGCACACCCATCGCAGCACTCGAAGCGACGATGCCCTTGGAGCCCATGCCGGCTTCGGTAAGGCCGAGATGCAGCGCATAGTCGGCGCGCTTCGCCAGCTCGATATAGACTGCGATAAGATCCTGCACCGCCGAGACTTTTGCCGAGAGGATGATGCGGTTCTTCGGCAGCCCGATATCCTCGGCGCGCGCCGCCGACAACAACGCCGATTGCACCATCGCCTCGTGCGTAACCTCGCGCGCGCCCAGCGGCGTAGCGGACGCCGAGTTCTCATCCATCAGCTTGGTGAGAAGCTCCTGATCCAGCGAGCCCCAGTTGACGCCGATGCGCACCGGCTTGTCGTGCTTGATCGCCATCTCGACAATCTGGGTGAACTGCGGATCGCGCTTGTTCTTGAAGCCGACATTGCCGGGATTGATGCGGTACTTGTCGAGCGCTTCGGCGCAGCCGGGGTAATCCGTCAGCAGCGTGTGGCCGTTGTAGTGGAAGTCGCCGACGATCGGCACGCGCACGTTCATCTGCGCCAGCCGATCCTTGATCTTCGGCACCGCGGCAGCCGCTTCGTCGCGATCAACGGTGATGCGCACGAGTTCCGAGCCGGCACGCGCCAACGCCGCCACTTGGCGCGCCGTGCCCTCGACATCCGCCGTGTCGGTATTGGTCATCGACTGCACGACAATGGGCGCACCGCCGCCAACGATGACGCCGCCGACATCGACGGCCACCGATTTATGACGTTCCTGCGCTGCTGTGCTCATGAGCCACCGGAGTGCCAGACAAATATGGCACGGTCAACGCGGGCGGAAGTCCCGCTATTTCGCTTTATTTACCAGCACCAGACCGGCCGCCACCAGCGCCACGGCGGCGCCGAAAGCCGGCGTCAAAGGCTCGCCCAACACGAAATGGCCGGCGGCGACGCCGAAGAGTGGCGTCAGGAATGAGAAGACCGACAGCCGGTTGGCCGAATAGCGCGCGATCAGCGCAAACCAGATCACGAACGTCACACTCACCACCCAGACCGTCTGATAGGCGAGCGCGCCGATGGCCACAGCCGACGGCATCGCGGCGATGCGCTCGCCCGCGACCAGCGCGCCGATCCCGAGCATCGGCGCCGAAACGACCAGCTGGTAGAGCATCACCTTTTCCGCAGGGATGCTGTTGAGACGCGATTTGATGATCAAGGTCGTCGTCGCCCAGAAGATGGCACCGGCCACCATCATCAGATCGCCCAGCGCCTGACGCGGATCGACCGCCGGCGTCGGCAGGCCGAACGCCACGATCATGCCGGCGAAGGACAACAGCAGGCCGAGCCATTGCGCCGCGCTGAATTTGTCGGCGGGCAGGAAGATGCGGCCGCCGAGCACGACGAAGAACGGCGCGAGATAGATGAACAGTGTGGCCCGCAAGGCCGTGGTGTAGGCGAGGCCCTGAAAGATGAAGAGGAATTCGAGACCGAAGAAAAATCCGGCGGCGAGGCCGGCTTGCAACGAACCGTCGCGCGACAAGAGCGGGATGCCGCGCAGGCGGCACCAGCCTGCGACAATCATTGCGGCGACGACCGAACGAATGGTCGCCTGCAACAGCGGCGGGATGTCGTGGATGGCGAGCTTGGTAGCGACCTGGTTGAAGCCCCACGACAGGCAGAGCACGACGACGATGCTGGCGGCCGCGATATCGAGCGGCCGCGTCGCGGACGTATAGGCTGGCTGGCTCGGCATGTTTTGAAAATTCCGGCGGAGCGACGGCTTACGCCGCCTTGCAATGCGCGCAGGTGCCGCTGATTTCGATCACCGGCGTCTTCGGCGTGAAACCCGCCGCGCGCGAGGCCGTTTTGATGGTGTCGGCCACCGCGGCGGAAGCGGCTTCGCCGACCGCGCCGCATTTCTCGCAGATCAGAAACACCACCGGATCGCCGCTATCGTGATTATGCACGCAGGCGATGAAGGCGTTGCGGCTTTCGATGCGGTGCGCCAGTCCCTGCTCGCGCAGGAAATCGAGCGCGCGATAGATCGTGATCGGCGCCGGGCGCGCACCACGCACCGCGAGTTTGTCGATGAGTTCGTAGGCGCCGAGCGGGGCGTGGCTCGCCAGCAACGCTTCCAGTACGCGGCGGCGCGGCGTCGTCAGCCGTTCCTTGCGGGCAACGCAGATCGTTTCGGCATGCGCGATGGCGTCGCTGGCGCACCGGTCATGGTCATGACCGGGCGTCGGAAACACCGCATGGCTGTGCGCTTTAGGAGCCAATTTCCGATTCACCTTCATACGCAAGTCTAACCCGGGGTCTGTTGTATCGCGACTCCGCGTACATAGATATTGCACTGCAACAAAAATAGGGGCAGGTTCCAGCGCTCTCCCCTATGACCCAGGCCGATTTCGGCCGCCCGCAACGAGGACAGCCATGCTCAACGCAAAACTTTCGGGCAAAACAGCGCTGGTGACAGGTTCGACGTCCGGCATCGGCCTCGCCACCGCGCGCGCATTCGCCGCCGAGGGCGCTAACGTCGTCATCAATGGTTTCGGCGACAAGGCCGCGATCGAGGCCGAGCGCGCCGGACTGGAAAAGGAGTTCGGCATCAAGGCGACTTATTCGCCGGCCGACATGAGCAAGCCTGCCGAAATCGCCGAGATGATCGCGACCGCGGAAAAGACCTTCGGTTCGCTCGACGTGTTGGTGAACAATGCCGGCATTCAACACGTCGCCAACATCGAAGATTTCCCACCGGAAAAATGGGACGCCGTCATCGCCATCAACCTGTCGTCGGCGTTTCACGGTATCCGCGCCGCCATGCCCGGCATGAAGAAACGCAAATGGGGCCGCATCATCAACATCGCCTCGGCGCATGGCCTGGTCGCCAGCGCGCAGAAGGTTGCCTACGTCGCCGCCAAGCACGGCATCGTCGGCATGACCAAAGTGGTCGCGCTCGAATCCGCCAATGACGGTGTCACCTGCAATGCGATCTGCCCCGGCTGGGTGCTGACACCGCTGGTGCAAAAACAGATCGACGACCGCGCAAAAGCGTCGGGCAAGACCGTGCGCGAGGAAGAAATCGCGCTGCTGTCGGAGAAGCAGCCGATGCATCAGTTTTCCAAGCCGGAAAGCATCGGCGCATTGGCGGTGTTCCTGTCGAGCGATGCGGCAGCGACCATCACCGGCTCGGCCTATTCGATCGACGGCGGCTGGGTGGCGCAGTAATGAAGGCTCAATGATCGATTTTCTCGCGCGCGCATTCGGCGGCGACAAACCCGGCAAGCCGGACCGGCCCAAGGGCAGCAAGCGTATCAATCTCGCGCTGCAGGGCGGTGGTGCGCATGGCGCCTTCACATGGGGTGTGCTCGATCATCTGCTGGAAGACGGCCGCCTGACGGTCGAAGGCATTTCCGGCACGTCGGCCGGCGCGGTCAACGCGGTGATGCTGGCCGATGGTTTGCGCCGCGGTGGCCCCGATGAAGCCCGCAAGCGTCTTTCCGATTTCTGGCGCGCGGCGAGTCTCGGCGGCGACCTGCCGGCGGTACAGCGCGCCGTAACCGATCGGCTGTTCTCGATGATGCCGAGCGAAGGTTCGCCGACATTCAACTGGCTGTCGGCCTGGTCGCAGTATCTGTCGCCCTACGATCTCAATCCGCTCAACATCAATCCGCTCAAGGACATGATCGAGCGCTTCGTCGATTTCGACGGCCTGCGCGCCGACCCGCGGCAGATCTTCATCGCCGCCACCAATGTGCAGACCGGACGGCTGCACATCTTTCCGCATGACAAGATTTCCGCCGAAGCGGTGATGGCCTCGGCCTGTCTGCCAGCGGTGTTCCGCGCGGTCGAGATCGACGGCGTGCCCTACTGGGATGGCGGCTATCTCGGCAATCCGGTGATCTATCCGTTCTTCCGCTCGACCGACACCGAAGACGTGGTCATCGTCCAGATCAATCCGCTGGAGCGCAAGAAGGTGCCACACACCACGCACGACATCATGAACCGGGTGAACGAAATCACGTTCAACTCGGCGCTGATGGCGGAACTGCGCGCCATCGAGTTCGTCAACCGGCTGATCGATCAGGGCCGCATTCCACACGGCACCGGACCGAATGAATATCGCCGGATCAACGTGCACCGCATCGTGCTGGAAGGGCTGGGCGAAAAGCTGTCGTCGTCGAGCAAATTGCGCAACGATTTCGAGTCGCTCGAACTGTTGCGCAAGGTCGGCAAGCGGTCAGCACGGCGCTTCCTCGATACGCATTTCGACGACATCGGCGTGCGCTCAAGCGTCGATCTCAAGACGGAAGTGTATTCCGAGCGCGGCTAGATCGTCGGCTCCACATCCAATTTGACGATCCAGTTCTCCAGCCCAGGCTTCGCCGCCGGATATATTTTCAAAACGCTCGGATCATGCCCCGGCACGATGTGCCGGCGCGAGGTCGCGAGCTTCTGGATCGTCGTGTAGCCCTCAAGCGTATCGCCGACAGAATAGGTGATCGGGAATACGCGGCCTTCGTCCAGATGCGAATAGAGATGGATGCAATCTGACGCGACCATGACATAGCCGCGTTTGGTCTTGACCCGCACGCATTGCAGTCCCTTCGAATGACCGCCGATCTTGTGCACGGTGATGCCGGGAGCGAGTTCGTCGGTGCCGTCGTGGAATTCGCAGCGATCGGCAAAGACCTTGCTGACCATCGCATGCACGTCGCTTTCGCTGAATGGAATGCGCAGCATCTTGTGACACATGCAGCGGCCGGTGGCGTAGGCCATCTCCTCGTCCTGGATATGGTAACGCGCATTGGGGAACAGGTCGTAATTGCCGGCGTGATCCCAATGCATGTGGGTGGCGATGACGTTCTTGACTTCACTCGGGTCGATGCCGAGCGCCTTGAGCCCTTCGCCGACGGGATGAAAGATCGTTCGGCCGCGCTCTTTGGCTGCCACCTCGTCAAAACCGGTATCGACAATAAAGACACCGTGCGGGCCTTTGATCGCCCAGACGTAATAGGTGATCGATGTCATCTCGTCGTGCGGATCGCCGAAGATGTAGTTTTCCGAGCGCTTGCGGCCGTGGCTGGCGTAGGCGACAGCGAAGACCTCGTGAATATCGTCGCTCATTTTTTCTTTCCGACAATGACGCCGGCGCGGTTTTCGACAGTCTGGACGATGGTGGTGAAATCCTTGTCGGCGCCCATCTCGGTCGCTGTGCGCTCCCACAACGATGCGACCATGCCCATCATGTCGGTTGGCACGCCGAGCGCTTTGGCTTCCTGAAGGCAGAGCCGCACGTCCTTGAGCATCAGCGCGGTGGCAAAGCCGGCGTCGAAGGTGCGCGGCAGGATGTTGTTGGGAAATTTTCCGCTCGACGCCGTGGTGCGGCCCGAACCGGCATTGATGACGTCGAGCATCAGCGCAGGATCGATACCGGCCTTGACGCCCATGACGATGGCTTCGGAGGTCGCGGCCATCGACGAGGCCGACAGGAAATTATTGGCGAGCTTGACGGTCTGCGCCATGCCGGGCTGGTGGCCGACGACGAATACCGTTCCGAAAACCGACAGCGCATCCTTCACGACATCGATATCGGCCTGCGGGCCGGACACCATGACCGCGAGCGTGCCTTTGATCGCGCCGGCGACGCCGCCGCTAACCGGGGAATCCACCTGGACGATATTCTTCTTGGCCAGCAGGCCGGCGATTTCCGCCGCAACGCCCGGGCCGGTGGTCGACAGATCGATGAAGCGCTTGACCTTCTTGCCGAAAATGACGCCGCCCTCGCCGGTCGCGACCTTCTTGACGATGTGCGGCTCCGGCAGACTGGCCATGACCGTCTCGACACGGTCGGCAACGTCTTGAGGCGATGAGGCGAGCTTGGCGCCGAGCGCCACCAAGGGCGCGACCGCGTCGTTGCGGGTATCATAGATGACCAGCGAATGTCCCGCGGCGAGCAGGCGCTTGGCCATCGGCTGTCCCATCATGCCGACGCCGATGAGTCCGATTTCCATGTCGTTTCCGTCCCTGTGAATTTTTTTAGTTGAGCGACTTTGCCCCACGGCAGGCCCGCCGTCACCCGGCGTGCGGCCCGGCGGATGGGGCCTAGCCAAAAGCCCTATTGAACTTATTATAAGCTAGCTTATTATATTGATTGAATAGAAGATGAGAGCCATGCCCCAACTGCCGTTAAAACGCGAATTCGCCTTTACGATCATGGACGTAGCCCGCCTGATCAAGACCTATGCGGACCAGCGAGCGCGCCAGTTCGGCATCTCCCGCGCCCAGTGGGCGGTGCTGATCCGCATCGAGCGGACCGAGGGGCTCAAGCAGTCGGAACTTGCCGAGATGCTCGACCTGCAGCCGATTTCACTAACGCGCCTGCTCGACCGCCTGGCCGACAACGGCCTGATCGAGCGCCGTGCCGATCCGAACGATCGCCGCGCCAACCGGTTGTATTTGAAGCCGGCGGCCAAGCCGCTGCTCGAACAACTGGCTGCGCTCGGCACCGACATGATGGGGACGGTACTCAAGGGTCTCGACGAGTCCACCATCGAACGCATGCTCAAGGAACTCGGGCGCGTGAAGAGCAATCTGCGCACGGCGATCCAGAACAATTCCACGCAACAGCAAGCTGCCAACGGTTGAATGTCATGAGTGAAAAGATTTTGAAGGTGGTCCCCGCGCCGGAATCGAAGTCGTCGCCGGATGCCGCGCCCGAGGCTGCGGCGTCCACCGGACGTTTTGCGCGGCCGACTGGCAAGCGTTTGCGCAACCTGCTGCTGATCGGCATTCCGGCGCTGGCGCTGATCGTCGGCTTCGGCATCTATATTACCGGCGGCCGTTACATCTCGACCGACAACGCCTATGTCGGCGCGCAGAAAGTGCTGATCACGCCGGACATCTCCGGCAAGGTCATCAATGTCGCGGTGCACGAAGGCCAGCACGTCAATCCCGGCGACGTGCTGCTGACACTCGATCCGCAACCGTTCCAGCTCGCGCTGGCGCAGGCCCAGGCCAAGCTCGTCACCGCGCGCAGCGACTACGACAAGGCCAAGGCGAACCTCACGTCGCTGAACACGCTGGTCGAACTTGCGGGCAAGAACGCCGATCTCAAGCAGCGCGACGTCGACCGCAAGACCAAGCTCGCAGCCTCGCAAGCCGGCTCGCCGGCCGACGTCGATACCGCGACGGCAGGGCTGGTCAGCGCGCAATTGCAGGCGCAGTTCACCGTGCAGCAGCGCGACACCACGCTGAGCTCGCTGCTCGGCGATACCAATCTGCCGCTCGAACAATTCCCGGAATATGCCCAGGCCAAGGCCGTGCTCGACCAGGCGCAACGCGACCTCGATCATACCACGCTGCGCGCGCCGATCTCCGGCACCGCGACGCAGGTCGACAATATCCAGCTCGGCCGTTTCGTCGCTGCCGGCGGCCCGATCCTGAGCGTGATCGACGATGCCGCGCCGTGGGTCGACGCCAACCCGAAGGAAACCGACATCACCTATCTGCGCGTTGGTCAGAAGGTGACGCTCGACGTCGACAGTTTCCCCAACCACACTTTCAAGGGCACCGTGATCGCGGTCAGCCCCGGCACCGGCGCGCAGTTCTCGATCCTGCCGGCGCAGAATGCGAGCGGCAACTGGGTCAAGGTGGTGCAGCGCGTTCCGGTGCGCATCGCCTTCGACAAGGCCGAGGATTTGCGCCTGCTGCGCTCCGGCATGAGCGTGAACGTCGAGATCGACACCGGGCATAGCCGCATCCCGTTCATGTCGGCGGCGCTCGCCGACGCGCGATGAGCGCCCTCGCACCATCAACGATGGCGCCGAAAACGCGGCGCCTGCTGATCACGATCTGCGCCATGACGGCGACGATCATGCAGGCGCTCGACACCACGATTGCCAACGTGGCTTTGCCTTACATGCAGGGCTCGCTGTCGGCCTCGCTCGACCAGATCAACTGGGTGCTGACCTCCTATATCGTCGCCGCCGCCATCATGACCGCACCGGTCGGCTGGCTGGCCGACCGCTTCGGCCGCAAGAACGTGTTCATCGCCTGCGTCGCCGGCTTCACCATCGCCTCGCTGTTGTGCGCACTGGCGCAGAACATCGAGCAGATGGTGCTGTTCCGCCTGCTGCAGGGCATGGCGGGCGCGGCGCTGGTGCCATTGTCGCAATCGGTGCTGCTCGACGCCTACTCCGTCGAGGAACGTGGCTCGGCGATGGCGATGTGGGGCGTCGGCGTCATGCTGGGCCCTATCATGGGCCCGACTATCGGCGCATGGCTGACCGACAATTACTCCTGGCACTGGGTGTTCCTGATCAATCTGCCGATCGGCATCGCCACCGTCGCCGGCATGTTCATCTTCATGCACGAGACCAAGCGGCAGGAACATCTGCGCTTCGACTGGTTCGGATTTTTGGCGCTCGCCGTCGCCATCGGCTCGCTGCAATTGCTGCTCGACCGCGGCGAGCAGATCGGCTGGTTCGGCGCTACCGAAGCCTGGGTCGAGGCCATCGTGTCGGCTGCCGGCTTCTATTATTTCTTTGCGCATTCGCTGACGACCAGCGAGCCCTTCGTACGCTTCGAGATGTTCAAGGACCGCAATTTCGTGTCGGGCTGCGTGTTCATGCTGGTGATCGGCGTGGTGCTGTTCGGCACCATGGCACTGGTTACGCCCTTCATGCAGAACCTGCTCGGCTATCCGATCCAGACCGCGGGTTTCCTACTTGGTTCGCGCGGCGTCGGCACCTTGCTGACCATGATGGCG
>CAISIV010000011.1 GCA_903885555.1 uncultured Hyphomicrobiales bacterium
CATGATGTTCGGCAGCCAGGCGCCGAGGCCGATAGCGATGCCGAAGAACGCCGAGAAGCAGATCATGCCGGCGATGACGCGTTTCGGGAACATCCGGAACACGACGCCGAACGGATCGCTCTTGGTATTGCTCGCCACGTCTGTGGTGAGCTTTTCGGTCGGTCCGGCGATGCCGAGCTTGGCGAGGACGGCGAGGGCCTCATCGCCGCGGCCGTGGGTCGCGAGGAACCGCGGTGACTCCGGCAGGGTGAAGCGGAACACCCAGACCAGCAATGCACCGGCGCCGATGAGCAGCCAAATGCCGCGCCAGGCATATTCGAGCGAAGCGGCTTCGCTGCCAATGCCGAGTGCTTTGATGAACTCAGGCGAACTGGCCAGGCTACCGACGCCAAGTGCCAGTGCTGTGCCGATGGGCCAGACGCAAGCGCCGCCGATGAAATGCACGATCGCCAGAATGCGGCCGCGAATGCGCTTGGGCGAATATTCGCCGGCATAGGCGAAGGCCAGCGGCTGTTCGGCACCGAGGCCGATGCCCGCGATGAAGCGGCAGGCGACCAGCAGCGTGACGCTCGGGGCAAAGGCGCCGAGTATCGTGAACGTCCCGAACAGCAGCAGGTTGAACTGGTAGATGTTCTTGCGGCCGAAGCGGTCGCTGAACTCGCCTTGGCCGGCGGTGCCGATAAACATGCCGAAAATAGCGGAGCTGCCGATGGCAGCGGCTTCGGCCGGCGTCGCGAAGCCGGATTTAAGGATGAACGGAATGATCGCGCCAAGGATCGTGAAATCGATGACGTCGAAAAAGTATCCTGCGGCGATTAGCGCGATAACCCTGCGGTGGAGCGGCGATATTTTCGCCTCGTCCAGCGCGTTACCGACAAATGCCTCGATTGATTGAGCCACGAGTTTCTCCCCTATCCCACGTTTCTTTTGATGCGACTTTAGAGCGCACCTTGAGGCGTGAAAGATGGGCCACAATTCGGCCGTTGACCAGCCCATAGAGGCGCCACGTCCCGCAGAATCTGGACGCCTTCGGCCGGTAATTTCGACGGGTGAAAAGTCGCAAAGGCGGGTCGGCCTAGATCAGCAGTCCGCCCAATATCAATAACAGCAGAACGGCGCAGGCCGCTTGCAGCATCGTCGCCAGCGTAAAGAGCGCCAAAGTCCGCGTTGGGCTGAGCGCGGCACTATCGGCGACCAGCCAGAAATACGGATCGTTGACGTGAACGATGAGTGTCCCGGCGCCGATGGCGATCGCGGTCAACACATGACCCCATACACCGCCAAGTCCCAGGGAAGCGAGCAGGGGCTCCATCATTCCTGCCGTCGTCAGCGTCGCTACCAAGGGCGACCCCTGCAGGATTTTCAGGACTGCCGCGACTGCGAATGGAATGAAGATGCCAAGGTGAAGGAACGACACCCGTTCGGCGACCAGTTCAGCCATGCCGGTGGCCTGGATTACGGACATCAACCCGCCGGCGGCGCCGACTGCGAGCAACGGTCTTACTGATGCGGCAAGCGCGCCGCCGAGCCAGCCGCTCTCGGCGATCATTGCTTTATCCCAGCGCCTGAGCATCAACAGTCCAAGACCGAGCGAAAGCGTGAGCACGATGGTCGGCCGCGCCATGAAGACGAAAAATTCCTTGGCGCCGCGGCCAAACGGTTCGCTTGGGATTTGCGCGAAGGTTGCGGCGATCAGGAACAGCAGCGGCAGCACTGTCAGCAGAATGATTCTGGCGAGGCCGTTGGAAGCCGGGCTGTATTGGACTTCACTCGCATTCGCTTGCGGCGTGTCTGCAACGACATGCGGGATCATCCATGCCACGAAGAGCCAGCCGGCCGTGGCTGTCGCAATTGCAAAGGCGACGCCTATCGCCATCATCGGCAACAGATCGACCTTCAGGATGGCTTGCGTCGCGACCATATAGAGGGAGGGGTAGATGAAGGCCTGTCCCGCCGACAGGGCCAGCGCCAGCGTTGTGACGGTCTGCGCGCGCGTGCGCGCATTCGATCCGCCAGCCAGGAGGCACCAGGGTCTGAGCAACGCGAGCGCGACTGTGGCGGACGGCGCCAGACTGGCGACGAGCCCGATCGCGACGGTGGCGCTACCGCACTGTCGCGCACAGACGCTGGCGGCAAGACGTGCGCCCGATCGTTCAACAAAGGTGGCGGTCACGCTTCCGGCGATAATGAACAAGCCGAAGCTGTCGATGGCCTGCGCGAAACCGAGACTGAACGTGTCGCCGATGGACGGCAGCGTCATGCGCGCCAGAATTGCAAAGAACTGCGTCCCCAGCAGCAGCGAGATTAAAAAGGGCAGCTGCGCCCGCGATGAGAGCACCAGGATGAGCAAGACCGTTCCGCAAAGAACGGCTGCTTGATAAAATTCCATGCTAAGCACTTGGGAACGTAAACATGTGGATCGATCAAGGGCACACTGTGGCCGTTCTCACAGATTGACAAGCAGCAATATTGCCGATGGCCACGCTCTATTCACCCCTTGTAACAGCCGTAGCAGGCCTGCTGGTCACGGCAAGTCTCTGGGCGCCCATCGCCGGTGTTGCGGCGGAGAGTCCGTCGCGCAGCGATTTTGTTCATGCCGAGGGCAGGCGTCTGGTTGGGCCGGACGGTGCCACGTTTGCTGTCAAGGGCATCAACCTCGGGCACTGGCTTGTGCAAGAGGGCTACATGTTCGGCTTCAACCGCAAGACGGAAGCGCCGGGTCAGATCCGGTCGACGTTCGAGCGCTTGCTGGGCCGGTCTGGCGCTGCGCGGTTCTGGACGCGTTTTTATGACGGCTATGTCGCCGAAGACGACGTCCGGTTTATCGGCGCGGCGGGGTTCAACACGATCCGCGTGCCGTTGGACTATCGGATGTTCGTCTCGGGCGAGCCCGATCCGAAGTTCGACGGCATCGGCTATGCGCTGATCGACCGTCTGGTGGGATGGGCCAAGAAAGCAGGCGTGCGCGTCATTCTCGATCTGCACGCGGCGCCGGGCGGGCAGGTCGGCGCCAGTCATGATGGCGGCTCAGGATTCCCGTTGTTGTTTTATTCGCGCGCCAATCAGGATTTGACCGTGCGGCTGTGGCGCGCGCTGGCGCAGCGCTATCGTGACGAACCCACCGTGCTTGGTTTTGATCTGCTCAACGAGCCGATCGCGCCACATCACGACACGAAGTATCTTGAGCCGCGACTGCAGCCGTTGCTGGAGCGGATCGCGAAAGCCGTGCGCGAAGTTGCGCCGCATCAGGTGATCTTTATCGAAGGCAGCCGCTGGGGAACCAGCTGGCACCCGCTCGGCAAGCCTTTCGCCGAAAACCTCGTCTACACTTATCATAGCTACTGGGCGAGCCCGCGGCGCAACACGATCCAGCCGCAACTCAATTTCCGCGACCGCTACAACGTGCCGATCCTGATCGCGGAAACGGGCGAGGCGACCGACGACTGGATATTCAACTTCCGCACGATGCACGAGTCCTACGGCATCGGCTGGATTTTCTGGCCGTACAAAAATATCAACCAGACCACAACCGTCGCTTCGGTCCGGATGTCGGCGGACTGGAAAACTATTGTCGATTTCGCCGACCGGTTCGCCGACGACGCGAATGCCACGCCGCCGGCTCAGGATGTTATCGAACGCGCGTTCGAGGGGTATCTGAAAGCCATCGAATTCAAGAATTGCGACGTCCAGTGGAGCTATCTCGCTGCGCTCGGTCTCAAGGCCGGGCCGTGAGGCTCGTTAAACCACGGCGTTATTCGTGACGACCTGCTTGTAAAACTCCGCGCTCAATTTCGGCCTTCGCTGCTGCGTGACATAGTCGACGTAGTGCAGACCGAAACGGTTGCTGTAGCCGTCGGTCCACTCGAAATTGTCCATCAGGCTCCAGGCGAAATAGCCGCGCACCGGAACGCCGTCGGCGGTCGCGCGCTGCAATTGCGTCAGGTAATTGCGCAGGAACATCACGCGGTCGGCGTCATAGACATTGCCGTCCGCAGCCGGCGCGTCGCTGGCCGAGCAGCCGTTTTCGGTGATGTAGATCGACTTCACGTTCCAGATTTTTTCCAGATGACGCGGCGCCCAGTACAGCGCTTCGGGTCCGACACGCAGCCAGTTCGAGGCCATGCGCGGGTACGACGCGTTGAGCGGCACCGACGCGAATCCCGGCGGATCGGAAGAGGCGCGGATGAAATGGTGCGGCGCGTAGACGTTGATGCCGACGAAATCGACCGGACTGGCGATGGCGTTCATGTCGCCTTGCGAAATCGGTGGCGCGTCGTCGCCGGCGGAGGCGAGGAACGCTCGCGTGTATTGCCCTTCGAGAATGGCGGTGAGGTAGGGCGCATTGAATTCGCGCGTGGCTTTCTCGGCCGCCGCGATGTGTTCGGGCGTTTCGATCACCGGCACGCAGACGGTGATGTTTTCGGCAAGCCCCACGCGGGTGCCGGAGCGCGCTCGAGCGCGGATTGCCTGAACGGCTAGGCCGTGACCGAGGATCGCGTGGTGGCGGACCTTGTTCAGTCTGTCCGGCGGCAGCTTCAGGCCGGGCGCGAACAGGCCCTGGCCGTAGCCGAGTTCGACGAAGGCGGCGATCTCGTTCATCGTGAAGATGCGTTTGACGCGGTCGGTCAGATGCTCCGCCACGTAGCCGGCATAGTCGGCGAACGATTGTGGCGTGACGCGCGACTCCCAGCCGCCTTGGTCCTGCAACGCTTGCGGCAGGTCCCAATGATAAAGCGTGGCGAAGGGCTCGATACCGTTCGCAAGCAACTCGTCGACCAGACGATTGTAGAAATCCAGGCCCTTTGGATTGGGCCGGCCGCTGCCGTCAGGAAACAACCGGGGCCAGGCAATCGAAAAGCGATAGGCGCCGACACCGAGCGACTTCATCAGCTGGACGTCTTGCGCGTAGCGATGGAAATGATCGTTCGCGACGTCGGCATTGGCGTTGCCGATGATGCGTCCGGGTGTGCGCGAGAAGGTGTCCCAGATCGACGGGCCGCGGCCGTCTTCGTTGACGGCGCCTTCGATCTGAAAGGCTGAGGTCGCCGTGCCCCACAGGAAGCCGCGGGGAAATCCGCGGGCTATTCGTCCGGGTGGTGTGACGTCCGTGGCCGTCCGGGCCGGCAAGGCCGCTGCCTCGAAGGCCGTGGCCGATAGTCCAAGAGCGCTGCCAATCTTGGCAAAGTGTCGCCGCGTCATTCCAACAGGCATTCAGGCATTCCCAGTGATCAAGTCCACGGTTCCATAGGCAAAAAATGGGCCTAGGAAGGCGGAGGCCGCGATTTTCAGTAAATTATTGATTTGAAAGGGAAAAGCGTGGCTGGGGAACTAGGAACCTCAGCTAGTGATCCTTATATCGTCATAAAACAATGAAATACTTGCGTATTATGTCCATTATGGGGTACCGATATGGGGTACTGGAGGGTACCGAAGCATGGCCTCGG
>CAISIV010000012.1 GCA_903885555.1 uncultured Hyphomicrobiales bacterium
CGCCGCATCGTCGGGAAACAGCCGCTGAAGCTCGGGGAGCGATTGGGGGAAAGCCAGGTCGTCACGCTGGTGGATGTCCATCGCGCCCATCATGGGCAGACACTAGCCCTAGTGGGTGTATGCGTCAACCGGATAGGCAAGGATGGATCCATTGCCTTTGCCGCCGTGCCGGCGTCGGCAATTGCTGTTGAAGCAAAGATACGTCAGTTGCGCGAGGCGCTTGAGCCGCAGGCGACGATGATATCGGAAATTCCAGCATTCGATCTCGCGCTTGGCTACGAACTCTATTCGTTGTTGCTCAAGCCCGTCGAAAGCGGGTGGAAATCATCCAAGAGCCTGATCGTCGTGACGAATGGCGCGCTCGGTCTGCTTCCTTTATCATTGCTGCCGACGGCGCCGGTTGAGATCAAGCAGGACGCTGCCAATCTTTTCGCGGGCTATCGCGATGTTCCCTGGGTGGCGCGTACCCATGCGGTGACGATGGTGCCGTCGGCGTCGGCGCTGCGGACATTGCGCGCGCTGCCGCAGGCATCGCAGTCGCGCGGTAAGCTGATTGCCTTCGGCGATCCTTATTTCAGCGCCAAGCAGGCGGCCGAAGCGGAAGGCCCTGCGGTTGTGGCTTCGCTGGAAACGGCGGCCGGGACGCGTGGTGCGCCTTTGAAGCGGCGGTCCGGCCCGCAAACCCAAGGTGTCGACAGCGCCGAACTCGCTCAGCTTCCGCGGCTGCCCGATACGGCCGATGAATTGCGTTCGATCGCAGTCGCGCTGCAGGCCGACCCGGACAAGGCGTTAAATCTCGGCAAAGCGGCCAACGAAAAGAATGTGAAAGCGGCCGATCTGTCCGCTTACAAGATCGTCGCCTTTGCGACGCATGGCCTCGTACCTGGGGATCTGAACGGTCTCACCCAGCCGGCCCTTGCTTTGACCGCGCCACAAGTCGCCGATGTTGATGGCGATGGTCTGCTGACTATGGAAGAGATACTTGCCCTGAAGCTCGACGCCGACTGGGTCGTATTGTCGGCCTGCAACACCGGCGCCGGCGCAGGTGCAGGTGCGGAAGCCGCGTCGGGATTGGGCCGGGCCTTCTTTTATGCCGGCACGCGGGCGATTCTGGTCACCAACTGGTCGGTGCATTCGCAGTCCGCGCGGGAGCTCGTCACCGATCTGTTCCAGCGCCAGGCGGCAAACGCCGCGTTGTCGCGCGGCGAGGCGCTGCGCCAGGCGATCGTTGCCATGATCGATGGCAAGGGTTTTACCGACGAAAGAGGCCAACTTCTCTTTGCCTATGCCCATCCCTTGTTCTGGG
Source organism: uncultured Hyphomicrobiales bacterium (assembly GCA_903885555.1). Classification (GTDB taxonomy): domain Bacteria; phylum Pseudomonadota; class Alphaproteobacteria; order Rhizobiales; family Xanthobacteraceae; genus Pseudolabrys. The sequence goes on from CAISIV010000012.1 coordinate 1,307, forward strand.
CGCCCTACACAATTATCGGCGATGGCGGCTGAGAATGAAGTGTCCGTATTGCGCCGAAGACATTAAAGACGAAGCAATCGCTTGCCGTTACTGCAATCGCGACTTTTTCGTCATCCAACCGTTGATGGAAAAGCTCAAGACCGCGAACGCGCGCGTCAAATTGCTGGAACGCACGCTCCACAAGGCTGGAGTCGATCCTGCGTCCAAGGACGGCGACGCTCCCGCCGCCAAGCCAAAGGCGTTCGTCGCGGACAAAGCGGCGGTCGTCGTCGCAAAAGTCGATGATACAATTCCGACGTTGCCGGCTTCTGCAACCGTCCTGATCACTTTTCTGGCGCTGATCGCGGCGCATTTCCTCATCGTCATACAGCTCGACCTGTCGCTGATTTATCTTCGTGTCGTCTCCATCGCGGTGCCGCTTGTGATGGGGTTTCTGTATCGCAAGTCGCTTGATCGCTGGCTGTTCTGGGACCTCGGCACGGGTCTCCTTATCGCCGCCGCTTCTATTCTTGTGATGTCGGCCGTCGTGGCGAAGACCGATCACGTACCTATCCTGCCGCAGGATGCACAGGGCTGGCGCGAATATGCCGAATATACCGCAAGCATCGGCTTTGGCTTCTTTACCGGCTGCGTCTTGCGGCATGGTTTGATGGTGGCGCGCGCGCCATCGCCGAAGGTCAGCTATTTGGTTGAGCTGGCATCGCGTTACATCGCCAAGAAGATGAAAAAGGATGGCGACGACGACGAATCGCCCAAAGACGAGATCGATGCTCAGGTTAAGAAGATTGAGTCTCTTGTTTCCGGAGCCATAGCCGCAGGTTCCGTGGCTGTCTCCATCTACACCGGCCTATCGGGTTTCATGAAGTAGTCCGCCGGAAGCACATATTGTTGGTTAGCGCTTAATGAGAGAGTGCAAAATGCAACGCCTTGTTATCGGGAGTTTACTGGGTGTTTTGTTGTCTCTGCCCCTGGCGATGGCGCCAGCACGCGCTGATCAGCTGATCACGCCGGCAGAAGCCGCATTGCCGTCGCCGCCCGATAGCGGCCTGACGCTGCGCGGCATTACACGCGGACCGGCGATTGAGCAGGTCGAGCCCTCTGCAGATGCGAAGGGGGTGAGTTCACCTGTAAAGCTCAAGGTGCTGTTTTCGGCGCGCAACAATGCCACGATCGATACGGGCAGCGTGAAGGTCACATACATCAAGACCCCGGCCGTCGACCTCAGTGCCCGTCTTAAACCTCACATTACCCCGGATGGCATCGACCTGAAGGATGCCGAGGTGCCGCCGGGAACGCATTTGATCCGGATCGATCTCAAGGATTCTCAAGGGCGCGCGTCGACTGCGCTGATCAAACTTTCCGTGAAAGACAAATAGGTCTGTTCGGTCCGAGTACGAAGGGCAGCGCTCGCCGTGGTGCGGGCCTGGTTGAGCTGCAATCCCTGGCTGACGTCGGCTAGCGCGCTTTATTGCCGTTGATCGTGAGTTGGGGATAGGGGCTGGTTCCTGCGATCAGGTCGCCGGTGACTGCTTTGCTCCATTCCATGCCGACAATCGCGCCGCGCTTCGCGCCGGAAATCAGATTGTTCGCTATCACCGCAGCGCCGGCGCCCGAGACCACCGAAACGGTTATGCCGTAACCGGCCTGCCGAACGAGGTTGCCTGTTACAGTAACGTCTCGCAGATGCGGACCCCAGCCGGCTTCGATACCGACGCTGGGAGCGTTCTCGATCACATTGCCGGTCACTGCTGTATCAGCTTGAACCGTGATGCCGGTGCCGTGGCCTTGATTGGCTTCAGTGCCGTCCGGTGGATTTCGCGTGAGGTTGCGGATGAGATTGCCCTGTACGACGGAAAGCCTGCCGCCTTTATCGAAATTCGTAACGGAGACGCCGGTCGCTGCGCCATCGACAATATTGTTGGCGATCACCGAACCCTCGAATTCGAACTCTGAATAGAGCGCGACCTCGCCAAGGCCGCTGCAGGTGTTGCCGACGATCTGGATATTCGACGCCGCGTTGCCCCGCACCGCCGAGAATGCGGCATTGCGTATGCGGTTCCCGCGTACGATGACGTTGGCTGCGCGATAGACATTGATCGCATTGCCGTTCTGTCCCGAACCCCCATCACGCGCTTGTGTGTCGTCAATCTGATTGTCGGCGACCAGCGTGCGGTCTTCTCGCTTGTCCGACGTCCAGATCCAGATGCCACCATTGCCGGCACCGCGAACGGTGTTTCCACTGACTATCAATCCACGAGCGTCGAACGAGTGGACGGCGACGTTTGCCGCGTCAGCGACAATATTGCGGGCGACCTCACCTTCGGCCTGCTCAAGCAAGATCGCCGTGCCCCCGGCGCGTGTGATTTCGCAGTCGTTGAGCTTTAAGCCACTGCCGGCCACCACATTGACGAGCCCGCGGCCGCGGGGGAGTGGCTTTCCGGCGCCATCGATAACGAGTCCAGAGAGCGTGATCAGATCGGCCTGGCTCGATGAAAATAGCGAAGGGCCACCATTGAATACGAGGCGGGTAGCTCCGCGCATCCCCATGAGCTGTGCGCCGGAAGCCAACTTTAGATTTCCGACACGATAAACCCCGGGGGCGAGCACGAGCGGGACTCGAGCCGCCGCCGTCTGGTCGAGGGCACGCTGCATTGCAAGGGTCTGATCATCGCTGGTGCCGGGCCGCACGCCGAACTGCGCGGCGTCGACGCCCAGTGCCGACAAAGGTGCGGTAGCGGCCGGAGCAGCCAATATCGCGGGGCCTAAAATGACCCCGGTAACGCCGCTGAAGATGAGGTGGCGGCGATCGATATTCATAAGAGGCGACTCCATCTGAGCTACCGGCGCCTGGACGGATCAATAGATGAATCGGCCGCAAGCGGCAACGGCCCAGCCTTTCTTGCCGATGATGCGCGTGACGAGCGCGCTCGCCTGCCGTCGTCACGCGGGGCAACGCTTTCGTTCGGGCATTGGTGCTGAGAATGAAAATGGTGTCGTATTCAAATCGCGACTGCCAGACTTCAGCGTTGACGCGCGTGCGAAACGAGAGTGCTGACCCGATAAAATAGGGGGTACACTGACGGATTGACTCCCCAATCATAAATTTCTATTTGTCTACTAAAGGCTAAATAGTGAGCCCGGCCGGTGGGTCGAAGCTCGCGGGAGGAACTGGTGAGCAGCTCCATGGACCAAGCGGTTTGCCGCGACGGAACCCGTATCGCGTACCGGTTATTGCAGCGCAGCGACGACGCTCCGCGCATCGCGCTCGTCCACTCGCTGGCGATGAATCATACGTTCTGGCTGCCCGTCGCCGAAAGGCTGGCCGGCATTGCGTCCGTGTTGGTTTACGACTGCCGCGGCCACGGTGCGTCCGGCAAGCCTGCCGGCCCTTACACGGCGTCTTTATTCGCTGCCGATCTTGCCGACGTCATGGACCACGTCGGGTGGAAGTCCGCGGTCGTCGCCGGCGCCTCGATGGGCGGCTGCGTTTCGCTCGCATTCGGCGCCGATTTCCCGCATCGCACGGATGGCCTCGGCCTCATCGACACCACGGCCTGGTATGGCGCAGAAGCGCCGAAGGCCTGGGCCGAACGCGCGGATCGCGCCATGAAGGAAGGCCTCAAGGGTCTGATCGAGTTCCAGGTCACCCGCTGGTTCGGCGAACCGTTCCGGGCCGCTCATCCGGAAGTCGTGAAACACTGCATCGACATATTCCTGGCGAATGACCTGGCGGCTTACGCAGAAACCTGCCGTATGCTTGGCACAAACGACCTGCGGCCGGCGTTGCCAAACATCACGCGCCCGACAACTGTCATCGTCGGCGAGGAGGACTATGCGGCGCCTGTCGCCATGGCGAAGGTGATGCACGACGGCATCAAGAATTCCCGTCTCGTCATTATCGAAAAGGCCCGGCATCTGACGCCGCTGGAAGTGCCGGACCGTATCGCATCGGAGCTCAAGCTGCTGCTGAAAGGCGCGTCTGCATGAAGATCGACGGCGAACTCACGGTGAGAGCTCCTCAGGCGGCCGTCTATGACGCAGTGCAAGATGCGCGTTTCTTTGCGTCCTGCATCGACGGGGTGCAGGATCTGACGGAGGTCGACCCGACACATTACGACGCGGTGTTCGAAACCAAAGTTGCCTACATGAAATTCCGCTTCAAGGTGTCCGTCGAGGTGGTGCGCAAGGAAGCGCCGACGCTGATGGAAGCAAAAATTCAGGGCACGCCGCTCGGCGTCGTCGGCCGTATCACGGCGACGGCGCTGACGCGCCTCTCGCAAGTCGGCGAGGACACCAAGATCGAATACGAGATCGAAGCCAACATTACCGGCAAGCTCGGCAGTCTCGGCCAGCCGGTCATGAAGTCGAAGGCCAAGGAGCTGGAAAAGCAGTTCGCAAGCCGCCTTCGCGCCAAATTCGAGCAGACTCCGTCAGAGGCCTCATCATGACCCCTTTCGAAATCGCAGAACCGAAGTCGCTGCGTGAAGCGACTGCGCTATTGGACGCCGATGATCCGACGGTTCGTCCGATCGGGGGTGGCACTGCTCTCATGCTGATGATGAAGGCCGGCGTATTTCAGCCGACGCGTCTGGTCAGCTTGCGTTCGATCGAACCGCGCTATTCGGAATTGAAAGTTGATGCCGATGGCACCGTGCGCATCGGGGCGCTGACCACGTTGTCCGCGCTGGAACATTCGCGGGAAATTCAGACCAGAATTCCGGTCATCGCCAACACGATGAAGACCCTTTCAAACGTGCGCGTCCGCAATGTGGCGACGCTCGGCGGCTGCCTTGCGCATGGCGATCCGCATATGGATTTGCCGCCCGTGCTCATTGCTTTAGGCGCGAGCCTGCGAGTCATCGGACCGGATGGCGAACGGGTCATCCCCATGGCCGAGCTGCTCACCGGCTATTACGAAACTCAACTCGCCAAAAACGAACTCATCGCCGAAGTCGTGATTCCGCCGCAGGACGGTAAAAGCTCGGTCTATCTCAAATGCACCACGCGCGCGGCCCATGACTGGCCGGCGCTCGGCGTCGCCGTTTCGCTTGGCGGCAATCGCGACGATGTCAGGCAGGCCGATGTCGTGATCAG
>CAISIV010000013.1 GCA_903885555.1 uncultured Hyphomicrobiales bacterium
GCCAAAGGGACCTTCGAAGCACCCGCACTACGGGGACGGCCACGTCGGCTACAACGGCGGCGAATTCCTTGAGATTGTCCCCCTCGAAAGGATCGTCTGGCTCTGGTACTTCGCCGATGCCGACGGTAATCGCGTGAGCCCCGCTCACTACGGCATGCCCGACGAGGATCGTGAAGGCAACATCGACGTAATCCTATTTGAGGACCACGGCAGCGGTCAGACCAAACTGACCTACACACGCAACGACCCCACCGCCAGCAAAGAAGAGCAGGAAGGCGCAGCCGCAGGTTACGGTGAGATCTTCGATAAACTAGTGGAGGTCGTTGCCGAACTCGTCCACGGCGCGTAAACGGAAAACAACGCCGGAGCAGCGCTCGCTCACGACCTCACTCGTTCGGCGTGCCACGCCGCGCGGCTTTTGCGCCTCAGCTACCGGCGCACGCCCACGGGTCCGCCGCGCGCCGAGGCAAACGAGGGTCGCGACGACCCCCACCCCACGCGACCTCGCCGGCGCGAGACGTCAAATCCTCGGCCCACCCGCACGGCGCCGGGCGCCGGCGGCACGGCGCGCGTTCGGCGCCCGCCGCACTTGGCGCAACGGACACCTCGGTTCGGGCTGGGTCGCCCCGCTGATCAGAGCAGGCCGGATTCGAGCGGAAACAGGCTCAGTACTGCGTGGCCGGTTTCAGTGATGAGCACCTGCTGCTCCATCTTGACGCCTTCCGTGCCGCCGACCTCGCCGATGTAGCTCTCGACGCAGACCGTCATGCCGGGTGCGAAGACACCATCCATCTGTGTCGGGTCCTTCGAATCGCAACCGATGCCGGGCCACTCGTCGATCATGCCGACTCCATGCGCTATGCAGCCGTAATTCTGGTCGTTAAACCGCGCCGGGATTGGCCACGCCCGTTCGACGAAGTCCCGAAACCCGAGGCCCGGCCTGAGCAGAGCGCAGTTGTAGTCCACCTGCTCGACGGCAAGCGCGTACAGGCTCCGTTGCGCGCTGGTAGGTGGCGCGGTGCCGCAATGGAACGTCCGACTGACGTCGCTGCAGTACCCAAACGGGCCGACCATATCCGTGTCGAAGCTGACCAGATCGCCATCCTCGATGACCCTCGCCGAGGCCTCCTGGAACCAGGGATTGGTACGGGGACCCGAGCTCAGGAGTCGTGTCTTGATCCACTCCCCGCCGTGGGCGATGTTGGCATGATGCAGTTCTGCCCACAGCTGCGTCTCGGTCAGGCCTGGACGCAGTGCATCGTGCATGCGCTGCATGCCGATGTCGGCGACCGCAAGTGACCGCCGCATGCACTCGATCTCCTCGGCGCTCTTGATCGAGCGCGCAACCTCCATCAGTCGCTGCCCCTCCACCAGCCGAAGTCCCAGGGCGCGCAGCGCATCGACACCCTCGAGATCGGCCCTGTCGATCGCCAGACGGTCCGCCGCCGGGCCCATGAGCTCCGTGACGGTCGCTCGAATCTCCGCCGCCCACTGACGGCAGACCTTGTCGGCGTGCTCGGCAACATACTGGTAGCCATACGCCGTCGCGAGCCGCACTTCCGCAATCTCCGGAGTCCGTGGCGCGATCGCGAGGCAGTTCCGGTTCGGGTAGTCGAAAAGGATGGCCCGGCCCACGGCCGGCACCAAACAATAGCGCCCTGGGTTGTGCAGCAGCCAGACCGACATGTTGCGCGTGTCAGTCGCATAGCGGATGTTGACAGGGTCGTTCAGCAATATCGCCGCACAGTCGTTGGCGCGCAGTTGTTCCTGTACCCGCGCGTAGCGATATACCCGCAAGGCGTCGCTGTCGATGCCGGCGCCGGGCGCGTCCGAACTTGCGTGTCCGAGCCTTCGGGCGGTAATCCGGCTCTTTATGAGGGCTCCTTGAAGAAACGTTGCCTGCGAGATTCGGCGGCCGGCGCGGCGCACCATCCTCGCTTTAGGGATTTACCGGAGCCGTGAGGATGCCCGCCGGTGTTGCCGACGCCCCCGGGCGCTTGATCAGCTTTCCGCCGATCATGACCAGCGAGACGCGCTGCAGGGCGCTGATGTCTGCCAGCGGGTTCCCGGGTACCGCGATCACGTCCGCCAGCTTGCCACGCTCGAGCGTGCCCAACCGGTCATCCCAACGAAGCAATTCCGCCGCGACGCGGGTGCCGGCTTGGATCGCCGCCATCGGCGGGATGCCCGCCTCGACGAAGACCGCGAATTCATTCGCGTACAGCGCCGGGTCGGCGATGCCAGCGCCGAGATCGAGCCCGATCGCGAGCTTCACGCCATACTTGTGCGCGCGCAGGATCGTTGCCAGAAATGCCGCGCGTCCGTGCTTGATGTAATCGTCGTTCTTCGCTTGCGCGCGCAGAAGATCGCCTTCCGCGTAATAATCGCCTAGGTACACGGTCGGCACCATAAAGGTGCCACGCCTGGCCATCTCGTGCAGCGTGTCATCGTCCACGTAGGTACCGTGTTCGATCGATCGCACACCTTCGAGCACCGCCTGCCGAATACCCGCCGCCGCGTGGGCATGTGCCGCGACCGGTACTCCGTGGCGGTTGGCCTCGTCGACGGCCGCTCGCAGTTCCTCGGGCGAAAACGCCACATTGCGCGGATCATCGCCGACGGACTCAAAGGCGCCGGTAACCAGAAGTTTGATCCAGTCGGCGCCGTACTTGATCTCAGTGCGAACTGCCTTGCGAATCGCTTCCGGGCCATCGACAACGAGCCCGTCCGCGTGCACCGCCTGCTCGGGTGACAGATAGTTGATGTCTCCACCGCCGCCGGTAATCGACATGTAGTGACCTGCACCCGTCATTCGTGGCCCGACGAACACGCCCGAATCGATGACGCGGCGCAAATCCTGGTTCGCGTAATATATGTCCGCATCGCCCATCACACGCACACCGGTCCAGCCCGCGAGCAACAGCTTTTGCAGACCCGCCAGTGCCATGAGCGCCTTGTAGGCTGACGAATTTGCCAGGTGCGCGTTCTGGTAATCGCTCGCAAACATCAGCGGGTGCTCGTGAACATTGATCATGCCGGGCATCAATGTCGCATCACCGAGTTCTACCACCTCCGCCCCTGGGGGGATGTCCGAGCGGCCCCCGACCGCGATGATGCGGCCCCCGTCCACCACGACGACGGTGGCCTGGCTCAACCTGTCGCTGCGTCCGTCAATCACCCGATCGGCTACCAGCGCCGTCGGCGCTGCGCCGGCACCGCCCGCCTGCAACAGGGCGAATAGCAGGGTGATCAATGTGCCGCAACTCAATGCTCGAGGCCGCGTCGCACACGCCGGCTGAATCGCATTTCCGTTCTTCACAGTCGTGTGCTGCATCGAGTTACCATTCCCGTAGTGTCATTGCCGGTAACCCCCGGCGTCAAGCTATCTGTCGTCTCAAGTTTTCCATCTTGGATGATGGAGACCGAGGACAATGTTAGTCATGAAGAAACAACGGCATACGAGCGAGTTTAGGGAGCAGGCGTTGGCGAAGGCGTTCAGCCGTCCCGGC
>CAISIV010000014.1 GCA_903885555.1 uncultured Hyphomicrobiales bacterium
ATCTGGGTTTCGATCATCGCATTCAACTCCAACCTGGTGAAGTAGGAAGACGCGCCGAAATGTTTTGCCGAACTGCTCGAGCCGAAATGGAAGAGCAAGTTCGTCAAGGCGCATCCGAGCTACAGCGGCACCATCATGACCGCGACGTACCAGATGCAGCGCGACCTCGGCTGGGGCTTCTTCGAGAAGCTTGCAGCGCAGAACGTCATGCAGGTGCAGTCGTCGGCCGATCCGCCGAAGCGCCTGGCGCTCGGCGAGCGTTCGGTGATGGCGGACGGCAACGAGTACAACATCTTCGAAATCAGCGAGAAGGGCGGACCCGTTGCGCCGATCTACGCGACCGAAGGTTCGCCTTTGATCGTCGGCCCGACCGCGATGTTCAAGGCGGCGCCGAATCCGAACGCCGCGAAACTGTTCACGGCCTTCAGCTTCACGCAGGAATGCCAGCAGTTGATCATCGATGTCGGCGGCCTGCGCTCGGTTCATCCGCAGACCAAGGACAAGCCCGGCCGTACGCCGTTCAAGGATATCAAGGTGATGAAGGACGATCCCATCGCCGTCGAAAAGATGAGCGACGAGATCAAACAGCGCTACAGCAAGATTTTCAAAGTCTAGGCGGCGAGCTTACGGTTTTCATGGTGCGGCCCGAACAGGGAGGAGACGGCTATGCGAAAAACAAAAATCAGCCGGCGTGACGTACTGAAAGGCTCAACCGCGCTTGTGGCCGGACTCATGTTTGCCGAGCCGCTCCGCGCTGCGCCGCCGCCCGCGGAAGCGATCACGCCGTCGTTGATCGAAGCTGCCAAGAAGGAAGGCAAGGTCATCTTCTATACGGCCATGGATCTGCAGTTCGCCGAACGTCTCGGCCGCTCGTTCGAGCAGAAATACCCGGGCATCTCGGCGCGCGTCGAGCGTTCCGGCGCCGAACGCGTGTTCCAGCGCATCGGCCAGGAATATTCCAGCAACATTCACTCCGTCGATGTGGTGAATACGTCCGATCAGGCCCACGTCATTTTGTGGAAGCGCAACGGCTGGCTCGCGCAATATTTGCCCGAGGAAGTCGCCAAATTCTACGACAAGAAATACTACGATCCCGAGGGCTTCGAACTGGTGACGCGCGTGCTGGTCTCGCCTTTCGGCATCAACACCGATCTGGTGAAGATGGAAGATGCGCCGAAGAGCTTTGCCGACCTGCTCAATCCGAAATGGCACGGCAAGATGGTGAAGGCGCATCCCGCCTATAGCGGCACCATCATGAACTCGACCTATCAAACCGCGCAGGTGATGGGCTGGGAATATTTCGAAAAGCTCGCCAAGCAGAATGTCATGCAGTTGCAGTCGGCAACCGATACGCCGAAGCGCATTGCGCTCGGCGAACGCGCCGTCATGATCGATGGCGCCGGCTATCTTGTCATTCGCGACAAGGAAGCGGGCAAGCCGGTCGACGTCATTTACCCCGCCGAGGGCACGCCGCTTGCCACCAGCCCCAGCGTCCTGATGAAGGCGGCGCCCAACCCGAATGCCGGCAAGCTGTTCCACAACTGGATGCATTCGCGCGAAGGCCAGCAAATCCTGATCGATTTCGCCCGCCAGTATTCGCCCCATTCGCAGGCGGTCGAAAAACCCGGCGTGCGCAAGCTCGCTGATATCAAGTTGATGGTCGAAGATCCGGAGGCCATTGAAAAAGGCGCCGACGAGGTCAAGCGGCGCTACACCGAAATCTTCAAGGTCTAATTCGTTCTTCAGTCGGCGCTGCGGCGTCTCAATGCGCATCAATTCAAGGTCAGACCGGTGACAATTGCAGTACCAGTAGCTTCGCCGCCGAAAAAATACGGCATCGATTTTACCAAACCCGTGCTCTACGGCGTCGCGGCGATCCTTGTCGTCCTGATCGTGTTGCCGATGTCGTGGCTGTTTCTCTACAGCTTCACCGACGCCAAAGGCTCGCTGACGCTGATGAATTTCTACCGGCTCTTTACCGAGTCGACCTTCATCGATCCGCTGATCACGACCTTTATCATCGCGACATCGTCGGCGGTGATCTGCTGCCTGGTGGCTGCGCCGATGGGATGGCTCGTCGCCCGCACCGATCTGCCCTATAGCGGCGTTGTCCGCGCGCTGGTGACGGCGTCGTTCGTGACGCCGCCGTTCCTCGGCGCCATCGCCTGGGAAGTGCTGGCGGCGCCTAACAGCGGCCTGCTCAACAAGATCTTCCGCGCCGTCACCGGCGCCGATCAGGACGTGCACCTGTTCAACATCTACAGCCTTGGCGGCATTATCTTCGTCATCTCCTGCTACACCTTCCCCTATGTCTTCACGCTGGTCGCCAATTCGCTCGACCGCACGCCCGGCGAACTCGAAGACGCCTCGTCGATCCTCGGCGGCGGACGCTGGTACACCGCGCGGCGCGTGACCATTCCGCTGGTGCTGCCGGCGCTGCTGGCCGGCGCACTGGTCGCGTTCCTGCAAGCCATGACGTTGTTCGGCTCGCCGGCAATTTTGGCGCTGCCGGCTGGCTTCCACACCATGACGACGAAAATCTGGAGCCTGTTCCAGTATCCGCCAAAGCCGGAGCTCGCTGCCGCGGCGTCGCTGCCGCTGCTGATTCTGACCGTCTTCCTGCTGCGCGCCGAACACATGATACTCGGCCGCCGCGGCTACTCGGTGGTCGGGGGCAAATACGGCGCGCCGCGCCTGATCCCGCTGCACGGCATGCGCTGGGTCGCCTTCGGCATCTGCCTGACCGTGCTGATGCTCCCGGTGTTCCTGCCGTATGCCGCGCTGCTCAACGCCACGTTCTCGCCGGTCGCGACGACGTTCCTGACCTGGCAGAACGCGACGATGCACAACATCCATTTCGTGCTGTTTGAACTGTCGGCGGCCTCTCTTGCGCTCAAGAACACGGTCATCCTCGGCGGCGCCACCGCCACCATCGGCACCATCATCGCGGTGGTGATCGCCTATGTCACTGCGCGCCAGGCGGTGAGGGGCTGGCGCGTGCTCGGCTTCCTCGCCACCGCGCCGATCGCCATCCCCGGCATCGTGCTCGGCGTCGGTCTGTTCCTGTCCTACACGCGGCCGCCTTTCGTGCTGTACGGCACGCTGTGGATCCTGCTGATCGCTTTCGTCACCATCGCGTTGCCGTCGGCCTATCAGCAGCTTCAGGCGGCGTTCCGAACCATCCATCCGGAGCTCGAGGACGCCAGCCGCATCCTCGGCGCGACGCGGCTGCGTTCGCTGTGGGAAATCATCGCGCCGCTGTTGCGCACGGGCGTGATCGCGACCTGGTGCTTCATCTTCGTCGGCGTCATGCGCGAATTGTCGGCGGCGATCATCCTGTTCACCTCCGAAACCAAGGTGATTTCGGTGCTGATCTACGATCTCAACGAGAGCGGCGATCTCGGCGCCATTTCGGTGA
>CAISIV010000015.1 GCA_903885555.1 uncultured Hyphomicrobiales bacterium
CCGCCAGCATCAAGGCCTGGCTGGCGCGCGGGCCGGGGCCCCACGAGATGAGACGGCCGAGATCGCCGGCTTCCGGACCCGGACGCGCCGAACGCACCAGCTTCAGGATCGCTTCGACGACCGACTCGCCGACCGGCAGGCGGCGCACCAGGCGCTGCGCCGCGATCAGGTCGTCTGACGTCATCGCGGCCTTGGCCTTGGTCTCGTCGGCGCCGGTGGTGTCGAACAGAATTTTGCGCTCGGCGGCGGCATCCGGATAATCGACGTCGACTTCCATCAGGAAGCGGTCGAGCTGCGCTTCGGGCAGTGGATAGGTGCCTTCCTGCTCCAGCGGGTTCTGCGTCGCCAGCACATGGAACGGCTTGGGCAGATCGTAGCGCGCGCCGGCAACGCTGACGTGCTGCTCCTGCATGGCTTGCAGCAGCGCCGACTGCGTGCGCGGCGAAGCGCGGTTGATTTCGTCGGCCATCAGCAATTGCGCGAACACGGGGCCCGCGATGAAGCGGAAGCTGCGTTTGCCGCCCGGGCTTTCTTCCAGCACTTCGGTGCCGAGGATGTCCGAGGGCATCAGGTCGGGCGTGAACTGGACGCGCTTGGCGTCGAGCCCGAGCGCGATGCCCATGGTTTCGACCAGCTTGGTCTTGGCGAGGCCGGGAACGCCGACCAGCAGCGCATGACCGCCGGACAACACCGTGATCAGCGCCCGCTCGACCACAATGTCCTGGCCGAAGATGACGGCGCCGATGGCGGCCTTGGCCGCGCGGATGTGGACCGCGGTCGATTCCGCCGCCCGCACGATCATGTCTTCCAGCTTGTCGAGATTTTCGCCGCTTGCCGCCGCCATGATGTCGGTTCCTTGTGTAGGGCGCATTGGCCGTGCCCAAATCTGGTGCCTAAGCGCTATGCAACAAACGCACCAAGGCGAATATCTTGCCGAATCTGCCTCATTCTTCGGCCAAGCTTACGCTATCTTCCGGGCCTGGGTCCGTTGAGTCACAAAGTTGCGAACAGGCGCGAAACGCCGCGAATTGGTTAGAGATTAGCTAGGGAAACCATGGCGAAGGCAGGGCAGGTGGCGGGTATTGGCGGCTTGGAAGGAATTGCTGCAGCGCTGCCCCGCGAAAAGCGCGGGCCGCCGCCGGTCGACCAATGGAATCCGCCGTTTTGCGGCGATCTCGACATGAAGATCGCCGCCGATGGTACCTGGTTCTATCAAAAGACCCCGATCGGCCGGCTGCCTTTAGTCAAATTGTTCGCGTCCGTGCTCAAACGTGAGGGCGACAAGTACTTCCTTGTGACCCCTGTGGAGAAGGTCGGTTTAATCGTCGAAGAAGCCCCGTTCCTCGCCGTCGAGCTTATGGTCGAGCAGGGTCCGAGCGGGCAGGTGCTCAAGTTCCGCACCAATGTCGACGACTGGGTCGAAGCCGGGCCCGGTCACGGCCTTCGTTTCGAGCCGGAGGCGACCGGGGGCTTGAAGCCCTTCCTGCATGTGCGCCGCGATCTATGGGCCAAGGTGATACGAACATTGTTCTACGATCTGGTCGAACTCGGCGAAGAGCGCGTCGTCGACGGCAAGCCGATGTTCGGCGTTGCTTCCGGCGAAGAATTTTTTGCCATGGCGGACGCCAGCGCCGTGCGGGAGTTCGCCTGATGGATAGCGTGTCTCCCTTGTCGGCGGCTGAATTCTTCGCGCGCGCCAAGTCGCGGCTCGACCTCGTCACGCCGCCCGGCCTCAACGATCCGAGCATCACGCCCAAGCGCGGCGACCACGACGTCGATCCGGTGATGCAGAAGATCGCCGAGATCCGGCCGATCCGTCCGGCCGCGGTGCTGGTGCCGGTGATCGATCATCCGGAGCCGACTGTGCTGTTGACGCAGCGCGCCCAGCATCTGCCCAATCATCCGGGACAGATTTCATTTCCCGGCGGCAAGATCGAAAAGAGCGACGCCGACCCGCTCGACGCGGCGTTGCGCGAGACCGAGGAAGAAATCGGCCTTGATCGCGCGCATACAGAGCCGCTCGGCTTTCTCGATCTCTATATGACGACGCAGGGCTATCGCATCGTGCCGGTGATCGCGCGCGTGAAGCCGGGCTTTGCGCTCACGCTCAACACCGGCGAAGTCGACGCCACCTTCGAGGTGCCGCTTGCCTTCCTGATGGATCAGGCCAACGTGCAGAAACATTCGCGCGACTGGAACGGCCTGACGCGGCATTTTTACGCGCTGACCTTCGGCGAGCATTACATCTGGGGCGTCACCGCCGGTATCCTGCGCAATCTGCACGAACGGATATACAAATGATCCGCCCGATCTTGACCGAACTGTTTTTGTTCGTAATGCCGTTTGCGCTTTACGTCGCTTTTCTGTGGGCGATCAAGGCCGACGTGCTGCATCCGGATTCATGGCCGGTCTCGCGCATCGCCGGGCTCACCATTGTCGCGCTGATCCTGATGGCGGCGAGCTTTTTCTACTTCGCGGAATACAGCGGCGCGCCGGTCGGCTCGACCTACCTCCCCGCGCATATTGAAAACGGCAAATTCGTTCCAGGGACGCAGAAATGACGGCGCCCGGTGCGACCTCGCGCAGTCTGAGCGGCGCGGCCTGGTTGACGACGGGCGCCCTGGCGCGGCTGTTGGACGTTCTCGACCGCGACGGCGAGGAAGCGCGCGTTGTCGGCGGCGCGGTGCGCAATGCGCTGCTCGATATGCCGTTTCACGAAGTCGATGTCGCCACCACGGCCGTGCCGGAAGAGGTGGTCAAGCGTGTCACCGCTGCCGGCTTCAAGGCGGTGCCGACCGGCATCGAGCACGGCACCGTCACCGTGGTCATCGACAAACAGCCGTTCGAAGTGACGACATTGCGCAAGGACGTCGAAACCTATGGCCGTCACGCCAAGGTCGCGTTCGGCCGCGACTGGAAGGCCGACGCCGAGCGCCGCGACTTCACCATCAACGCTTTGTCGGTGACGCGCGATGGTACGGTTTACGATTACGCCGGCGGCTTGGCCGATCTTGAGACGCGCAGCGTGCATTTCATCGGCGATCCCAAACAGCGCATCGAGGAAGACTATCTGCGCATCCTGCGCTTCTTTCGCTTTCATGCCGCCTACAGCAATGGCGGGCATCCCTACGCGCAAGGGCTTGCCGCCTGTATCGCCGGACGCGAAGGGCTCGACCAGTTGTCGCGCGAGCGCGTGCGCAGCGAGATCATGAAGCTGATGGTGGCGCCGCATGCGGTGCCGACCTTGATCGCGATGGCCGATTGCGGCCTGCTGCTGCGCGTTCTCGGCGGCGTCAGTTATCTCGGCAGCTTCGAGAACATGGCCAAGGTCGAAGCGGCGATCGGTGTTGCGCCCGATGCGGTGCAGCGTCTCGGCGCGCTCGGCGTACTGGTCGCCGAAGACGCCGAGCGGCTGGCGCAGAAGCTGCGGCTGCACAATGTTGAGCAGGGACGGCTGGCTTCGATGGCGGAAGGCTGGCGGCGAATTTCGCCGGAGCGTGGCGAAGCGGCCGCGCGC
>CAISIV010000016.1 GCA_903885555.1 uncultured Hyphomicrobiales bacterium
AAATGGCCGGGACATGCCCGGCCATTTGAATTTCGCTTTTGAAAGCCCCTGCCCTCAATCGTCGCGGTAAATACGCTCGCGGCGTTCGTGGCGCTCCTGCGCTTCCACCGACAGCGTGGCGATCGGGCGCGCTTCGAGGCGGCGCAGCGAGATCGGCTCGCCGGTCTCTTCGCAGTAGCCGTAGGTGCCGTCGTCGATGCGGGCGAGCGCTTCGTCGATCTTGGAGATCAGCTTGCGCTGGCGGTCGCGGGAGCGAAGCTCGATGGCGCGGTCGGTCTCGGAAGAAGCACGATCCGCGATATCGGGGTGGTTCTGGTTTTCCTCCTGCAGGTGCAGAAGGGTCTCTTTGGCTTCCTTGAGGATGTCTTCTCGCCAGGTCTGTAAACGGGCGCGGAAGTATTCCTTCTGCCGGTCGTTCATAAACGGCTCTTTGTCGGACGGCCGGTACGCCTTCGTCTTGGCCAACATGCCAGTGACTCCCCTGACTTCTCTTACTCTTAGAGCGAAGTCTTAACCCCCGCGCGGCGAGCTTATATACGCGTGCCGGGGTTGCGACAATATGGAATGTCGCTCCGGGTCATGCCGGATTTTTATGACGGATCAATGACTTAGGAAAACGCCGTGGTGCGGCTATACCCGTCTTGGGCTAGCGGACGCCGGCTTTGGCCAGTTCCACGGCCACACGGAGGTCGATTTCGCTCAGGACTGAGTCCAGACCGGGGTCGCCGGAGGCTTCGGTCAGTCCTTCCGAGACGACTTTGAGCCTGGCGAGCGTCGAACCGTCGAGGCTGCCGTCGAGCACCGCGACTTTAAGATCGTCGAGCACATCCAGTGCCGTGCGGCCCTTGGCGACCGCGCGCTTCTTGCGCTCGGTCGGATCTTCCACGCCCTGCAACGCCATGAGCGCGTCGAGCGTCGAGATCGAACGCAAAGAGCTGTCACACACACAAGTTAATCGACTCTAACTTCGGGACTATTTTCAGATCCGGATTTAACTTCTGGTACAGATGTAAGGCATCTTGATAAAATGGATTACGCGACCCGCCCCTTTGCCCAAAAATGAGTCACTCAATGCGCTTTGAAGGTACCCAAGCTTACGTCGCTACCGACGATCTCAAGATCGCCGTCAATGCCGCCATCACCCTCGAACGGCCGCTGCTGGTCAAAGGCGAGCCGGGCACCGGAAAAACCGTGCTGGCGATGGAAATCGCCAAGAGCATCGGCGCGCCGCTGCTCGAATGGCACGTCAAATCGACGACCAAGGCCCAGCAGGGCCTGTACGAATACGACGCCGTATCGCGGCTGCGCGACAGCCAGCTCGGCGACGAGCGCGTCAAGGACATCCGCAATTACATCAAGCGCGGCAAATTGTGGGACGCCTTTGCCGCCGACGAGCGGCCGGTGCTGCTGATCGACGAAATCGACAAGGCCGATATCGAATTCCCTAACGATTTATTACTCGAGCTCGATCGCATGGAGTTCTTCGTCTACGAGACCGGCGAAACCGTCAAAGCGCGCCGCCGGCCGGTCGTCATCATTACGTCTAATAATGAAAAGGAATTGCCGGACGCGTTCTTGCGCCGCTGCTTCTTCCACTACATCCGCTTCCCCGATCCCGACACCATGAACGCCATCGTCGAGGTGCATTTCCCCGGGATCAAACAGCGGCTGGTCAGCGAAGCGCTCAGATTATTCTACGAAATCCGCGACGTGCCGGGCATCAAGAAGAAGCCGTCGACATCGGAACTGCTGGATTGGCTGAAGTTGCTGATGGCCGAGGATATCGGCCCGGAAACCTTGCGCGAACGCGATCCGAAAAAGCTGATCCCGCCGCTACATGGCGCTCTTCTGAAGAACGAGCAGGACGTGCATCTTTTTGAACGTCTCGCTTTCATGGCGAGACGCGAAGGACGCTAAGCCTACTGCTTCGCCTCGGTGACTTCCGCCGGCGCGGCAAGCCAGCCCTGCTCCTTGGCATAGGCCAGAATCTTCTCGGCGGCGTTGCGGCCGATCCGGCGCGCCTGGCCTTCGGTGTCCGGCGACAATTTCTCCGGCGCGGCCTTTTGCTCCGCGAGCGCGGTGGAAATCGCCGCATTCTGCGCCGCCGCCAGCTTGGCATTGCCTGCTGGCGAACCGCGTGGGCCGCCGGCATCGACGCTGAAAGACGTCAGCTGCCGCTTGCCGCTGGAGAGCACTTTCACGTCGGCGGCAAAATTCGACCGGCCGGCGCCGAAGCCGATCTGCTCGGTCACAGGCTTCGGCCTTCTGACGTCGTTGGCGACCGCTTCCGTGGCTTTCAGTTCACCGCTCACCAGCACCGCACCATCGGTGGCGCTGTCCGGCCCGCCGGGTTGGGCCTCGAGGCCGGCGCCGCGCAACGTTGCGACGATCGTAGCGACGATTTCTTCGTTGACCCGCTCGAGAGTCCGCAGCTTGCGTTCATGCGGCGGGAACGGCCCGATTTTGCGCTCAAGCCGCACCGTGTAGGCGCGGTCGACCGCGGTCACATCCGGACCGAAGGCGAAGTCGGTGACGATGATGGTTTTGGGGCGCGCCACGGAGGAGGAACCGCCAAGGCTCCCCAGCGACGAATTGGCGCAGCCGGCCAGCAAAAGAGCGCCAAAACAAACATAGGCAAATCGCATAGCGTCAAATCTCAGAAGAACGGGGCGGCTAAGCCTACCACAAAGGCTTGACGTCGAACGAGTAGGTCAAGCCCAAGCCGGCCGAAACCTGGTCGCGCGTGCCGCGAATCGTCACGAGCGGCGAGTTGGCAGCATCGCCGGTCAGACGCTCGTACTCGACATAAGTGTAAGTTTGCCAACGCGTGTTGATCGCGTAACGCAATTGCGCGCCGGCGCCGTAACTACGCACACCGCCCTTGGCAGTGTAGACCGGAAGGCCAGAAGCAATCGACTGCGCTGCGCTGATGCTGAAATAAGGATCGACCGCTGCGCTGGAAGCCAAGGTCATGCGCGGTCCACCGGCGAGCGTCCACTGCGGCGCGAAATTGTAGACGGCGTCTGCCGAGAGATCGGCCACCAGTCCGTGATGACCGCCGATGCCGTTGCGCAATTCGCCGCGGGTACGCAGCCACGGCAGCCACCAGTATTCGGCAAAGACGCCAAGTTCGAGCGCCCAGTCGACATTGCCGAGTCCGGACAGCGCGGGCGAATCGCCTTCGTGGCGGTAACGCTTGATCTTGCCGGTCGGCCCGAAGCGGAAATTGCTCTCGTCGTAGACGGCAAAGCTGTCGCCGTCGCGTGGGCTGCGGAAGCGGTCGTTGGTACCGGAGCGGCGCACCTGAAACTCCGGAAACGCGGTCCAGTTGAAACTCTTGGCGCCTTCGAAGGTCGGCAACACCCGGCCCTCGACGCCGAGAGTCACGGTCCAGGCCGAAGCCGGAGCGGACGAGAAAATCGTGTCGGCGGCGGACGCCGACTGCGGCACCAGGATCGCTGCGGCGATCAGACCAAGCCACTGTTTATGACGCATATTGCCCCAACGCACCGGAAAGTTCCTCAAAACCCGCGAAAACTCAGTGTTTTGCGTACCACGACAAAGCCTAGAATCCAACACCTGCGCTTGGGATGACCCTATGCCGATTCGGTGGTTTTGGCGGCGGAGTCGGCACTGGCCTCGCCTTGAGGCGCTGCGATTGCCGCTGGCGGCGTTTCCAGACGCGCCCGCCGCGCCGCAAGGCGCTCGGCCTTCCGCGCCCGACGGCGCTAGCGATACCGGGACAGGCTTTGGCTGACACGGTCGATCGGCTTCGATCCCCAGTAGATGCCCTGCGCCAGAACGCCCCCCAGGACACCGCCCGCCCAAACCAGTTCGTAAGGCGCAAACATCCGCCAGGTCTGGTCGTTGTCGACCATGCCGCGCGCCACCAACTCACCGCCCATCGCCGACGTGTTGAGCCCGTGGCCACCGAAACCGCTCGCCAGCCAGACGCCGCGCTCGATCTCGCCGATCTGCGGCATGCGGTGAATGGTGCGGCCGAGCGTGCCGCGCCACAGATGCGCGATCTCGATCTTGCCGAGCGCGGGGAAATTGCGCCGCACATCGGCAACAAGCCCGCGTCCGATCCAGCGCGGCTCGGCTTGCCACGCGCGCATGCGGCCGGACCACTGCAAACGATCACCAGCCACGATGCGATAATGATTGTCGGCGCGATTGGTATCGCTGATCGCACCGCTATAACGCACGACATCCTGCAGTCCGGCGATCGGCTCCGTCACCATGACGAAGGTCGACACCGGCAACAATGTTGCAGCGAGCCGCGGCATCAGATTGCCGAGATGAATATTTCCGGCGAGCACGACGTGGCCTGCCCGCACCATGCCGCCCGGCGTGCCGATGCGTTTGCGCACGCCGGCTGCGTCGATCGTTACCGCGGGCGTGCCTTCGAAAATTCGCGCACCGGCTTTTTCCGCAAGCGCGGCAAGACCGAGCGTGTAATTGAGCGGATGGATGTGGAGCGCATTGCGATAATGCACCGCGCTGAAATAGCGCGGGTTCGGCAAGGCCTCACGCACCTGCTCGGCAGACCAGGCTTCGACGTCGGCGCCGATCCAGCGCAGGCGCTCGACGAAAGTACGCAGCTCATTGTCATTGTCGGTTTTCGATACGTGCAGCCAGCCCGGCCGCGGATCAACGCCCGGCATCTCGGTATCGGCGACGGTGCGGCGGACATAATCGACGCCCTGCTCCGACAACGCCCACAGCTCCTTGGCGTGATCGAGCCCGACGCGTTCGACGATGTCGTCGATATGCGCGCCAAAGCCCGGCAGAACGAAGCCTGTGTTGCGCCCGGAAGCTGCCCAGCCGACATGACCGGCTTCCAGCACCGCCACGGACCAGCCGCGTTGCGCGATTTCACGCGCCGCGGTGAGCCCGGCGAGCCCCGCGCCAACCACGCAGACATCGACGTCGAGGTCGAAGTTCAGCCGCGGGCGCTCCGGGCTGTCAACCCGTGTCGCCTCGTACCAGCCCGCCGCCGTGGGATCGATCTCGCTCATGAGTTCCTGTTAGCTAATTTAACGGCCGCTGGCCACGGCGCGCTTTTCAACCCATATAACAAAGCATGCGCCGCCTGATTCTGTTTCGCCATGCCAAGGCCGAGCCCGCCGAAATGGGGCTGGAAGACCGCGCCCGGACCCTGGTCGAACGCGGCCGCAAGGATGCCGGCAAAATCGGCGCCTATATGAAGACCCATGGACTGGTGCCCGACCGGGTCATTATTTCACCCGCCGCCCGCACCCAGGAAACCTGGAAATTCACCGCCGCGGCATTTCGTCCGGCGCCGGCGGCAATGACCGCCGACAAGCTCTATGACGCCACGCCGCACGCCATCTTCGCCGTCATCAAGGACGCTCCGGCGAGCGCCCATACGCTGATGCTGGTGGCCCATAATCCGGGTTTGCACGAGATCGCATTGATGCTGATCGCGTCAGGCGACATCGATGCCCGCGAGCGCCTGCGCGAGAAACTGCCGACCGCAGGCTTGATCATCGTCGACTTTGCTTTCGACGACTGGGACAAATTGCATCCGCAGTCCGGCCGGCTCGAACGCTTCATCAGCCCGAAGTCGCTGGACGCCGCGACGATTTAGCGCCCTCTATCGCTTCCCTGAAAACATGCCATGATCGCCTCTCCGAACCGAAACGAGGGGCGCTGTCATGTACAAGCAGATCCTGGTCCCGGTTGACCTTGCCGACACCGATTTGGCCAAGCCCGCCATCGTCACGGCCGTGTCGATGGCGAAAGCGTCCGGCGGCTCCGTGCGGCTGGTGAATGTCCTGCCGATGACGCCGGTGATGCTGGCGGAATACGTGCCGCCGGATTTCGACGCCCAGCAACGCAAGACCTCCGAGGAAGCGCTCGCCATCATCGCGCGCGAGTGCGGGCTCGACGATGCGCATGTGTCATGGACGGTTCGGCAAGGCGGCATCTATCACGAGGTGCTCGAGCAGGCGAAAGCGATCAACGCCGACCTGATCGTGATGAGCTCGCATCGTCCGGCAATGCGCACTTATTTCCTCGGCTCCAATGCCGGCCACGTCGTACGCTATGCGAAGTGCTCGGTGCTGGTGGTGCGTGGCCAGCAAACCAACGGCAAGTAAACAGGAGGCACTATCGTGAGCGAGGGACCGGCGGCGTCCGCCAACGAAAAAAACTTGCGGATCATCGGCTATGTCCTGTCGCTCACACTGATCGCTACCTTCCTGTACCGAACGCTCGTGGCGGCGCACGAATATCCGAGCCGCGGCTCGCAGATGATGGAAATATTCTTGGACGTGCTCTGCGTCATCGGCATGTTCGGCGTGAAATCGAAAATTCCCGCACCGCTGTTCTGGGCCGGCCTCGTCTGCGGCGTGCTCGTGCTCGCCATTCGCCTCAACGGCGACGCGAGCTGGTGGACCGGGCATCTGACCTATTCGCTGAGCCCACGCTGAAGCGTCACGGCTTCGGCAGCAGAAAAACCGGCAAGGCATCCGGGCGATAGACGCCGGGACGATTGCGGCTGAAGAAATTCCAGCCGCGCCAGACGAACAACGCGATGAAGGCCACGATGAAGGCCGCGCCGCCGAACGCGCCTTCCTGCAGGGCGCGCAGCACCAGCCACAACATGCCGAGCGTCACGGCCGTGAAGACGGCAAAGCCCGGCCAGATGATCAGCGGATTGCCGCCCTGCTGAAATTCAGCCGTCGTGCTTGCCGTCACCAAGCGGCGATGCAGCTCGGCGACAAATTCGACGTAAGGCCGGTTGAGCGACTCCTGCTCGAACACGCTTTTCCATGAACTCGAAATGATCTGCAGTTTGGGTGCACCGTCTGCCCATATTTCAGTCATGAACCGCTGCTGCTGCATGTTGGTCGGCTTGAATGACATGCGCACGCGGCGGATTTTCTCGTAGGAAACGCCGCCGGAATAGCGGCCGACGGTCCATTCCAGGTCGCGCTCGTTGAGGCGAAAATGCCACGGCGCGCCCATCAGCGAAGGCCGGTAGGTATAAGTGAGGCCATCGGCGGCGGTGGCGGGTTCCGTGCTCATGCATGACTTTCCGACGACAAGTGCGCGCAGGCAAAGGCTTTATCGGGGAATCGGCCCATTAACCATGCTGGCGGTCAAAACCGGCCAAAGGCGCGCGAAAGCACCGCGAGTGTTCCAATCGCCAAAGGTATATAATATCTTAATTGAGCTTTCGTGGCATTCGTAGGCACTGTTGTAGCGTACCCGGTTGGAGGCGTCGTCATGGCGAAATTGTAGGACCTGTTTGGCCGGAAGGGCGACGAAAGATTTCCGTCGCGCAACGGCAACGGCAATCACATCAACGTCGAGAGCTTCTCCGATGCCGGCTCGCGCATAGGCGAGGAAAACGAAGCGCTGCGAAATCTGCTGAGCGATACCGGTCGCAAGATCGGCGAGCTCGACGAACTCAAGGAAGCTTTCGAAAAGATCGTCCAGCCGTTCAACATGACGTTGCGCGCGCTCGAGCAGGAAAAATCGCAGACCCTCGGCCTCAGCGGCATGCTGGAAGAGTCGCGCGCGTCATACGAAACGCTCCGCACCGAATTCTATCAGATCGAACGCAAGGCGACTTCGCTCGAAGCCGAGACCGAACGGCTGCGCGAGGATCTCGAACTGGCGCGCGAATCCAACCGCGGTCTGGAAAGCACCCAGATCGAATTGTCGAACGACATCTCCTCGCGCCTGACTCAGATCTCCGAACTCGAGCGCCAGTTGGCGAACGAAACGTCCGAACGCCGCGCCGTCACCGAAGCCCGCCGCACGCTGCAGGATCAGTTCGATCTCGGCGAACAGCGCATCAGCGAACTCGAAGGCGAACTCGCGGCCGCGCAGGAAAAGCTGGCTCTGCTGGAAGACGAGAAGCGTCAGCTTCAGTTGTCCGTCGATGGCGCGCTCAACGAAACCGCCCGCCTCACCCGCCGTCTCACCGAGAGTGAAAACACCCTCACCGCGACCCGCGCCCAGCTCGGCAAGGTCGAGGCGAGCTTCGCCGAAGCCTACGCGGAACGTGGCCGTCTCGGCGCCGCGCTCGATGAATCCAAGGAGCAGCATCAGGCCGAACGCAACAGCCTGAACATGCGGCTCGACGCGCTGCAGTCGCGCGCCGCCACCGCGGAACGGCTGCTGTCGGAAGCCCGCCAGAACCTGCTCGCCCGCACCGAGGAAGTGCGCGCCTTCGACCGCAAGTCGGTGGAAGCCACCATCGGCCGCAACAATTCGGAAAAGCGCCTGGCGCAGATCGAAGCCTCGCACGAAGCGCGCGAACGCCAGATCAAGGATCTCGAAGCCGCTCGTACCGCGCTGACCGAACGCAACAACGCGATCACCAAGACGCTCAAGACGCGCGAGACGGCGCTCGCCCGCGCCGAAGAGAAAATCTCGGCGTTGACCGAACGCAACGGCCATCTCGAAGCCGACGTCCAGGTCAGCCGCACCAACATCGAAAAGCGCGTCGAGGATCTCAACTCGGCGCTGCAACGCGAGCGCATGGAACGCGCGGTGGTCGAAGGCGCGCTGGAAGCCGCACGCAAGGACAATTCGCGCCTGCAAAGCGAAGTCGCGGCGCTCCGCTCGACGCTGCGCCGCGGAGTTCCGCTCGACGAAACGCCGATCACGCCCGGCGAAGCTGCCAACGACGAAGTTCCGTCGAAGGGCAAGAAATCGGGCGCGGAACCCGCTTAAGCGACAAGCGGCCGCATCTAAAGCTTCTGTTATTTTTGGAACGCGGGACCTTGGTCCCGCGTTCTTTGTTTATGTGGCGCAGAGTTCCGCGTCGTGGTTCGCGATTGCGCCGCGCATCCCCATCTTCATTTGGAGGCAGATCCCATGATGAAACGTATTTTGACCGCAACGGCTTTGGCGGCCGTTCTGGCTGCGCCCGCTTTCGCGCAGTCGACAATGCCCTCGTCCTCGTCGCCGGCGGCCACGAGTTCATCCAGCACTTCGGCGCCCGCTGCGTCGGGGACCTTCATCGACAAGCAGCAGGCCAGCGACTGGCGCAGCTCGAAGGTCATCGGCAGCACGGTCTATGGACCGGACAACGCATCGATCGGCGAGGTCAATGACGTGCTGATCGGCAGCGACGGCAAGATTCGCGCTGCGGTCATTGGCGTCGGCGGCTTCCTGGGCGTCGGCGAAAAATATGTCGCCGTTCCGTTCCAGCAGTTGAACATCACCGCCAAACCGGATTCGAGCTCGATCCAGAAGATCACGGTTTCGTTCACGAAGGATCAGCTCAAGAGCGCGCCGACCTTCGCCTACAACGAACCCGCCAGCTCAGCCACCACCGGCTCCGGTGCGCCGTCCGGATTGAACGGTCTGAGCGGTTCGTCGGGCGGCCGGCCCGCGACGGGCTCCGGCACCATGAAGTAAGCCAACCTATGCAAAAATCGCGGCGCTGGGCGTCCCGCCCGGCGCCGCCTTTATGTGCGGCGCACAGTGACACTCTTGCCGCTGGAGCCTATATCGTTTCCATGCGCACATTACTTTACGCCACATTGTTTGCCCTGCTGGCCCTGGCGATCTGGTTTGCCGGCAGCGCCTTCGTACAGATGAGCGGCGATCCGATTCCGTTTTACGGCTGGGTTGCCATTGCCGGCGGCGTCCTTGTATCGCTCGCGGTCGGCGGCGGACTGATGGCGCTGGTATTCTATTCCAACCGCCACGGTTACGACGATCTCAGCGGCGGCGACGGCGGCAAAACACCTTAAGTTTCAAATCAACGGCGCGTAACTTTTAGACCTTAGTCGTAAATTTCACGGCTGTGGGCAAGTCATGCCCGCAACGCCGATTTCATGCTTTTTATATTCGCTCCCCATTTAGTTTTATCGACCGCCTTCGTGGCGGCGCTACAAAAAGTTCCAATAAACAAAATAAAGCGGCCTCACGTACCGGCCGCATGGGGACGAAACGATGTGGAACCAAGTCTACAATCCATTCAACAATGCTGTCTTCTCGACGGTGGCGGCCGCGCTGCCGGTCGTCACGCTGCTGGTGCTGATCGCCTCGAATAAAGTGAAGGCGCATATCGCCGCGGTGATCGCGCTGGTCGTCGCCAACCTCGTCGCCATCGTGATCTTCACGATGCCGGCCGACATGTCGATCCGCGCATCGATCCTCGGCGTCGCCACCGGCTTCTTCCCGATCGGCTGGATCGTGCTCAACGTCATCTTTCTCTACCGGCTCACGGTCGAGAAAGGCGCATTCGAAATTCTGCAGACCACGATCGGCGGCGTCACCAATGACCGGCGTCTCCAACTCCTTCTCATCGCATTTTCGTTCGGCGCATTCTTCGAAGGCGCATCCGGCTTCGGTACGCCCGTCGCCGTCACAGGCGCCATTCTGATCGGTCTCGGTTTCTCGCCGCTCGCGGCGTCGGGCCTGTCGCTGATCGCCAACACCGCGCCCGTCGCCTACGGCGCGCTCGGCACGCCGATCGCGGGCCTTGCCAGCGTCACCGGCATCGATCCGTTTTTGCTCGGCGCGATGGTCGGCCGGCAACTGCCGTTCTTCTCGCTGATCGTACCGTTCTGGGTGGTCTGGGCCTTCGCCGGCTGGAAAGGCATGAAGGACGTGTGGCCGGCCATTCTGGTCACCGGCGTTTCGTTTGCCGTTCCGCAATATCTGATCTCGAACTTCATCAATCCGTGGATCGTCGACATCGGCGCGTCGCTGGTCTCGATGGCCTGCCTGATCGGCTTCCTGAAAATCTGGCAGCCCAAAGTGATCTGGACTTCCGCAGCCTTGCGCAGCAAGGACGAGTCGGCCGCGACGATGAAGCCGCCGAAACCGGTGGCGATCGCAAAGCCCTCCACCGCTCAAGTGTGGATGGCGATGCTGCCGTGGATCGTCGTCTGCGTCATCCTGCTGCTGTGGGGCACCAACGCGGTCAAGGCGCTGCTCAACGCCTACGCCACCTGGAATTATCCGGTGCCGGGCCTGCACAACTTGATCCAGAAAGGCGCGCCGGTCGTGTCGGCGCCGGTCAAGGAAGGCGCGGTGTTCTCGTTCACCTGGCTGTCCTACACCGGCTCCGGCATGCTGATCGCGGCGATCATCTCCGGCTTCCTGATGGGCTTCTCGCCCGTGAAGCTGGTCACCGAATACGGCAAGACCATCAGGATCTGCGCCTATTCGCTGGTGACGATCTCGGCGATGCTGGCGATCGGCACGCTCACCCGCCTGTCCGGCATCGATGCGACGCTCGGTCTGGCGTTTGCCGGCACCGGTGTGCTGTACCCGTTCTTCGGCACACTGCTCGGCTGGCTGGGCGTGGCACTGACGGGCTCGGACACCTCGTCCAACATCCTGTTCGGCAACCTGCAGAAGATCACGTCCGAACAGCTCGGCCT
Source organism: uncultured Hyphomicrobiales bacterium (assembly GCA_903885555.1). GTDB lineage: Bacteria > Pseudomonadota > Alphaproteobacteria > Rhizobiales > Xanthobacteraceae > Pseudolabrys. The sequence continues at coordinate 11,385 of CAISIV010000016.1, forward strand.
GTCGCCGATCCTGATGGGCGCCGCCAACTCGTCCGGCGGGGTCATGGGCAAGATGATCGACGCGCAGTCGATCGTGGTGGCTTCCACCGCGACCAACTGGTTCGGTCACGAAGGCACCATCCTTCGCTTCGTCTTCCTGCACTCGATCACGCTGGCCTGTCTGGTCGGCCTGCTGGTCATGCTGCAGGCTTACGTCTTCACCGGCATGATCGTGGTTGCGCCGTAACGCGAACAGCTGGAAAACGCAGCCCCGCATCGAAAGATGCGGGGCTTTTTTATGCGTCTGCGCTATATAGACCCCGATTTTCAGTAACGGCGGAATCACCCGGAAAAGCCAAATGAACAAATCTCTCGTCCAGGAACACTTCGGCAAGACCGCCGCGAGCTACCTCACCTCGACACCGCACGCGCTCGGCAAAAGCCTGCAGCGGCTCGTCGATCTCACGCAGCCGCAAAAATCCTGGCGTGCGCTCGACGTCGCCACCGGCGGCGGCCACGTCGCCTACACCTTCGCGCCGCATGTCGAGCGCATGTGGGCGACCGACATCACCCAGGAAATGCTCGATCAGGTGAAAGCTGAATCCGCCAAGCGCGGGCTCGACAATGTCCGCGTCACTTATGCCAAAGCCGAGGCGCTGCCGTTCGAGGATGCCACGTTCGACCTCGTCACCTGCCGCATCGCGCCGCATCACTTCGACTCGATAGCGGAGTTTCTCGGTGAAGTTCACCGCGTGCTGAAGCCGAACGGCCTTTGCGCGATCGTCGACAACGTGGTGCCGGAAGGCGCCGTCGGTGATTTCGTCAACGCTTTCGAACGCTTCCGCGATCCGAGCCATCTGCGCGCCTGGCCGATGCAGGAATGGCGCGACGCCTTCAAGGCCGCGGGATTTGCGGTCTCGCACGAAGAGCAGCTCTACAAGATCATGGAATTCAAGAGCTGGGCCGCCCGCCACGACAAGGACATGCAGGGTTTCCTGCGCGCGATGCTCAAGCTGTCGATGCCCGACGTGCAGACGGTGATGGAGCCGAAAAACGTCGACGGCGCCGACCTCACCTTCCGCCTCTGCGAAGGTCTGTTCATCGCCAAAAGGGCCTGATCTCCCGGTCTAACGATCCGCGCAAAAACAAAACCGCCGGTGCTGTTTCCAGCACCGGCGGTTTTTCGTTGAAAACGAAGTCGCTGCTTGAAGCGGCTTACTTCATCTTCTTTTTGTGGTGGCGGTGGTGCATCGGGCGGCCCGGCTCCCACTGCGGGTTGGCATCCCAGATCGCGTTGACGATCAGGCCGCCGACGATCGGAACCACGCAGGAGCCGACCAGGGTGTGCGCTTCGCGCATGGTCAACTGACGCTCGAGCACGACGGTCGCCACCATCGGCGATACCGCGGCGCAGGCAAACGTGGTCGCGCCGTAGGCGCCGAGACGGGTCAGGCCAGCTCCGGATCCATTGGAATCCCAGCCGTTCCAGCGCCAGTTATTGAGGGCAAAGAAGCCGGCAGTCGATGCGGCGCCGACGCCGATTGCCACAGCCGCGAGCTTCTTCTTGTCGTGGTGACGCCCGCCGGCCTCGGCGCTCTGGCTGGCGAAAGCGAAAGCCGCGATCAATGCGGCAAAAATTGCAAACTTACGATTCATCCCTGTTCTCCCGGTAGGTCCGTTCTGGACAGACGAAGGGATGTTTGGGCTGCTTCGCCTGCGGTGTCGAGGCGGGTTCCCCCGCGCGGCAGAAGTTATTCACAGAGGGCTGGCGGCCCGTTTTCGCGCCCTTTCGGCCGGGGCGGGCCGCGCCTTACCTCCGCCACCCCGTCAATTGTGACAACCGTCTGATAAATAACGGACATTCGCCGTCAAAAAGGGCCGCATTAACTCCCGATTAACCAAGCCGTTCCAGATTGAGACAGAACTGGTTTTTCATGTGATTCGGCGTCGCTACGGCCGGGCGGATCGGCGCATTTAAAGGATCACGTCGATGAGCAAATTTGGGGGCTTTTTCGCCCGCAAAACCGGCACGGTAGAACACCTGCCGACGCCCACGCCCAATGTCACCGCCCTTCCCGAGAATCCGCTGGAGCTCGACGAGGAGTTGTTCTCCACGCTTGGCGCCCAGTTCGGCGGCGACAACGAGTCGCTGCGCAACCTGATGCTCGATGCGAACGCCAAGATCGCCGAGCTCGACATCATCAAGGCCGCGGTCGGCAAACTCGCCGACCCCTTGAGCAAGACCCTGCGTGCCTTCGAGGCCGAGAAGTCGGAAAAGCACGGCCTGCAGACCGTGCTGGCCAAGCCGCCTTGGTCCGCGCCGAGGACACCGTCAGTTCGTTGCAGGCGCGCATCAACGATCTCGAGAACGCTCTGTCCGCCAACAAGCAGGCGAACGAACAGCACATCGAAGAGCTCAACACGGCGCTGCGCCGCGAGAAGCTCGAACGCGCCGTCGTCGAAGGCGCGCTGGAAACCGGCCGCAAGGACTTCTCCCGCCTGATGCGCGAAGTGATGGCCATGCAGCGCAGCCAGCAGGAAGCCGAAGAACCGGCCAATCCCCGCGCTGCCAACGCCGCCTGATATCTAGTTTCGAGAGGGGCATGCACACCGCCGGGCGAAAGCCCGGCGGTGTTGTTTTTGGGGTCTGAATCCCGGGAAAAGGGGATTGATTTACCGCAAGGCGAGACGGCGTCCGGAGGTCCTAGATGGGCCCCATGAACGTCCCCCTCGCCCTCGCCGAACGTAATGTCCCCCGTTACACGTCCTACCCGACCGCGCCTCATTTCACGGCCGGCGTCGGCCCCGACACCTACCGGGATTGGCTTGGCGCGCTGCTATCGGAAGCCCGTCTGTCGCTCTATATCCACGTCCCGTTCTGCACCGAGCTTTGCCACTACTGCGGCTGCAACACCCGCGCCATCCGCAAGCAAGAACCGGTCGATGCCTATGCCGAGCGGCTGCTCGAGGAAATCGCGCTGCTCCCGGGCCTCAACGGACGAAAACTCACGCATTTGCATTGGGGCGGCGGCACGCCATCGATCCTCGGGCCGGCCTGGCTCGAAACCATCGCGTCAGCTTTGGCGTCGCGCTTCGACCTGTCGGAGCTGAAGGAACACGCCATCGAACTCGATCCGCGGCGGCTCGACAGATCGCTGGTACGCGCGCTCAAAACCATCGGCGTCAACCGCGCCAGCCTCGGCGTCCAGGACACCTCACCTCATGTTCAGCAAGCGATCGGCCGCGTGCAGCCGTTCGAACTGGTCGAACGCGCCGCCGACTGGCTGCGTGAGGCCGGCATCGTCAATCTCAATGTCGATTTGATGTACGGCCTGCCGACCCAGACCGTGCGCGATGTCGCGCGCAGCGCCGAACTGGCCGCCTCGCTCGGCGGGCAGCGGATGGCGCTGTTCGGTTACGCGCATGTGCCGTGGTTCAAACAGCATCAGCGGCTGATCGACGACGCCGCACTGCCCGACGCGGCGGCCCGCCTGGAGCAGGCGCAGGTGGCGTCCGAGACGCTGCAGAGCTTCGGCTATCAGATCGTCGGCCTCGACCATTTCGCGCTGCCTTGCGACGAACTTTCCGTCGCCGCACGCGAAGGCCGCCTGCATCGTAATTTTCAGGGCTACACCACCGACGAAGCCGATGCCTTGATCGGGCTCGGCGCCAGCGCCATCGGCCGGCTCCCGCAGGGCTTCATCCAGAATGCGCCGGACCTCGGCGGTTACAGCCGCGCCGTTCAGGCGGGCCGTTTCGCCACGGTGAAAGGTCTGGCGCTGTCGGATGACGACCGAACGCGCGCGGCCATCATCGAGCGGCTGATGTGCGACCTCGCCGTCGATCTCGCTTGTTTCGGCGGCGGCTTTGCCGACGAGATGACAGAGCTGCGCGCGCTCGCTGCCGACGGTCTGCTGACGATCGATGGCAAACGGATCGCGATCACCGAGCGCGGTCGGCCTTACGTGCGTATCGCCGCGGCCGTGTTCGACACCTATCTGGCGGCCAGCCAGAAGCGGCATTCGGCCGCCGTCTGACGTTTCTCTATTTTTCTTTGGGTTGCTTGGCGCGCATCAGCGTCGCGGCGTTCGGGGAGAACGCCGGCGGCGCCGCAATCTTGTCCGGCGCGCGCGCCAGCCAGTCGGTGCATACGGCATCGGCCTCGCAACGCTGGCAAGCCTCAACGGCGAGCGCCAGTTGCGAAACTCCGGTCGGCCAGGCCGCCGGAACCGACGGCAAACCGAGCCGGTCGCTCATCACAGCGATATTGCCGGCCGGTACGGTTCGAATCTTCTGCGCTTTGGACATTGTTGCAATCTGGACCAAACCGCTATGGCGGCATTGATCCAGCGCAAAAAAGCTGCGTGGCCCGAACGTAGTGGCCTACCTCACCAACTCCCGCATCGCGCGGTCGAGGCCGTCGAGCGTCAGCGGATACATCCGCCCGCCCATCAGTTGCTGCACCATCGAAATGGAATGCGTGTAGCCCCAGTGTGCTTCCGGCGTCGGATTGAGCCACACCGCCGCCGGATAGGTCCGCGTCAGACGCTCGATCCAGGTCGCGCCCGGCTCGTCGTTGTAGTGCTCGACCGAACCGCCCTGCGCCATGATCTCGTAAGGTGACATCGACGCGTCGCCGACGATGACGACTTTATAGTCGTGCGGAAAAGTGTGCAGCAGATCCCAGGTCGGCGTGACGGCCGTAAATCGCCGGCGGTTTTCCTTCCACACCTTCTCGTAGATGCAATTGTGGAAGTAGAAATATTCCATGTGCTTGAATTCGGTGCGCGTTGCCGAGAACAATTCCTCGGTCGCCTTGATATGCTCGTCCATCGAGCCGCCGATATCGAAGAACAACAGCACCTTCACCGCATTGTGCCGCTCCGGCCGCATGTGAATGTCGAGATAGCCCTTCTGCGCGGTGCCCTGGATGGTACCGTCGAGATCGAGTTCGTCGGGCGCCCCGGTGCGGGCGAATTTGCGCAGGCGGCGCAGCGCCAGCTTGATGTTGCGGGTGCCGAGTTCGACCTGGTCGTCGAGATCCTTGAACTCGCGCTTGTCCCAGACCTTCACCGCGCGCTTGTGCGTGCTCTCGCCGCCGATGCGGATGCCTTCCGGATTGTAGCCGCCATTACCAAAGGGAGAAGTGCCGCCGGTGCCGATCCATTTCGAACCGCCCTGGTGACGGCCCTTCTGCTCCTCGAGCCGCTTCTTGAGCGTCTCCATGAGCTTGTCCAGGCCGCCGAGCGCCTGGATCTGCTTCTTCTCTTCCTCGGTGAGATATTTGTCGGCGAGTTTCTTGAGCCATTCCGCCGGGATCTCTGCTTGCATGCCGTCGCCGAGCATTTCGAGGCCCTTGAACACGTGGCCGAACACCCGGTCGAACTTGTCGAGATTACCCTCGTCCTTCACCAGCGTGGCGCGCGACAGATAGTAGAAATCCTCGACCCGGCGCGACGCCAGATCGGCCTGCATCGCTTCCATCAGCGTCAGGTATTCGCGCAGGGACACCGGCACGCCGGCCGATTTCAGTTGGGTGAAGAAGTCGACAAACATGGCTCGTCTCGTCGTTCGCGAATGGATCAGCCGCGCTGCAGCAGCGGCCGCAATTGTCGAATGTCCGTGACCGCTTCGATCGCATAGACCGTTTCGATCAAGCGCTCGGCCTTTTCTCGACCGACGACAGGCGCGGTCAGATCGCGCACCTTCTCGGTCACCTCGGCGCGCGTCATCGGGTTGCGCGGCGTCCCGCGCACGGCCGAAACGCGCTCCGACAGCTTTGTCCCATCGGTCAGGTCGACCTCGACGATGGCGGCGCGCAACGGCAGCAGCTTCGCCAGTTCCTCGTCACCCACGAGGCTGACTTTCGCGCGCTGGCGTAAAACGGCGGCGTCCTGCATGCGCGGCTTGTCGTGCGCGGCATGGAAGGAAACCGTCTTGTCGAGCAGCATCACGGCGACCAGATGTTGCAGAGAGATATCGGGCATGTCGCGATTGTCGACCACAGCGCCGACCGACGGCGCCACGCGCACGACCACGCGCTTTACTTGATCGGCCTCGAACGGTCGCTTGGCGATGATCGCCGCGACCGCGTCGAGCGGCGCCTGGATCGGCGAGCCGACGGTCCACTTCTTGATGTCGGTACGGGCGATCTCGTAACGCTCGCCGAGCTTTTCGATGAGTTGCTCGGGTTTCGACTTCGGCGCGTAGGCCTGGAAGAAATTGTCCGCGCCCGAAAATATATCGTCGACGCCGTTCCAGCCGGACTTCACCAGCAAAGCCGACGTGACGCCGTTCCGCGCCGTCATGCCGGCGAACACGAAGGCCTTCTCGACATGATCGGTATCGCGCCGCCAGGCGACGATGCCGGAGGCTTGCTGCGCGGCGTAGTCCAGCGCCCAGCGCATCTGGCGTTCGTCGAGGCCCGCGGCGCAGGTGGCCGCGGCTGCGGCGCAGAAATTCCCGGCGATGCTGTGGGTGGCGTGACTGCTTTCATAGCTGAAGGCCGCGCCGCCCATCGACATCACCACGCGCGTGCCGATGTCGTAGCCGAGCGTCACCGCCCGGAGAAAGCGTGCACCGTCGATGCCGAAGGTCTCGCCGGCGGCGAGTGCCGCAGGCACCGTGGCTGCGCCCGGATGCGAGCGCGAGGCATTGTGCGAGTCGTCGGTCTCATCGGCATGCGCCATCATGCCGTTGGCGAGCGCGGCATCGGTCGGTGAGGCCGTCATTATGGTGCCGGCGATCGTCGCGTCGCCCTTGCCGCCATTGGCGCCGATGTAACGCAGCGCCTGCTGGCCGGCCAGCAATTCGGATCCCGAGATCATCGACGCCAGCGTATCGAGCAGATGATACTTGGCCTGCTCCGTCACATCCGCCGGCAACGGCCGTGTTGCGGCGGCGCTCATGTAGGCGCTGAGCGCGGTCATGATGGGTCCGGGACCGGTGGCCGCCGGCGCGGTATCGGAATCCTGCGCAAAAATGCGTGCAGGCGCCAAGACCAGTCCCATGGCCGTGGTCGCCGTCAAACCGAGCACGCGCCGTCGATTCATTGCCATTCTCCGGTTTAGCTCGTCGAAAGATTGAAGACGCCAATTCGTAGCTGCCGCGTCACGGACGCACCAGCGGTAATTCGGTCCGGCGAAAAATGCCGAACGCTGGAAATCCAGGTTCGCGGTGCAGCAAACTGCCCGACGGCGGCAGCAATTGGAATGAGCCTAGCAAATAAAGCGCCGCAACTGGGTCCTTCTCCGCCCCGGATACCGCATCGCTGCAGCGCAGCTAAAATGGAAATATTGGCAGCTTGACTGGCGCGGCGAAGTCGCGAATCAAATAAAAAAGAACCAGCGACGCCGGGACAAACCGGCGCTTTTTTTGGGAATCCGGTGGGGGATTTATCAATGCAGGCGCTCGACCGCGTCCGGTGGGCGCTCGCTATCGTACTGTCGATGACGGTACTGATCGCGCCCGCGATCTGGAATCATTTTCCACTGCTGCAATACGACACCGGCGGCTATTTGGCGAGCTGGTACGAAGGCACACTGGTGCCGAGCCGTGCCGTGGTCTACGGCCTCATCCTCAATATGGGCGTGCCGCTCGGTTTCTGGCCGGTGCTGCTGGCGCAATCCGCGCTCACGGTCTGGGTGATCGCGCTGCTGCTGCGCGTACACGGCATGGGCGGCCGTCCGTTCCTGCTGCTCGGCGTGATCGGCGGACTGGGCGCGCTCACCACGCTGCCCTGGCTGACCGCGATCCTGCTGACCGACATCTTCTGCGGCCTCGGCGTTTTCTCGCTCTATCTGCTGCTGATGCGCAACGACGCCTTGAGCGGGCCCGAGCGCATCGGACTTATTTTACTGACCGCCGTCTCCGCCGCGACGCACAGCGCTACCATCGCCGTACAGATGATCCTGCTCGGCTGTGCTGCGCTGTTGTGGCTGCTCGACCGCAGCCGCATGTCCTTCGCCAATCTGCGCCGTGGCGCGATCGCGCTGGCGCTTGGCGCGCTGATGGTGTTCGCCGCCAACTATGTCGTCGCCAGGCAAGTCGCCTGGACGCCGGGCGGCTTTGCGCTGTCGTTCGGCCGGATGCTGCAGGATGGCATCGTCAATAAATATCTCGACGATCATTGTCCCGATCCGGCGCTCAAGCTCTGCGCCTACAAGAACGAACTGCCGCGCGACGCCGACATGTGGTTCTGGGGCTCGAAGCTGTTCGACAGACTCGGCCGTTTTGCCGGCTTGGGCAAGGAGATGGAAAAGATCGCGGTCGAAAGCCTGTTCCAGTACCCGGCGCTGCAGATCAAGACCGCGGCGATCGCCGCCGCCAAGCAACTCACCGCTGTGCATACCGGCGAAGGCGTCGTGTACTGGGTCTGGCACACTTATTTCATCGTCCACGACTTCACGCCGCAGCTTGAAAAGAACATGTGGGCCGCCCGTCAGCAACGCGGCGAAATCTCGTTTTCCGCCATCAACGCCTTGCAGTATCCGCTGGCGCTGTTCTCGATCGCGCTGCTGCCGTTCTTCCTGCTGCTGGCGAAATTTAACCGCATCCCCCCCGATGTCGCCGAACTGACGGCCTTTGTCACCGTCACGCTGCTCGCCAACGCCTTTGTCTGCGGCGTGCTGTCCAATCCGCATGACCGCTACGGCGCCCGCGTCGTCTGGCTCGCGTCCTTTGCCGTCGCATTGGCCGTGCTGTCCTATCGCCGGCAGCGCCAGACTTCGTGCGACATTTCGTCCGCGCGCGCCGAAGTTTGAACTAAATCAATTTGCTGGCGTTATGTTTCTGGTGTCATTGGCGACACTTGGCGAATTAGGCTGCCGTTTAGGGCGTATTGGGATGACAAACGTATTGCCGGCCGGCACAGGCGCCAGCCTTTCGGCGGAAGTTCTTGGTGTTACCCAAGCCCCGGCCGGCGACCGCAGCCAAACATTGACCTGGGTCGTCGCCGGTATCGCGATGGTCCTGGCTTTAATGGCGCCCGCGCTGTGGAACGGCTTTCCACTGATCTTCCCGGACACCGGCGGCTACGTATCACGCCCGATCGAAGGCACGCTCGGCATGGGCCGGTCTGCGTTGTACGGGCTGTTTCTCTATGCCGGCGTCCCGCTGTCGTTCTGGCCGAACGCGATCCTGCAATCGGCGCTGACGGTCTGGCTGATCGTGCTGACGATGCGGACCCACGGGCTGGGCGGGCGGCCCTGGCTGGCGCTGGGCATCGTTGCGATGCTGTCGGCATGCACCAGCCTGCCCTGGTTCGCCGGCCAGTTGATGCCGGACATCCTGTTTCCCTGCGCCGTGCTGGCGCTGGCGCTGCTGGCGTTCCGCAGTGCGCAGCTTTCGGGCTGGGAGCGTTTCGGGCTCGCCGCCGTCATCGTCGTTGCCATTCCCAGCCATATGGCGGCTGCCGGCATGTGCGTCGGCGTTATCGCCGCGCTGTGGCTGCTCTCGCGCGTCAAGATCTTCGCGCTGCCGTCGCCGCGGCTGTGGCTCGCGACGAGCGCGGTTGCCGCCGGTATCGCGATGTGCCCGGTGTCGAATTACGCCATCACCGGCAACTTCACCTTCACGCCCGGCGGCTCGAGCTTTTTGTTCGGACGTTTGATCGAAGACGGCATCGTCGCCCGTTACCTCGACGAACAATGCCCCAACCCGGCGCTGAAACTGTGCGCCGCCAAGGCCGATCTGCCGAAACTCGCCGACGACTGGCTGTGGGGCGATAACCTGTTCAACAAGCTCGGCGGTTACGAAGTCTGGGGACCGGAGGAAAAGACGATCATCCTGGCGACCATCGCGCGATATCCCTTGGAGCATGCCGCAACAGCGGTGGCCGATACGCTCAGCCAGTTCGTTTCATTCAGGACCGAGGTCAGCGTTCACGACAACGAGCCGACCATTTCCACGTTTGGCGACCGCTTTCCCCAACTGTTTCCGCAGTTCATGAAGGCGCGGCAGCAGGACGAGAAGTTCAACGTCGCGCCGCTCAACTGGCTCTATGTGCCCGTCGCTGCGCTTGCTATCGCAGGCATCGGCGCGGCGCTCATCTGGCGCCGGAGGTTTGCGGTCGCGCCTGAACTCGCGGCTTTGTGCCTGAGCATTTTGCTGGCACTGGCCGCCAACGCGGCGATTTGCGGAATCTTTTCGCACCCGGTCGACCGCTATCAAAGCCGTCTGGTGCCGCTGGCGCCCTTCGCCATCGCGCTGCTGATCGCGCAGCGCCGCCGCGACCGGTCCAATGACACCTCCCTTGGGCAGGCTTCCCCCATCGCCTAGACTGAGCCTCGCCAATTCCACGGCCGGGGCCTTTCCATGTCGGTTTTCCAACGCGTCCGCGCATATCGTTTGTATGCCGGCGTCATTTCCCTCATGCTGGCGTGTGGAATGACGGCAACCGCCAAGGCTGACGCCATGAAGGAGCTCGTTCCAACCGGCAAGCTGCGCGTGGCGATTGCAATCGCGCCATCGCCGTCCGCGCTTTATGCGTTAAAGGATCCGAGTTCCGGAAAATTCCGCGGCGTCACCGTCGATCTCGGCAATGCACTGGCCAAGAAGCTCGGCGTGCAGGCCGATTTCATCCCGCATTTGGCCTCCGGTGAAATCCAGAACTCGGCAGCCGCCAACAAGTGGGATGTCAGCTTCATGCCGGTCGATGACGAGCGCAAGAAGTTCGTCGACTTCGGCAATGCCTATCACCTGCTGCAAAGCACCTATCTGGTCGCACCGGCGTCGACGCTCGCCTCGGTCGAAGACGCCAACGCAGCCGGCGTGCGCATTGGCGGCGCCGCCAATACCGCGACCTTCCGCGCCGCGCAACGCACCGCGCCGAACGCCACCTTCGTTACGTTCCCCGGCGTCGCCGCGGCGGTCGACGCCATGAAGGCCGGCGAGCTCGACGCCATCGCGCTGTCGCGCGAGTCATTGAGCGGGATATTGACCCAAATACCCGGCTCGCGCGTGCTCGACGGCGGCTTCCTGAATTCTTCGACCGCCGTCGCGGTGCCGAAGGGCAAGCCGGACGCTTTGGCCTATGTCAGCGCGTTCATCGAGGAAGCCAAAGCCTCGGGCCTTGTGCGGAAATCGTTTGACGCTATGAATTTGCAGAATTCACAGGTCGCCCCCGCCGGCATGAAGCCGTAATATCTTTCCCCATCACCTTCCCCTCCCGGAGTTCTTCGAATGGCCGACGCTGCCTTGCTGCAACAACTTGCCCCCACCGGAAAGCTGCGCATTGCGGTGGCGGTGGCGCCCTCGCCTTCGGCGCAGTTCGCCATCAAGGACGGCGACACGATCAAAGGTGTCGCGGTTATTTTCGGCGAGGCGCTGGCGGAAAAGCTCGGCGTGCCGGCCGAGGTGCTGGGGCATTCGTCTTCGGGCGAAATCCAGAACTCCGCCGCCGACAATAAATGGGACGTCGCCTTCCTGCCGGTCGATGCAGAGCGCAAGAAGTTCGTCGACTTCGGCGCCGCCTATCACCTGCTGCAGAGCACATTCCTCGTCGCGCCCGGCTCCACCATGAAGTCGGTGAAGGATGCCAATGCCAAGGGCGTCGGCATCGGCGGCGTCGCCAATACCGCGACCTTCCGCGCCGCCACCGCCTCGACACCAAACGCGACCCATATCGAATTCAAAGGCGTCGATATCGCGACGCAGGCCATGCTCGACGGCAAGATCCAGGCAATCGCGCTGTCGCGCGAGTCACTCGTTGGCGTGGCCGGCAAAGTACCGGGCTCGCGCATTCTCGAAGACGCCTTCCTCAACTCGACGACCGCCTGCTGCGTGCCGAAGAACAAGCCGTTGGCTTTGGCTTATGTCAGCGAATTCATCGAGGAAGCCAAAGCCTCCGGTCTGGTGCGCAAGGCTTTCGATGAGATGGGCATGAAGACGTCAATCGTCGCACCCGCCGGAATGAAGGGCTAAGTACAGTGAACGACCAGTCCGCCGCCAAGCCCCGCAAGCCAGCGCCGCTTCTTGCCGACTATCCGCACCGCGTGAAGGACATCATCCGTTACGCCGACCTCGACCCGCAAGGTCACGTCAACAATGCGGTGTTCGCCACCTATTTCGAATCCGGCCGCGTTGCCATGTTCCGCGAACCCAATCTCGGCATCGGCGTGCCGAATGCGACTTTCGTGCTGGTGCGGCAGGAAATCGATTTTCTGAAAGAGCTGCGCTGGCCGGGCAATGTCGAGATCGGCACCGCGCTCGCCGAACTCGGCCGCAGTTCGTTCACCGTGGTGCAGGCCATCTTCAACGGCGATGTCTGCGCCGGCGCCGGTCGCGCCACTTTGGTGATGATCGATACGGTGACCCGCCGCGCCGCGCCACTGACGGACTACGCCAAGGCCAAACTGGAACCGTGGAAGTATCGTGGCGAGTGAGGCGAGGCTTTAAGCCTGCTTGTCCGGCGTCGTCACCACCAGGCCATCGAGTTCGCCGGTGACCTTGATCTGGCACGACAGCCGCGAGTTCGGCCGCACGTCGTAGCCGAAGTCCAGCATGTCTTCTTCCATCGGCGTGGGTTCGCCGGTTTTGGCGCGCCAGGCTTCGTCGACATAGACGTGGCAGGTCGCGCAGGCGCAGGCGCCGCCGCATTCCGCCTCGATGCCGGGAATGTTGTTTCTGATGGCAGTTTCCATCACCGTCGAGCCGAGCTCGGCATCGATCGTGCGCGCGGTACCGCTATGGTCTTTGAACGTAATCTTCGGCATGGGGGAAACAAGACGGGCTGACAACGCCGGATTGGCGCGCGGCTCATATATCGGCATTCGAACCGCTGCGCCAGTGCGGCAAAGCTCAGCCTTCTTGCAGCAATTCCGCGATCAGGACACGGGCTTCATCGACCGAAGCCGCGAGCCGGTCGATCGCCTGACTGCATTCCGCAGCTGACAGCCCGGCGGCGATCTCGGCCGCACCGGCGGTCTGCGCCACGCGGCACGCACCGATGCCGGCCGCCGAACCTTTCAGCGTATGCGCCAGCGTGGCGACGGCCGATGGTTCACCGCCGCGCATGCGCGCGATCAAAAGCTCCGCCTGACGGTCGAACAGCGCGAGCACTTCGCGCTCGAGGCTGCGGTCGCCGAACGTCATGCGCGTGAGATGGCCGCGGTCGATCGCCACGTCCGCTGTCTCGGCGATGCGTTGAACTGCCTGTGCCGTCATGCCCCGTCTCCCCAGACGTTTTGTTCCGTCGTTGGGAGCCAGTTTGACCCGTCCGAGGCAATGCCCGGTAAAGACGGATGGTTAAATGGCCCGTAACCGCGATGCCATTTGGCGCCTGCCTGCCGCACCGGGGCCGCAATTGGCCGGCCATGGTTCGGTCCCGTAAGTCATTCAATCGGCAGAATATTATGGTTAACTCGCGTTAACGATGATGAAAAACTCCTTACCGCGCCGGTTTCTTTCGCATTGCCAAGGCGATAGGATGAAATCCTAAGGCGAAGCGTGGGCTGCCTTTGCTTAACGGCGACCCACCTCCAGATTCCGCGCTCGTGGCGCGGCCCGGCAATCGGGGCCGCGTCAGACTTCAGTATCGCGTGCAAACGAGGCGACGATCGATATGGCGAACAGTCCGCAGAAATCCAAAGACGCGACGGAAGAGGCGCTCTCCGCAATTCAGGACGCGCTGAGCCTGCGCCCGAACGATGCGCGGTCGCCGACGCCGCCCGACGCCGATCTGTTCCACGACGAAGCCACGGCGCCCACCTGGAGCGAAGACGGCGCACCGCGCGCCGCCAACGACGACCGCGCCAATATCGGTCAGATTTTGCAGACGCTGCGCCGCCGCCCGGCGCGCGCGCCTTACATCATGGCGACCATCGCGGCCTTTGCCTGGGCCGCCGGCGGCCTGGCCACCGCCTACCTGTTTGCCGACGAACTGCAGGCGTTGCTCGCGACGCCACGCACCGGTGTTGCCGTGCTCGCGGTCACCGTCAGCGCCATCATCGTGCCGATGATCTTTGCCTACGTCATCGCCCACATGTTCAGCCGCTCGCAGGACATGCGCCTGGTCGCGGAATCCATGGCGGAAGTCGCCATGCGTCTGGCGCAGCCGGAAACCTCGGCGCGCGAATCCATCGTCTCCGTTGGTCAAGCCATCCGCCGCGAAGTCGCCGCCATGGGCGACGGCGTCGAGCGCGCCCTGGCGCGCGCCGCCAAACTCGAAGCGCTGGTGCACAACGAAGTCTCGGCGCTCGAACGCGCCTATAACGACAACGAAGTCCGTATCCGCGATCTCCTGAGCGAATTGTCGAACCAGCGCGAAACGCTGGTCAGCCAGGCCGAGCAGGTCCGCAACGCCATCGCCAGCGTCCACCTCGATCTCGCCCACGACATCACCTCGGTCGGCGATCTGGTCGCCGACAAGGTCAACGAAGTGGCGCAGCGCGTCACCCGCTCGCTCACCAAAAAGGGCGAGCACATCACGCTGGCGCTCGGCCATGCCGGCGACTCCATGATCGATGCGCTGAGCGAACGCGGCTCGACCTTGCTCGATCGTCTGGAATCAACCAGCGACAAGGCCACCACCGCCATCGATTCGGCCAGCGAACGTCTGACCTCGAGCCTGTCGTTCAAGACCCAGAACGTCCACGACGAATTCGCCGATCTCGCCGCCCGCCTGCAGCAGATGATGACAGCCCGCCTCGATCAGGCGGCGCAGGGCTTTGCCCAGAAGGCGGCGCAGACCATCGAAAGCATGGGCGCGCGCTCCGAGCAGTTCACCAACGCGATCGCCGACACCAGCGGCCGTATGGCGGAATCGATCGCCGCCCGCGCCGACGAGGTCAACGCGGCATTGCGCTCGACCGGCGACTCGCTGGTGCTCGACCTCAGCCTGCGCGGCGGCGACGTCGTCTCCAAGATGGAGCAGACCGGCGCCCGCATCACCGAAAAGATCTCGCGCGATTCGACCACGCTTGGCAGCCTCATCACCCGCCACATCGCCGAATTCGACAATACCGTGAAGATCTATGGCAACGAACTGGTCGAGCGCCTCGGCACGCGTACCCAGGACGTCTCCGAGGCGATGCGCAATTACCTCGATACGTTCGACCAGCGCGTCGGCGGCCGCACTACCGAACTCAACACCACGCTCGACCAGCGCCTCGGACAGTTCGAGGAACTGCTCGGCTCGCGTGTCACCGGCCTCGCCCAGACTTTGAGCGAAGGCGGCCGCGACGTCGTCAGCGCGCTCGACAAGCGCATGACCGAAGTATCCGACACCATCAACGTGCGCGGCACCGAAGTCGCCGACGCGATCGGCGCCAAGACGGCGCAGATGGACCAGACGCTCGGCGCCCGCGCCATGGAAGTGGCCAATACGCTCGACACGCGCATCAACCGCTTCGAGGAACTTCTGGTCGGCCGCGCCGAAACCGTCACCGAGCACATCGAGACCCGCACCAAGGCCGCCGCCGATGCGCTGGGCTCGCGCATGGAGCAGCTCACCCAGGCGATCACCTCCAACTCGGCCGAAGCCGAGCGCTCGCTCAGCGCGTTGGCGCTGACGACCACCGACGCGATCCGCGCCAGCGCCAGCGAAGCCGAACGCACGTTGACCGGTGTCAGCGACGAAGTCGCCCGCAGCTTCGTCGGCAAGGCCGAGGAAATCGCCAACTCGGTCAGTCACCGCACCAGCGAAATGGCCGCGATCCTGTCGGACAAGAGCGGCGGCGTGCTGGCCGTGCTCAACGAGAAGGGTGCGCAGTTCGCCACCGAAATCACCAAGGCGACCGATATCGCTTTGGCCTCGATCGAGGAAAAGGGCTTCGCCTTCACCCGCTCGATGATCGACAACGGCAGCGAAATCTCCCGCCAGATCAATACCGCGGGCGAGACCGCCACCAACAACGTCACCCGCACGCTCAACGAGCTCAGCGAGACCGCGCAGAAGGCGATCACCGTTTCCAAGGAAATGACGACCTCGACCGTCGCCGAGATGCTCGAGACCCACAATATGCTGCGCGCCGATACCACCGCTCTGTTCGAGCGGCTGCGTGAAGCCAACAACATGCTGCAGGAAGTGCTGTCCGGCTCGCACGAGAACATGAGCGCGCTGGAAAATACCCTGATGCTGCGCGTCTCGGATTTCGTCACCGCCATGAACGAAGTCAGCCAGTCGACCGGCGTCGCCACCGAGCGCGTCGAACGCAACATCACCAACTTCCGCGACATCACCTCTCACGTCATCGCCGACCTCGGCCAGCTGGCCGTGCAGTTCGACGCCCACGGCCGCGATCTGGCCAAGGCCGCCGAACTGGTCGACCGCAGCAACGCCCGCAGCGAAGACACCGTCAACGAGCGCCGCGTTCAGCTCGACTCGCTGGTGTCGACGCTCGACATCCGCACCGAGGATCTCGAGCAGCGCCTCAAGCGCTTCTCCGGCTTGCTCGACGAGTCGCTCGAAGCCGCCTCCTCCCGCGCCCGCGACGTCGCCCGCGTGGTATCGGAAGCCAGCGCCGAAGGCTCGCGCGCCGTCGGCGAAGTGGTCCGCGTCGTCGCCGAAGCCAGCGCCGAAAGCACCCGCGCCATCGGCGAGCAGTACGAGCGCGTGCGCGAGAGCGCCGAGGACGAACGCGTCCGCGCCGCCAGCGCCATGCGCGCCATCGTCGAGCAGTCGTCGGGCGATACCGCCGCGCTGTTTGCCGACGCCAATGAGCGCTTCGCCGACGCCGTGTCGGGCATGAAGCAGATGGCGGCCGAGATGCAGCGCGAACTGGAATCGACCCGTATCTCGACCCAGCGCGAGCTGGAGACGATGCGCCAGCAGATGTCGCGCGAACTCGACGCTACGCGCCAGGAACTGCGCCGCGGCGTATTCGACCTGCCGCAGGAAACCGCCGAGAGCGCCGCGCAGATGCGCCGCGTCATCGTCGATCAGATCGAAGCGCTGGCCGAGTTGAACCGTATCGTCGCCCGCCACGGCCGCAGCCTCGACGCGGTCGAGCCGGTGCAGCGCCGCGAAGAGCCGGCGCTCGCCATCGTCGGCGGCCGCAACGAGGCACTGGCACCGCGCCAGCCGCTGCGCCAGGAAGTGCGTCACGAGCCGCGCCAGGAAATCCGGCAAGAAATCAGGCAGGAACCGCGACACGAGCCGCGGCAAGATCTGCGTCAGGAACGCCACGACGTTGCGCCGCCGCGCCCGGTCGCGCCGCGCAGCGAACCGGTCAACTTTGCTCCGGCTGCGCGCCGCACCGAAACGCCCGCTCCGGCTGCCGCCGGCCGCGGCTGGCTCACCGATCTCCTGACCCGCGCTTCGCGCGACGAAGCCGAGCCCGCCCGCGAATTCCCGCGCGGCGAGCAACGCGATCCGATGCGCGACGCGCCGCGTCCGCAGGAAGAGCGCACCGCCCGTCACTCCATCGAGTCGCTGGATTCGCTCTCGGTCGACATCGCCCGCATGATCGACCACGACGCCGCCGCCGACCTGTGGGACCGCTACAAGCGCGGCGAACGCAACGTCTTTACGCGCCGGCTCTACACGCTGCAGGGCCAGCAGGCGTTCGACGAAATCCGCAAGAAGTATCGCACCGACCGCGAGTTCAAGCTGACGGTCGACCGCTATATCGGCGAGTTCGAGCGGCTACTGGACGAAGTCTCGCGCGACGACCGCGGCCAGGTCGTGGCCCGCACCTATCTCACG
This sequence comes from uncultured Hyphomicrobiales bacterium, assembly GCA_903885555.1. GTDB lineage: Bacteria > Pseudomonadota > Alphaproteobacteria > Rhizobiales > Xanthobacteraceae > Pseudolabrys. The sequence continues at coordinate 29,008 of CAISIV010000016.1, forward strand.
TCGGAAACCGGCAAGGTCTACACCATGCTGGCGCACGCGGCCGGCCGCTTCGACTAAGCCGCATTATCGACGACTGACCTGCCAAAAACACGCCGGCAAAACCGGCGTGTTTTTCGTATGCCGGCCGCGCGTGGTTAGCCAAAGCCTAACGAGGCCGTTCGAGTTTTCGGGTTCCACCGGGATCAATTTCAATGGAACTTCTCTATTCCCATACATGGGACTGTGAATTCGGGATGGGGACGTGCTGCAAGCTCATTTGCCTTCGCGCAAGGACACTTATCCAAAGACGATGATCTCGCTCGGCGCGCTGATCACGATCGTCTTTTTGGCGATCGGTGCCACGGTGATCGGGGATATCAGCCGCCGCGACTACGCGCGCGCCGTGACCGCGGCCGAAAACGTCATCGCCACCATCGATGCCGAAATCACCCGTAACTTCGAACTTTACGATCTGTCGTTGCAAGGTGTCGTCGACGGCCTGAGATTTCCCGAGATCGCCAGCGTGCCGGCGGCCATGCGCCAGCAGCTTCTGTTCGACCGCGCGGCCAGCGCCAAGCATCTCGGTTCTATTTTCGTGCTGGACCGCACCGGCGACCTGATCCTGGATTCGCGCACCGCGACGCCACAACTGACCAACCACGCCGAACGCGAATATTTCCAGGCGGCAAAGAACAATACCCAGGGCCAGATGTACCTGAGCGCGCCGTGGTCGACGACCGACGGCGACCATCTGATCGCCATCAGCCGCCGCCTCTCCGATATCGACGGCTCGTTTCGCGGCGTCGTGGTCGGTACCATCCGCCTGAGCTATTTCTACGGCCTGCTGCAGAAGGTTAAGCTCGGCCCGGACGACCGGCTGCGTCTGGCGCGTACCGACGGGACGGTCATCATGCGCTCGCCGTTCGACTACAATGAAATCGGCAGCAAGCTGAACGCCGCCTCATCCTTCCAGCGCATGCTCAAGGACGACGCCGGCTCGTTCGACCAGACTTCGGCCAACGATGGCGTCGCGCGCCTGTTCGTCTACCGCCACGTCGGCACGTCGCCGATGATCGTAAGTTACGCGCAGGCGCTGCAATCCGTTTACGCCGGCTGGTGGGATCAGGCCTTCCAGCTTGGCAGCATCGTCGTGCTGGTGTCGCTGATGAACATCGCGCTCATCGTGTTCCTGTCGCGCGCGCTCAAGCGCGGCGCCATCGCCGAACACGGCCTGGCAGCCGCGGCCATGACCGACGGTCTGACCGGCCTGTGCAACCGGCGGCGTTTCGACGAAATCTACGAGGAGACCTGGCGCGCGGCAAAGATCACGAACCGGCCGATCGCCGTGCTGATGATCGATGCCGACTTCTTCAAGTCCTATAACGATCAATTCGGTCATCAGGTCGGCGACGAAGCACTGGTGGCAATCGCCGGCTGCATCCGCAACGGCGCACGGCGCGAAGGCGACGTCGCGGCCCGTTACGGCGGCGAGGAATTCATCGTCCTTCTGGCGGACGCCGGACCAGAACAGGCCGTCGAGGTCGGCGAGAAAATCAGATCGCTGGTGCTGGCGCAGCGCGCCTTGCAGCATGGCCGGACCGACAGCACGCCGACCGTCAGCATCGGCATCGCGGCCATCGCCGCCAACGACAGCATGGATCGCAAAGAGCTGATCAAAGCCGCCGACCTTGCGCTCTATTTGGCCAAGAACAACGGACGCAACCGTTGCGAACTCTCCACCGGCCTGCGCCTGGTCAGCAGCGACGCCGTGCGCGCCGCGGCGTAAAGGCCGCTACTTCTTCTTGGCGCCCGCGGATTCTTTGGCCTTTTCATCCGGCGGCGAACCGCCCCAGATGATGCGGCTCGGGTTGGCGTCGAAATTCGTCGCCGCCTTGTCGATGGTCGAGAGCGTGCGCGTGCCTGTCTTGGCCAGTCTGCCGATGTCGACGGAGAGTTCGGCGGCGCGCTTGTCGAGATTGTCGGCGAGCGCCTTGATCGAGCGCGCGGCCTCGTTGATGTCGCCGCTCTTGCCGTCCTCGCCGCCGGTCATGTTCTGCAATCCGGCGATAATCTTGTCGATGCGATCCGAATTGCGGCCGAGCGAACCGGTGAACTTGTCGATGCTGGCGAGCGTGCTGTCGATGTGGTCGGAGTTACGCGCCAAGGTCGCGGTGAACGTCTCGATGTTGGCGAGCGCCGTCTTGATCGCTTTTTGATTTTCTTCGATGAGTTCCTGCACCTTGCGCAAGGCATCGCGCGCGGCCGCCGTCACGTCCTGCGTGGCGCCGGGCGGCGCGATCATCGTCGGCATTTGATCTTTGGCGGTCTTGGCGCCGATCAGCGGCGGCTGGCTTGGATCGCCACCCTTGAGCGACAGCGCCGAGATGCCGGTCAGGCCCTGAAACTCCAGGCTGATCTCGGTGTCGTTACGGATCGCGACGTTCTTGTCGACCGAGATACCGGCAACCACCTGCTTGGGCCGCAGCGGATCGAGCTTGAGTTCGGTGACTTCGCCGACCTTGATGCCGTTGAACAGCACCGAGGCGCCGGTGCGCAGACCGGAAACCGAGCCTTCGAACTGCACCCGGTAGAAAGCGCGCTCGCCGGAACCCCCGATATTCTGGAACCAGTACACGAAGCCGAAAATCCCCAGCACAACGGCTAGGGTAAACGCTCCGATCAGGACATAGTTCGCTCGGGTTTCCATCACTCACTCCAGAATCAGCTCCGGCCGGGCCGGACACTGACCTTAACGCGATTTCAAAGGCGAAGCGTCGAGCCGCGCCCGTTTTCCGTGGAAATAGGCCTGTAACCAGGGGTGTTTGGACGCCAGCATCGTTTCCATCGTGCCGTCGGCGATTACCTTACCATCCGCCAAAACCGCGATGCGGTCGCAGACCGTGTGCAGGCTGTCGAGATCATGGGTTACCATGAAAACGGTCAGCCCCAAAGTGCGTTGCAGCGTGGCGATCAGGGTGTCGAAATCGCCGGCGCCAATAGGGTCCAGCCCCGAGGTCGGCTCGTCGAGAAACACGATCTCGGGATCAAGGGCCAGCGCCCGCGCCAAAGCGACTCGTTTTGTCATGCCGCCGGACAGTTCCGAGGGAAACTTGTCGCAGACCGAGGCATCGAGCCCGACCATTTCCAGTTTCGCCACCGCCAGTTCGTCGAGCAGGCGCTGCGACAGATTGAGATATTCGCGCACCGGGAATTCGATATTCTCTTTCACGGTCAGCGACGAGAACAACGCGCCCTGCTGAAACAGGATGCCCCAGCGCCGCTCGACCGCCTGACGCTCGTGATCGTCGGCCGCGTCCATATCGACGCCGAACGCCTTGATGCTGCCTTCGCGTTTGGGCACCAGTCCGATGATGGTGCGCATCAGCACCGATTTGCCCGCGCCGGAGCCGCCGACGAAGCCGAGCACTTCGCCGCGATGGACGTTGAGATTGATATGATTGAGCACGAGATGGTCGCCGAAGCCGGCGACGACATCGCTCACTTCGATGATGACTTCCTTTGCCCCACCGTTGCCGTTCGCTTGGGATATTGGTTCCAGCGCCATCGTCACATTCCGATCGACGCAAAGAAGATGGCGAACATGCCGTCCAGCACGATGACCAGGAAGATCGATTCAACCACCGACGCGGTGGTCTGCAAACCCAGCGACTCCGCCGAGCCCTTGACCGCCAGGCCTTCGACGCAGGCGACCACGCCGACGATCAGCGCCATGAAGGGCGCCTTGATCATGCCGACCTGAAAGGTGTTGAGCGAAATCGACTCCTTCAGCCGCGACAGGAAAATATCGGGATCGATGCCGCCATAGAGCCAGCACACCAGGCCGCCGCCATACAGCGCCGCCATCGAGCCGAGGAACGTCAGGATCGGCACGCCGATGATCAGCGCCATGATGCGCGGCAGGATCAGCACCTCGATCGGATCGAAGCCCATGGTGCGCAGCGCGTCGATTTCCTCGCGCATCTTCATCGAGCCGAGTTCGGCGGTGTAGGCCGAGCCGGAGCGGCCCGCCACCATGATGCAGACGATCAACACGCCGAGTTCGCGCAGGACCAGGATTCCGACCATGTCGACGACGTAGACGTCTGCACCGAATTTGCGAAAATGAAACAGGCCTTGCTGCGCAATGATGCAGCCGATCAGAAACGTGATCAGCAGAATAATCGGCACCGCGCGCCACGCCACATTGTCGAGTTGATGCACCATCGAGGTGAGACGGAAACTGCGCGGCCGTGACGCCATGCGCAGGAACGCGACCACCAACGCGCCGATCAGATTGATAATCGAAGAGATCGTGCCGCCGACCAGCACCATGGCAAGACCGACCGATGCGAAAGCGCTGGTCAGCGTCCCGGGCTCCTTGTGCGGGGCCTCGTCCGCCTTGACGCCGCGAACCTCGTCCATCAGCGCGCGATATTTTTCGGCCAGCCCGGTGACCTCGGCCTTGACGCCCTGCGCGGTGAAACTGCGCACCAGACGCTCGAGCAGCCAGGCGCCGAATGTGTCGAGGCGCTGGATGCCGGCCATATCGATATCGACGCGCTTGATGCCGCCGTTGCGGCGGGCCATGCCGTCGATCTCGCCTTCGAGCCGGCGGGCGTTCTGGGCTACCCAGGCGCCGGTGGCGGCAAGCGTCAGACGCTCGCCTTCCGCCTTCCCGTCGAGCAGCATATCACTCACAGCGCCTGCCTTTGATCTCGCCGGGCGGACCCGAACCTTAGAATCTGGACCGCCATACTTGACCCACGGTTACGAACCTGTCGAGGGTCCGGATCGTTCCACAAACAACCTCAGGTACTTGAATTTGTCGCATAAACTGACCCTCGGCGTCGTGACCGAACGCTGGCCGATCGCCGGAACTTTCACCATCAGCCGGGGCGCCAAAACCGAGGCCGTCGTGGTGGTCGTGGAGCTGTCCGATGGGCCGAGCCAAGACGACGCCAGGGGCCGCGGCGAATGCGTGCCCTACGCCCGCTACGGCGAGAGCGTTGCCAGCGTCACCGGGGCCATCGAGGCCCTGCGGTCTCAGATAGCCGCCGGGCTGACCCGCAAGGCCCTCCAGGACGCCATGCCGCCCGGCGCTGCGCGCAACGCGCTAGACTGCGCGCTGTGGGATCTGGAGGCCAAGCGCCGCCGCAAACCGGTCCACGAGATCGCCGGCCTGCCCGCGCCCGAGGCTTTGACCACCGCATTCACGATTTCGATGGGCACGCCGGCCGTCATGGCCAAGGCGGCCGCGGCGGCCGCCTCGCGCGCGTTGCTCAAGATCAAGCTTGGCGCGGAAGGCGATCCCGAGCGCATTGCGGCGGTCCGCGCCGCGGCGCCCAACGCGGCCTTGATCGTCGACGCCAATGAAGGCTGGACCGAGCAGAACCTCAAAGCCAACCTCACCGCCTGCGCCAAGGCGGGCGTGGTGCTGGTCGAGCAGCCGCTGCCGGAAGGCAAGGACCAGCCGTTGGCGCACATCATCCGGCCGATCCCGGTTTGCGCCGACGAGAGCGTTCATGACCGCAACTCCTTGGCGAACCTCGCCGGCAAATACGATGCGGTCAACATCAAGCTCGACAAGACCGGTGGGCTCACCGAGGCACTGGCGATGGCGCAGGAGGCGCGCAAGGCCGGCTTTGCCGTCATGGCCGGCTGCATGGTCGGCACCTCGCTCGGCATGGCGCCGGCGGTGCTGATGGCGCACGGCGCGCGCTTCGTCGACCTCGACGGGCCGCTACTGCTCGCCAAGGATCGCGAGCACGGCCTGCGGTACGAAGACAGTCTGGTCTATCCCGCCTCTTCCGCACTATGGGGCTGATCCTTCCCATTTATGGTTACTGGAACCTTGCCTAAATAATGGAACTCGTGACTTAAAAATCACATCCGCTCATAAACTCTGGGTTCCATTGGGTAAAACGGCCTTTTACGTCAAAAGATAATTGACCGGTAGCAACGATCGCCTAAAAAACGCGCATCGATTGACCCCATGGAGTTCGTGAAAATGCTTCGCAAGATTTTGTTGGCTTCGGCCGCCCTGGTTGCCTTCGCTGGCGCCGCATCGGCCGCTGATATGCCGGCCCGCATGGCCACCAAGGCCGTGCCCTATGTCGCCCTGTACAACTGGACCGGCTTCTACGTCGGCGCCAACCTCGGCTACGGCTGGGGCCGCGCGTCGGACGATCTCGGCGTGACCAGCAGCATGAACGGCGTCATCGTCGGCGGTTAGATCGGCTACAACTGGCAGATGAACAACCTCGTCGTCGGTCTCGAAACCGACTTCCAGGGTTCGGGTCAGAAGCAGTCCACCACGGCCGGCCTCTTCACTGGCACCGACCGCATCCGCTACTTCGGCACGGTCCGTGCCCGCCTCGGCTACGCCTGGGATCGCACCCTGCTCTACGTCACCGGCGGTTACGCCTACACCAACGTCGGCGTGGACCTCTCCGGCCCCGGCGGCGCGGTTTCGTCGAACACCACCAAGTCGGGTGGCACTGTCGGCGCCGGCCTCGAATACGCCTTCGCCGGTCCGTGGTCGGCCAAGCTCGAATACCTCTACGTCGACACCGGCACCCAGTCGGTCACTTTGCTCGGCGTCACCGACAACGTGCGCATCAAGAACCACATCGCGCGCGTTGGCGTGAACTACCACTTCTAAGAAACAGCGGCGTCAAACCAACGACCCATCCCGCCGGAGCGATCCGGCGGGATTTTTTTGTACCCACGGTACAATTTTACAAGTTATTTCAGTGGTTTGATCTGGCGCAATGCGGCGGGCAAAGACCCGCGTTAGAGATTGAGCATGGCCTCTGCCTCAAACCTTGCCCGGATTCCCAAAGAACCGCCTTTGCCGAACTCGGCGAAAGTCGTTCAACGTTTGCTGGCGCATGCCCGGCTATGCCGGGAGATCGCCGCGCAAAGCTGGAACGAAGACAGCAGAATAAGGCTGGAGGAACTGGCTGCGGCCTGCGTGCGGGCTGCCGGCTCTACGGATGAGCCGCCTCCCTCAGGGCAATTGCACTAAAACCTCGCCGCTGTTGCTCCAATTTGAGACAGCGATGCAGCGCCGCCACAGTCGGCAACAACCGCTCGGCCTTCCCCTAATATCCGTTAACCATACCTTCCCCGAATTCACCCGATCCGCATAAGATTGGTTAACGTCCGTTAACCACTTTCCGCGGGTAACGGAATGCGGACGTGAATGGGGTTGGTTATGCGTTTTCGGGGCCTGTTGCTCTGCGCGACTTTGCTGGTGTCCGGCGTTTCGTCGGCCTCCGCGACGATGCGCATCGCCGAAGATCGCGGCGGCCAGATCGGCCAATACCTGCAAGCCTTCGGCATGTTGCGCACGTCCGGCGAACGCGTCGTCATTGACGGCAACTGCCTGTCGGCCTGCACGCTGGTGCTCGGCATCATTCCGCCCTCGAAGATCTGCGCGACGCCGCGTGCGCGCCTCGGCTTCCACGCTGCCTGGATGCCGGATGGCGAAGGCCGTGTGGTTACGAGCCCGATGGGCACGCAGGCTTTGTGGAATATCTATCCGAACAATGTGCGCCGCTGGATCAGCCGCAACGGCGGGCTGTCGCGCAAGATGATCTTCATGCAGGGCCGTGAGCTCAACAGCTACATCGCGAGCTGCGAGCAGCCCTCGCGCAGCACCAAAGCCAATACCAAGGCCAAATCAGACCGGCGCATCACCACCGGCTCGATACGCTACGAACGCACAAGCTCCGCCAGCGACCGCCGCTAGCGCCATCGCCATAAAGGCGAAGCTGCCGAAGGTTTCGAACAACAAACCCGATAGTGCCATCGCGCCGGCCATGACGAGGCCCATCGCGATCGCCAGATAACCTTGCGCCGTGGCGCTTTGTCCCGGCGGCGCATGACGCGCGACAAATCCGATGGCGCCGAGATGCGTGGCGCCGAACGACAGCGCGTGCAGCAGCATCAGCAACGGCAACACCAGCACCGGCGGATCGAACGCCATGCCGGCCCAGCGCAACGCCGCGCCGCCTGCCCCCACCATCATCAGCACCGTCGGCGTAAACAGCGGCGGCAGTCTTCCCGAAAAAGCAAACAGCACGATCTCGGCGGCGACGCCGAGCGCCCATAGCGCCGCGATGGTGGTGCCGTCCATGCCATGGGCGCGCCATTGCATCGCGGTGAAGCCGTAGAACATCGCGTGACTGCCCTGGATCAGACTCGATCCAACCACCACGGCGATGAACACCGGATCGCGCAACAGCTTGCGGCGCACCGGCAGCAGCGGGTCGGTGGCATGCGCCGCGACCGAGACCGGCATCAGCGCCAATGACGCCAGCAAAGTCGTGCCGCTCGCCGCGACGATCATCCAGATGATGTGACGCGGCGCGATGAGGTCGGCGGCAACACCTGCGATCAGATTGCCGGCGATGAATGTCGCCGAGCCCCACAGCCGCACCGGACCGTAGGCTTTGCCGCGCTGGGTCAAGCCCTTGAACGCATAGGTCTCCGACAGCGGCATCAGCGGCGTGAAGCCGATCGAGGCGAATGAGTAAGCGAGCAGGATCGCCACCGCGCCTTCCGCCAGGCCCATCAGGCCATAGCCGACGGCGGCAAAACAGGCGGCGATGATGATGCCGAGCCGCAAGGCGTCATGCCGGTCGGCCGCCCGCGTCGCCAGCGGAATGGTGATCACCCGCAGCAGCATCGGCGCCGCCAGCATGATCCCGATGGTGGCCGGGTCCAGCCCCTTGGCCGCCATCCAGACCGGCAAAAACGGCTGGGTGATGCCGGCGACGATGAAAAACGCCCCATAAAGCGCCGAAAGCCGCGGCGTAAAGCCGATATCGATCAAGGGGGAAGGCCGCATGGCGCCGGGGGCATCTTTCACAAAACTGTATGGCAGCTAGCCGAATCAAGCAGTCTGATTGATAAACTGGCAGCCTAAGGAATGCACTGATGGCGACCCGCTCGCTGGCAACCGATAAATCCGCGACCGGCCCTTCCGGGGTCCTGCGCGAAGAGGACTACCGCACGTTCTGTGCGGCTCTGGAATCGACGCAGCGCGGCCGCGACTTCCTCGCCGAATATGCGCGGCGCAACCGCAACGCCGATACCGAGATGCTGCTCGACTCGCTCGACCGCATCGAGACCATGATGAAGGCCGAGGGCAAGGCGCACGACCGGCTGCGCGACGAATTGCGCGTTCTGCTGATCGCCATTCGCCTGGCGCGCCCCGACATCAACTCCGCCACCGCGCTGACCAAGGCCGCCCGTCTCGTCGATCTGCTCGACCTGATGGAAACCCGCATCGACGCGATGGTCGAGAACAAGGATCTCAAGCCGATTACGGAAGAGCCATTGCCGGCTTTTGCATTGGCGCCGGCAGCGCTCAGCGTCGTGCCGCTTTCCGACGAACCGGAATTGCCGATCCCGTCGGTCACCGCGACGCTGCCGCCGCCGATCTCGCTGGTGCAGGAGCCGGCCAGGGTTGTGATCAAGCCGCTGCCGCTCTCTCACGAAGGCCAGGAACTCGCGATACAGGCGCTGGCGAAACTGGAAATTCCGGAAGCGCCCAAGGAGGCACCCAAGCAAGCACTTCCGCAGCAGGAATTGCCAAAGCAGGAATTGCCAAAGCTGGAAGCGCCGCAGCAGGAAGCATTCCAGGAAACGCCGAAGCAAGTATTGCAGCAAGCGCCCGCGAAGCAGGGGCCGCTGAAGCAGGAACTGACGGAAGACGAGTGGGCGCAGCTCGAAATTCTCAATCGGCCGCGGTCCAAGACGAACACACAAGCCGACCCCTACGATCTCTGGGAGCCGGCCGTGGAAGCGCCCGCCGCGCCGGTTGTCGCCGCAGCGACGCCTGAGCCGCCGCCTGCACCCGAGCCAGCAGCGTCAGAGCCTGCTGCGCCGGAAAAATGGCTGCCGGATTTCGGCGACGCGCCGGAGATCATCCACACCAAGCCGGTGACCGCGGCCGCTTTCATGCCGGAAGTCACCTTCGTCAGCGCACAGACACGCACGGTGACCGCTGAAACCAAAATGGAGACGGCCATTGTCGACGTGGCCGTCGCCACCGTCGTCACCGCCGCTGCCGAAAGCGTCGCCGCGCCTACGGCCAGAGCCGTGCCGCCGCGCAACGATCCGCTCGCCGCGATCATGTCGCTGAGCGAAGCCGAACGGATTGCGTTGTTTACGTAAGGGGCGTCAGCCCGCGATCAGCTTCGCGAACAATTCCGTATCGACATTACCGCCGGACAAAATCGCGACAACGACCTTGCCCTTGATGTCGACTTTGCCCGCCAGCAGCGCGGCCAGCCCGATGGCGCCGCCGGGCTCCACCACCAGCTTCAACTCCTCGAAGGCGTAACGCACCGCGCGGCCGACTTCGGCGTCGGTGGCGGAAATGCCCTGCCCGATCAGCTTTGAGGTAATCGGAAACGTCAGTTCGCCCGGCGTCGCCGTCATCAGCGCATCGCAGATCGTGCCGCTCATGCGCACATTGGCCTCTCGTTTGCCGCTCACAAACGAACGCGCGGTGTCGTCGAAGCCGTCCGGCTCGGCGGTGTAGAACTTCGCCGAGGCGACGCGCGATTTGACGCCGAGTGAAATGCCGGCGGCCAGGCCCCCGCCCGAGGCACCCACCACCACGATCTCCGGCGTCAGCCCGCGCTCGGCCAGTTGCTCGACGATCTCGACGCCGATGGTGCCTTGGCCTGCGATGATCAGCGGATCGTCATAGGGCGGCACCAAAGTCGCGCCGCGCTCGTTGACGAGCTTCATGGCAATCGCCGCACGATCTTCCGTGTTGCGGTCGTAGCCGATCACTTCCGCGCCGAGCGCTTCAGTGCGCAGCCGCTTGGCGCGCGGCGCGTCCGACGGCATGACGATGGTGGCGCGCATCCCTAAGAGCTTTGCCGCCGCCGCCACGCCCTGCGCGTGATTGCCGGACGAATACGCCACCACACCGGCGGCGCGTTTCTCAAGCGGGATCGACGAAATCTTGTTGTAGGCGCCGCGGAACTTGAACGAGCCGGTGCGCTGCAGCGTCTCGGCTTTAAGAAACACCTTCGCGCCGAGCAGGTCGTCCAATACCGCCGCATTGATCAGCGGGGTTCGAACGGCAACGCCAAGCAGCCGTTTGGCGGCTGCGTCGATGTCGGCGGCGGTCGGCAGAATCGTCGTGTCGAGGATGCCCATGGGGCAAGGCTAGCGCTGCAGCCCTTGGCTGTCACCAGCCACGAAGCTATGGAACACGGCTATCGCGCCGCGGAGTGCCGCCGCTGCCGCGCGCTGTCGAATAGCATCTTCAGCCGCTCTTTGCGGGTTTTCTTTTCACGCCAGGCCCGCGCGCCTTCGGTCACGTGATCGAGGAAAGTCTGCGCGCAGGCCTGCCAGGTCAGCCGTTCGGCAAAGGCGCGGCAGGCCGCGCCGTCGAGTTCCAGCGCCTGCAGACATGCGCGCCGCAAATCCGCATCTATTTTTCCGACCGGCGCATCTCCAATGACGTCGCGCGGCGCCGCCGCCGGGAACGTCGCGACCGGCACACCGCTGGCCAAAGCCTCCAGCAGCACCAGTCCGAACGTGTCGGTCAGACTCGGGAACACGAACACATCGGCGGACGCATAATACTCCGCCAGTTCCTCGCCGTGCCGGGAACCGGCGAACACCACGTCGGGATAGGTCTTGGCAAGCGCGTTGCGCGCCGGACCGTCGCCGACCACCAGCTTGGTGCCGGGCAGATCGAGCTTGAGAAATTCCTCGAGATTCTTTTCCACCGCGACACGGCCGACGGTGAGAAAGATCGGCCGCGGCAGATTGAGACCCTTGCGCCGCTTTGGATTGAACAATTGCGCGTCGACGCCGCGCGACCACAGCTTCACATTGCGAAAGCCGCGATCGATCAGTTCCTGCTGCAAGGTCGGCGTCGCCGCCAGCACCGCCGCGCTCTGCGCATGAAAGCGCCGCAGCCAGGCCCACGACAGCTCCCTCGTCCAGCGCCGCGGCAGCGGCAGACGCTCGGCCAGATAATCGGGAAAGCGCGTGTGAAAGCTGGTGGTGAACGGCATGCCGCGCTTGATGCAGACGCGGCGCACGGCGTGACCGATCGGACCTTCGGTGGCGATGTGCACGCACTCGGCACGCGTGCGGTCGAGCCTGCGCTCGATATCGCCCGGGCCGGTCAGCGCCAGCCGGATTTCCGGATAGCCCGGCATCGGTAGCGAACGAAAGCCTTGCGGGCTCAAGAATTCCAGATCGGCGCCGAGTGCACTGGCCTCGTGCGCCACCTGACCGAGCGTGCGCACGACACCGTTGACCTGCGGGTGCCACGCATCGGTGGCGACGAGAATCTTCATGCGGCCTTCTGCGGCGCGGCGAGTTGCGGAACGGTCAGTCCCTGTTCGTCGCCGGATCTGGTCCAGGTGATGATCTCGAACTGGCCGTCGTCGCGCTCGCCGATCGCCGTGCAGCTTTCGACCCAGTCGCCGCTGTTGATATAGCGCAACCCGAAATCGTCGTGGATGGCCGGCGTATGAATGTGGCCGCAGATCACGCCGTCGACCTGATGATGCTTGGCCTCGGTCGCCAGCGCCTTCTCGAAGGCGCCGATATAGTTGACCGCGTTCTTGACCTTCAGCTTGGCCCATTTCGACAGCGACCAGTAGGGCCGGCCGAAGATGCGGCGCAATCCGTTGAACACACGGTTGGCGGTCAGCGCGAAGTCGTAAGCCTTGTCGCCCAGCAGTGCGAGCCAGCGCGCCTGCGTCACAACGAGATCGAACATGTCGCCATGCACGACCAGAAAGCGTTTGCCGTCGGCGGCGACGTGGATGGCGTTCTCCACCACCTCGATGCCGCCGAAATGCGTGCCGTAATAGCCGCGCAAAAATTCGTCGTGATTGCCGGGGATGTAGATCAGCCGCGCGCCCTTGCGCGCCTGACGCAGCAGCTTCTGCACCACGTCGTTATGCGCCTGCGGCCAGTACCATGACGAGCGCAGCGCCCAGCCGTCGACGATGTCGCCGACCAGATACATGGTGTCGGCTTCGTGGTGGCGGAGAAAATCGAGGAGTTTGTCGGCCTGACATCCGCGCGTGCCGAGATGCACGTCCGAGATGAAGAGCGCGCGAAAGCGCTTCGGGACGGGTTCCGTCACGACGCGCTCATTCCAAATGGCATTTCCATGTGCGATGTCTTTAGTGCGTTTCGGTTTCAGTTTTGTGACAGCGCTATTAACCACTTACCAACACGATTGACCGCTCACGCCGCAACGCTGTGCTGCTCGAGACGCTTGAACCGTACCAGCGTGTAGACGCCGAACGGCTTGACCTTGCGCCGCTCGATCAGTTCGGCGCCGCCGTGGCCTGTCGCCCAGTCGGCAAGCCGCTGGAACGGAAACTCGGGACGCAAGCCGACCGCATGCGCTTTCTTCGCCAGCAGGCGTTCGACCGCGGCGGCAAAGCCGCGCTCGGAATACAGATGATTGACGAGAATGATCTGCCCGCCCGGCTTGACCACCCGCGCGCATTCGGAGAGCACGCGCTCGGGATCCTGCACCAGCGTGATGACGAACTGCCCGACCACGCAATCGAAGCTCGCGTCGTCGAAGCGCAGTTTGTGCGCGTCCATCACCGCCAGTCCTTTGACGAAAGGATAGCGCCCGCTGGCAGCGCGGATGCGCGCCCGCGCGATCATCGGCTCGGAAATGTCGATGCCGGTGATCTCGGTGGACGAGTCGTAATCGTCGAACGACAGGCCGGTACCGACGCCGATTTCCAGAATCTGTCCGCCGCATTCGCGCGCCGCCTGCGCCGCGGCACGCCGGCCGTTGAGGAAGATCGGCCCGCACAGCGCGTCGTAGATCGGCGCCCAGTGCGCGTAGGCATTCTCCATCACCCGGCTTTCGGGATCGCGCGGCGAACGGCTGGACATCGGGAACCTCGAATCGCTTTGTTTTGACGCCACGGAGGTACCAAGCGATTGCTACAGTCCCGCGACAGCGCCGCACCCTTGACGCGTGCGGCGGGGCCACTAACACTCAGCCTTCATAAAAGCGTCACGCCTCAGAAACACCTAGGGAAGTCAAAATGGATCTTGGAATTGCCGGCCGCAGGGCCATCGTTTGCGCGTCGAGCCGTGGCCTCGGCAAGGCCTGCGCGCGCGCTCTGGCCGAAGCCGGCTGCGAGGTCGTCATCAACGGCCGCGACGCCAAGACGCTCAACGCCACCGCCGGCGAAATCGCCAGCCTGACCGGCGCCAAGATCATCGCCGTCGTCGCCGACGTCGCGACGCCCGAAGGTCAGAGGGCGCTGTTTGCCGCCTGCCCGCAGCCCGACATTCTGGTCAACAACAATGCCGGGCCGCCGCTGAAAGATTTCCGCGAGCTCAGCCGCCAGCAGATCCTCGACGGCGTCACCGCCAACATGGTCGTCGCGATCGAACTGATCCAGAAAGCCATCGACCCGATGCTGTCGCGCCGCTTCGGCCGCATCATCAACATCACGTCGGGCTCGGTGAAGGCGCCGATCGCCGGTCTCGATTTGTCGTCGGGCGCCCGCGCCGGCCTCACCGCTTTCGTCGCCGGCGTGGCGCGCACCGTTGCCGACAAGAACGTCACCATCAACTCTATCCTGCCCGGCGCTTTCGACACCGACCGGCTGCGCGGCACACTGAGCAAACACGCCGAAGCCAAGGGCAAGAGCATCGCCCAGGTCGCGGCCGACCGCATCGCCTCGATCCCGGCGCGGCGTTTTGGCGATCCGGCCGAATTCGGCGCTGCTTGCGCGTTCCTGTGCTCGGCACAGGCCGGCTATATCACCGGCCAGAATCTGCTGATCGACGGCGGCTCGTTTGCCGGCGCGTTTTAAACGCGCGTCCGCACCTCGGAATCAAAAAGGCCGGCATCGCTGCCGGCCTTTTCGTTTGTGCCTGTTACGGCGTTTACTTGGTGTAGAGCGCGGTCCGCACCGGCTCCACCGCATCCCACTGGTAGCGCGCAGCCACCGAGAAGATGTGGATGTTCGACTGCACCGTGCCGGTGTAGGTGCCGGTGGTGTTGAGCCACGGATTGCCCGACGTGGCGCTGATGTTGATCGGGGTGTTCTTCACGTCGATGTAGGAATAGCCGACGTCGAAGGTCAGGCCCTTGAACGGCGCCTTGTAGGTCGCGCCGACCGAGTACCACATGCGATCGTTGTCCGGCAGGCGCGGCGTGCGCACGCCATCGGTGATCGGGCTCTTCTCGAAGGCGATACCGGTGCGCAGCGTCAGGTTGTCGAACACGCCGTATTCGAAGCCCAGCGAGTAGAAGTAGCTGTTGCTGTACTGGAACGGCAGTTGGATCGCGGCGCCGCCGAGCGTGGCGGCCGCGCCGCTGCCCTGCATGATCGACGCAGTGCCGATGCGCGCCCAGTTGGCGAACTCGAAGCCGGCGAGCAAGGTCCAGCGATCCCACAGCTTCTGACGCAGGCCGAGGCTCAACTGGTCGGGCAGATTAAGCGTGGTGTTGATCGAGCCGGTCGTCGTGGCCGGAACGGTCGACGAGGTCGACAGCGTGCCGTTGATCTTCTGGTTGATCGCCGAACGGTAGCCGATACCGATCACGGTGCCTGGCATCGGGGTGAAGGTGGCGCCGAGCGTGAAGCCGTAGCCGTAGCCGCTGCCGCCGATGACGGCGCTGTTGTTGGGAACAGCACCGGTCAACTGACCGTAGGTCACGGTCATCCACTGCACCTGCACGCCGACCGAAAGGCTGAGCATGTCATTGACCTTGTAGGCCACCGACGGTGCCGCGTTCAGCGTCTTGACGCTCGAGCTCTGGGCGTAACCGGAGCCTGCCCAGGCCGGCGGGAACGAAACGGCGAGACCGAAGGGCGAGTTGACCGACATGCCGAGCCAGAGCTTGTCGTTGATCTGCCAGCTCGAATAAGTCGCAGGCACGGCCGCCGGTTCGCCCGAGTTGCTCACGCCATTGAGGTAAGCCGGATTGAAACCGCCGGCGGCGGTCGCGAGCGTGCTCGTGGTCGGCGTGTGATTGGCTTTCGGGAAAATGCCCGTGCCGTCGATTTCGAACGCTTTGCCCGAGTACTGCGTCATGGTCGACGCGTTCCAGTACATCGATGACAGCGCGCCGCCCGCGGCGATGCCGGCGAAGGACGAACCCTGTCCCGCGGCGCTTTGTTCGCGAAGGGCAAAGCCGCCGGCGTTGGCCGCGGTCGCGGCGACCAGCAGAACGGCAGCGCCGCTGCATGCCAACAGAACTGATTTCAAGTGACGAACCGACATGTCTACCCCCAATGCCGCGCCTTTGTGCAGATGGCGCTCGCTTGGAAGTATCGTGCCGAGTCTCTGGGCAGGCTTCAATCTATGCGTTCCCCAAAACAGCGTAGTAGCTGTGATTTATGCGTAATTCCAAGGGGTTTGGCTGGCAGGCCACAAACCGGTGTGCGCCGCAACAAAAATCGCGCAACCGGCAAAACGTCCAGATATTCAGGCATTTAGATACGTCGGGCGGCCTATTAGCCGCTGAACGCCACGCCCAGCCTGGACGTTGTGCGCCAGACCACCTGGCAGTTCTGGCGGAAATGGTCGGCCTCGATCACCAGCGCAAACTCGTCGGGAATACCGAGCTGGCCCGCCACCTCGAGCAGGGCGCCGGCCGGCGACATATTGCGCACGCGGCAATCGATGGCGCCGGCACGGTTGAAACGGATGCTGCCCGCCTTGAGCGTGCGGTGGCGCGCGACTTTACGCCGTTCGACAAGCATGGCGTCGGCAGATTCGGCAGGAACGTTATCGTGTGTCTGATTCATCGCTTCCCTCCATCGGCGGCAGCGCTTCCGAAGCGCTGGAGCTATGCCGAAATTCCGGTTGGACGAATGACCGTTACGTGAAAATCATAATGCGATCGGTTTATCCGACCGTGAAACTGATCATCGAAAGACGGGGGTTCGCGTTAGCGGCCGGTAACCATCGCGCACGGCAATGACACGCAATATGCCGTCTATTTTATTGGGTATTTACGGAGCGGCGAGGCCGCGAAGAGCTAAAATCCCGGCACAGATTACGCTGCGCAATCACGCAGCCTCGGCAACCGGGCTCTCATATCCACCGTGCTGGATTGGCTTGTACGCGACTGGACCTTCCTGGGACTCAACGGCCAAATGTGGATGCCGTTGGTCGCCGCAGCGCTGGCGCTTTACATCGCCGTGCTGATCGTCACACGGCGGCGCCGCACCGGCCTGGACTAGCCGTGCGCGTCAGGGCGTCTCGCTGGGCAACAAGGCCCGCGACGACAGTTCCTGCTTGAAGGTGGTAATCGCCTCTTCGATCAGCACCGCGCTGTTGGCTTTCTCGAGCTTACGCAAGAGCACCTTCAAGGTCGGATCCTTGTCGCGGATGACCCAGCGGCGGGTAAAGACCTGCGCGTCGTAAAACGAGGTGATGCGGACCGGATTGGCCACCGCGGGAAGCTTGGCGTCGAAGTGCTGCGTGAAGGGAATGGTCATGTCGTCTCAGAAGTGTGAAGGGTGAAGATCATAGGAGCCGCCTTTTTTTCCGCTGCCGTAAAGTCTCATCGCGGCCTGGCGGATCAGCGGCGCATTGCGATCGAATGAAGCGAGCAGCGCGACTTCGTCGCGTCCGGCGCCCGGCGTCAACTGCTGCAAGGCATCGGCGCTGATGAAGAACGACGTCTCCATCGACTGGTCGTAACCCCAGAAATGCACCGCGTTGCGCCGAAGCTCGTAAGAGCGGCTGGGATTGGGAAAATTGAGCGCCATGCATCCACCATGCGCGCTTTGATGCGGCGGCGATAGCACCACTGTGGATAGACCGCGCTTTATTTGGCGCGCCGAAAAGAACGGTATTTCCGGACCGCGCGGCGGAACCTGAGCGCGGAACTCGCCTTGTGGCGCTGCATCAATGAGCCTATAGCTCATGTCACACGAGCGCAGGGCTCAAGTCGCGCGGTATCGAGCGGCAAGACTGAGCGATCTGGCGCGGAAAGATCAAATGAACATCTTTATTTTCAAATCGGAAGCCAACCGCGAATTGCGCGCGTTTTCCGATGACCAGGGCGGCCACAAACTGCCCAAGCAATTTCGTCCATGGCACGCCGTCGGCGTGATCAAGCCGGACGGCGCGCCGCCGAACAATCTGTCGCGCGACGTGATCGAAAAGTCGATCGCCGCCAGCGGCTTTCAGCTCTACAAAATGAAGGCCGACAAGTAGCGGCTTTTTTACGCGAGCTGTGATTGTGTAACGGCCTATCGCGCGCCCATATAGCGCGCAATGACACACGATCACCACAGCCACGATCACGCGCACGATTCCGGCCATGATCACAGCCATGCGCACGGGCTGGGGCACGTCCACACCCATGTACCGGCCGATTTCGGCAATGCTTTTGCCATCGCCACGCTGCTGAATTTCGCGCTGGTGATCGCGCAGGTCATCTATGGCCTGTCGGCCAATTCCATCGCGCTGCTGGCGGACGCCGCCCACAATTTCGGCGATTCGCTGTCGCTGCTGCTGGCCTGGGGCGCGCATGTGCTCGGGCGCAGACTGCCGACCGAGCGCTTCACCTATGGCTACCGCTCGGCGTCGATCCTCTCGGCGCTGATCAATGCGGTGATGATGCTGGTGACCACCGGCGCCATCGCCTGGGAAGCCATCCAGCGATTTTCCGATCCCGGCGTGGTCGGCGGCCTGACCGTGATGGTGGTCGCCGCCGTCGGCATCGCCGTCAACGGCGTGTCGGCCTGGTTCCTGATGGCGGGCCGCAAAGACGACCTCAATGTGCGCGGCGCCTTCCTGCATCTGGTCGCGGACGCCGCGGTCAGCGCCGCCGTGGTCTTGGCCGGCGCCATCATTCTTGTGTTCGGCTGGAACTGGATCGACCCGCTGGTCAGCCTGCTGGTCTCCGCCGTTATCGTGTGGGGCGCCTGGGCACTGCTGCGAGAGTCGGTACAACTCTCGATGAACGCGGTACCGGCGGCGATCGATCCTTCCGATGTCTGCGGATTTCTCGAGACGTTGCCCGGCGTCGCCAGCATTCACGATCTGCACATCTGGGCGATGAGCACGACCGAGAATGCGCTGACCTGCCATCTGGTGATGCCGCAGGGCCATCCGGGTGACGCCTTCATCGCGCGCGCGTCGCACGATCTGGAGCATCGCTTTAAAATCAGGCATCCGACGTTTCAGATCGAGCTGGCCGACGCCGGCCCCTGCCCGCTGGCGCCGGCGCATGTGGTGTGACCTCTGGCGCAGGCGCGGCAGCACACCCATATTTCGTCAATGACAGGCCGCCCCTGCAACCCCGACGCCGATACCAAGCGTCTCTGGCAGATGCTGATGTCCGGCGTCGCCATGCCATCGTGCGGCGTGGCGAACGCGCAAGCCAATGCCACTCCTCTACGTCCGGACTCTAGTTGTGATGATGGCGATGCTCCACGCCCGGGGCGCCATAGCCGCGCAATTCCGAATATTGCCGGCGCTGGCTCTCGCTCAAAAGCATAAGCGTCGACAAATGATACTTCAGGTGGGTTTCGCGTAGCTCGCCCTGCGTCACGGCGATGGCCGCCGTCGCCGATTTCAGGCTCGCCGGTGTAATGGTGCGGCCAGCAAATTGTCCGTCCAGTTCGGTTTCCTGCGTGATGAGTTTCGCGCCGATCGGCAGCGACTCCTGTTTCATCGTGTTGAACAACCGCTGCACGGCGTCGCGCTGTTCGGCTGACAGGCTGAGTTTGTCGGCGAGTTCGAGAACATGCGACGGGCCGGGATAGCCATTGAGTTCGGCGGCGAGCGCCAGGCCCATGCCGCGCCCGACCTGCAGATCGGCCACCTGCTGTTCGGACAAGGCCTTGATCGGACGCGTCTGCATTCCCGCGTACGGTGTCTGCGCGAAACCCGTTACGGTGGTCAGGATCAAGGCGGCGGCGGCGAGAAATAGTCGCATCGGTGCGCTCCCGTTGTGCATGTTGCGATGGAATAGCATCGGCGCAATCCAGGCGCTACCCGCCGGAGATACCAGGCCATCGCGGCAAAACGAAAAAGACCCCGGCGTGTGGTTCCGGGGCCTTTCTTCTCATTTGCCGGGGCTCAGACGAAATCCCGGCAATCAATCGCCGCAGCTGCTCAGGCTGCGTCGAAACGGTATGGCAATCGCGGCGGCTACTTGAGCTGCGTCGAGATGCTTTTGAATTTCGCGTTAAGGCCGGTGCCCAGTCCGTTGACGACGGAGATGATGGCAACCGAAATTCCTGCAGCGATCAGGCCATACTCGATGGCGGTCGCGCCGGATTGATCTGCGACGAAGCGCAGCAGCAAAGCACGCATAACGATATCTCCCGCCGCCGGTTTGGCGCTCGAGTGGATATCCTTCTGGAGAACTGGAAACGCGCGACTTCTGCCGCGCGGGTTCCGTTATAGAAAACCCGCATTACCAATGTGGAAAGGAACATATTGAACGAGGTATTAATCGTTTCCCCGCAATCGGAGCGATCGCGCACGTGCCACGTCACGCCGCCGAGTCGAGCTGCCCGCGGCGCGCGTTACCCAATACAAAAATCCGGACAGCGGATGACAGATTGCTGTCCTTCCGCGCCGAAGAAATTTCGGCGACGAGGCTGGAGACCTTGATATGGCGCTCTTTCGCGATCGCCTGCAGTTCTTCCCAGAACGGCTCTTCCAGACTGATGCTGGTCTTGCGCCCTTCGATGATCACTGAACGTTTGTAGATGGGTGAGCTCATGACAACCTCCTTGCCGCGAGCCTCCCAGCCGACACGACGCACTACAACGTATGGATGAGGAAAAAGTTCCCACAATTCCGCATTCATGCGGGATGGCGGCAGGACTATATCCCGCTCATGCTTCGTGGTGCGGCCAGAGCCAGCGCGCCAGCACCGTCGCGAGAACGGCGCCAAAAAATTGAGCCGCGACGAACGCGAGCACTCCGCCCGGTGCGATGCCGGCGAACGTATCGGACAACGCGCGGGCGATCGTCACCGCCGGATTGGCGAAAGATGTCGAGGCCGTGAACCAGTAGGCCGCCGTGATGTAGAGACCGACCGCATAGGCGACGGCGCTTGGCGCACGCGCGACGCAGCCGAAGATCGTCAGCAGCAGACCGAATGTTGCAACGGCTTCCGCGATCCACTGACCGGAGCCGGTTCGGACATGCGTTGAGAATTGCCAGACCGGCAGTTCGAACATCAGATGCGCGATCCACACGCCGGCGATCGCGCCGGCGATTTGCAGGACGGCGTAGAGAAGCGCCAACGGCCACGCGATGTCGCCGCGCAACGCGAAGGCCAGCGTCACCGCCGGGTTGAAATGCGCGCCTGACACCGGCGCAAAGATCAGGATGAGCACGACGAGGATCGCGCCGGTCGGCAGCGTGTTGCACAAAAGCGCCAGCGCTTCGTTACCGCCCGCCAGCCGCTGCGCCATGATGCCCGAACCGATCACGGTCGCGAGCAGAAAGGCCGTGCCGAGCGCTTCGGCGACAGCCCGCTGTGACGTGTGCGGCATCAGGTCGTCTCTTTTGCCGTTGCGCCTTCAAGACGCCCGATGTCCTTGAGCTTGGCTTGCAGCGACAGCCGGTCGAGGCTGCGGATCGGCAACGCAGCGAAAATGGCGATGCGCCGCTCCAGCATCCGGTAGGCATCTTTGAAAGCCAGCGCGATCTCCGCCGCCGAGCCTTCTGCCGCCGCGGGATCGGGAATGCCCCAATGCGCCGTCATCGGCTGGCCGGGCCAGAACGGACACGCCTCGCCCGCCGCATTGTCGCAAACGGTGAAGACGAAATCGAGCGGCGGCGCGCCCGGCTGCGCAAACTCGCTCCACGACTTCGAGCGAAACAGCGACGTATCGTAGTCGAGCCCCTTGAGGAGTTGGATCGTGTGGGGATTGACCTCGCCTTTGGGCTGACTGCCGGCGCTGAAAGCGCGGAATGTCCCCTGCCCGATTTTA
The DNA here is from genome assembly GCA_903885555.1 of uncultured Hyphomicrobiales bacterium. Taxonomy (GTDB): domain Bacteria; phylum Pseudomonadota; class Alphaproteobacteria; order Rhizobiales; family Xanthobacteraceae; genus Pseudolabrys. The sequence continues at coordinate 50,949 of CAISIV010000016.1, forward strand.
TTGAGGATGGCCTCGGCGATGATCGAACGCGCCGAATTGCCGGTGCAGAGAAAGAGGACGTTGAAAGCCAAATCAGGAAACTTGTCGGTCACGGCGCGGTTTCCCTGGTTTTCGGTTTGGTCTTCGTTGCGGGTTTGCAGACCGTTGGCGCGCACAGCTCGGGTTTGCCGCCGCAGCAGTTGTCGGTGAGGAAGCCGAGCAGATCGGTCATGACCTCGAAGCGCGCCGCGTAAATCATCGAGCGGCCGTCGCGGCGGACAGTGACCAGTCCCGCCTGCCGCAACCGGTCGAAATGAAAGGTCAGCGTGTTGGGCGCGAGGCCGAGTTCGTGCGCGACGCTGCCCGCCGGCAGACCATCGGGTCCGGCCTGTACCAGCAGGCGGAAAACATCGAGGCGATTGTCCTGCGCCAGGGCTGCCAGGGCCGTGACGGCATCTATCGTTTCCATATTTCAACGATTATTGAAATATTGACCCGCCGTCAAGGCCGACGACCGCCCTTTCATCCACAACCGCAACCGGCTGCACCTTTGCTCTTGGCGTCCTCGTCAGCCGCACAACACCCTGCGGCAGCTTCCTTCGCGGGACCACCGCAACACCCCGCGTCCGTGGCAGAGCGTGCGCGGCTACACACACCAGTTTCCGGCAAAACGAGTTCGACTCGCGATGCCGCTTCATGATCGCCAGCAAGTTCGGCCACGATGGAGCGAACCTGTTCGTAGCCGGTCAGCATCAAAAACGTCGGCGCGCGGCCGTAAGACTTCATGCCCGCAAAATAGAAACCCGGCTCGGGCTGCGCGAGTTCACGCGCCCCATGCGGCCGCACCGTTCCGCAACTGTGTTCATTGGGATCGATGAGCGGCGCCAGCGCCGGCGGGCATTCCAGTGCGGGATCGAGCGAGACGCGAAGCTCGCGTAAAAATGACAGCTCCGGCCGAAAGCCCGTCGCCACGATCAGTTCGTCGGCAATAACATGACGGCCACAGCAGTTGGAGCCGGCGCCGATGCGGAGTTGATCGTCATTCGTGGCGATATGGGACACGCGAAATTCGCTTTCGACCTTCAAGCGGCCGGCCTTCACCAGCCGGCCCAGTTCGGATCCCAGTTCGCCGCGCGCGGTCAGTTTGTCGTTTGCGCCGCCGCCGAAAGCCTTCTCCGGGTTACTGCCGCGAACAAGCCAGATGACCTGTGTGTCTGGCGCCTGTTCCTTCAACGCCACCAGTTCGATCAACGTGCCGACGGCGGAATGACCGCTGCCGAGAACGGCAACCGTTTTGCCGGCATATCGTGCACGGTCTTTGCCCCGGACATCGGGCATTCCATGACTGATAAATGCGCTCGCTGCGGCTTCGCCCATCACGTCGAGACCGTTGGCACCGGCCGGGTTTGGCGTGAACTGAGCTGGTCCCGGTTGTCTGAACAGATTCTCCGCGTCGATAAGTGGAGCCTCTGCCGGGGTTAGGCTGCCATGCGGATTGGCAGCAGGTTGAAGTAGGCTTGATCTGGTGTC
>CAISIV010000017.1 GCA_903885555.1 uncultured Hyphomicrobiales bacterium
ACCTGCACGACCTTGGCCGTGACCTTGCCGACATTCTTGAAGCAGCCGGCGACATCGAGCCAGTCGAGGCTGATGATGACGTCGGCGTTGCGGATGGCGTCCTGCGCCTCCGGCGCCAATACAGTGCCACCGGGCGCGCCGGCGTGCAGCGGATGATTGGTCGGGAACGACGCGGCAACCTTCTGGTCGGTGACGACGCGCGCGCCAAGCCGTTCGGCCAGCGCCACGCGCGCCTGCCAGCCTTCGACGCTGCGCGACACGCGGCCGGACAAAATGACCGGCGACTTGGCATTGCGCAGCAGCTCCGCCGCTTTGGCGATGATGGACGCCGGCGCTGCGCTTTCGATCTCCGGCATGTAACGCTTGGCGTCGATCGGTGCGACCTCGTCAGGCAGTTTCATTTCCTGAACTTCGGCGTCGAGATTGATGTAAGTCGGGCCGCACGGCGCGGTATTGGCGATCCAGTTGGCGCGCAGAATCGCTTCGCGCGCGGCGACCGGGGAGGCCGGCTGGTCGTCCCATTTGGTATAGCCGCGCACCAGCGCGCCCTGATCGCGCGAGGTGTGGATCCAGTCGATCCACGGCCGCCGCTTCACGGCGTCGACCGGCCCGGTGGCGCCGAGAATGACCATCGGCATGCGGTCGCACCAGGCATTGAAGATCGCCATGGTGCCGTGCATCAGGCCGACGTTGGAATGGACCGCCGCCGCCATCGCCTTGCCGGTGACCTTGGCGTAGCCCTGCGCGATCGCGATCGCCGCTTCCTCGTGCAGACAGAGCAGCATCTGTGGCTTCTCGTTGCCGAGATAGTTCACCAGGCTGTCGTGCAGGCCGCGGTAGCTGGCGCCCGGATTGAGCGCGATATACGGAATGTCGAGGGCGCGCAGCGCATCGGCGATCACATCGCTGCCAAAGGCCGCGGCGTTGACGCCAGCGGGAACGGGACGGTCGAGCGCGCCGATATCGGCCGCCGGTGTTTTGGTCGGATTGCTGGCTGACATGATCTGTAAAACCGCGCCGTCGGCCCTGGCGGCCGGCGAAGCGGAAATCCTCCCTGGAAATGGCGCGGGTTGATCCCGCCGCCGTCTTGATGTTCGCGGCGACCGTAGCCGCCGCGGTGTGCGTTTGACAGGACTATAGGCTTTGACATTAGCGCATAGAAGCCACTAAATACGCACCATATTGTTGCGCCAGAGTAGACAATAACCGGGGCCGAATGGACCGTTTCCGCACCATGGAGAGCTTCGTGCGCGTGGTGCGCGCGGGCTCCTTCACCATTGCCGCCAGCCAACTCGGCCTGTCGCGCGCCTTGATCTCGCGGCACGTCGGCGAACTGGAAACCCGCCTTGGCGTGCGTCTGCTCAACCGCTCGACGCGCTCGCTCAGCCTGACCGACGAGGGCACCGCCTATCTCGAATTCTGCGAAAAGGTTTTCCGCGACATCGAGAACAGCGAGCGCGGCATTCTTCGCACCCGCCTCGAGCCGGTCGGCACGTTGAAACTGCTGGCGCCGAAATCTTTCGGCGCCGCGCATCTGTCGGACGCGGTGATCGCCTTCGCCAGGATCCAGCCGCGTCTGCGCATTTCCCTGCTGCTGGACAACACGCCGTACCGCGGCTCCTACAAATTCGCCGAACGCGGTCTCGATATGGTGCTGTGCTTCTCGACGCCGAGCCGCTCGGCCATGGTCGAGCAGGAGATTGCGATCATGGACTGGGTGGTCTGCGCATCGCCCGAGTATCTGGCGCGCGCCGGGCGACCGCAGACGCCGGCCGATCTGTCCGGCCACGACTGCCTGTTGCATCTCGAAGGCACCGAGAACGACAGCATCTGGCGTTTCGAAGGACCGAAGGGCCCGGTTAACGCGAAAGTGCGCGGGTCATTCTTCTCCAACACCGCGCAGGCGCTGCGCAAGGCGGCGCTCGGCGGTCTCGGCATTACGCTGGTGCCGAATTACGTGGTGCGTGACGATCTCGAGACCGGTGATCTTGTCACGGTACTGCCGCGCTATCGTGCGCCGCCGCGTCCGCTGATCGCGGTCTATCCGCGCACGCCGGTGGTGCCGCGCAAGGTGCAGGTTTTCGTCGATTTCCTCAAAGTCTGGATGGACGAGCAAAACCTGACGCGGCCCCGCGTCAATGCGCGGGTCGCCGTCGACGCGTAATTTGGCTCAGCCGGGCTGCCGCAGTCGCGCCAGCACTTTCAGTCCGGCATAACCGTCGGCCGGATCCATCCCGACCTTCTTCTGGAATGCCGCGATCGCGCGCACCGTGTCGGTACCGGTGCGGCCGTCGATGCCGTCGGTCTTGAAACCCTTTTCGATGAGACGGCGCTGGATCTCTTTGACTTCTTCCAGTGTCGGGGCGCGTTCGCCGCCGGGGAATTGCTGGCGGAACGGCGCATCGCCGCGCACCAGATCGCCGAGATGCACGAGCGCCAGCGAATAGCTGGATGAGGGATTGTACGAATACACGGCGCGGAAGTTCTGTCCGGTCAAAAACGCCGGTCCGCCGACTTCGGGCAGCCACAGCTTCACCAGATCGTTCGGCCGCGCGAAGGCCGTGCCATCGGCGCGCCGCACGCCGAGTTCATGCCACTTGGCATAGGTTCGCCACGTCTTGTTGTTGGCGAGATGACGGTTGAAGCCCTGCGGCAACTTCGCTTCGCAGCCCCAGGCTTCGCCGCGGCGGTACTTGCCGCGCTCAAGCAGATATTTCGCGGTGCCGGCAAAGGCGTCGTCCGGCTTGCCGAACGGATTGACGCGGCCGTCGCGGTCGAAATCGACGCCCATGTTGAGCCAGACTTCCGGCATCCATTGCGTGTGACCCATGGCGCCGGCCCACGAGCCGATCATTTCTTCGGGCTTGCCCCAGCCGCGATCGACGATCGTCAGCGCGTTGAGCAATTCTTTTTCCCAGTAGGCGCGGCGGCGCGGCTCGCCATAAGCCAGCGCTGCGAGGGCAGGGATCACCGGCTTCATGTATTTCGGATTGGTGATGACGTCGCCGAACGACGACTCCATGCCCCAGAGGCCGAGCAGCATCCAGCGGTCGACGCCGTATTCCTTTTCTACGCGCGCCAATAATCCGGCGTTCTCGCGTGCCCGTTCCCTGCCGGTGTTGACGCGCCATTCCGAGCAGCGGCGGTTGATGTACTGCCACATCTGCTCGGTGAATTCCGGCTGCGCCTTCTGTTGTTCGTAGACGGACGTATCCGGCGTCAGCGTGCGCATGACCCGGTTATAGGTCGCGTCCGAAATACCGCGCTTGGTAGCGTGGGCGTGAAACGCCTCGACCCATCGCGCAAAAGCCGGCGTTTGCGTTGCGAACGCAGAGCCAGCGAAAGCCGCGCAGGCGAATGTGCCGAGCGCGCCTGTCATCAGCGAGCGACGGGTGAAATTGAAGGCGGGATTCGTCGAGATTCGAGTCATGCGGCAGTGTAGTCGCAGGCCCACGCTAAACAAACCGCTGAAACCGTCTCGTTGCAAAAGTGGCTAACGCGCAGCGAAACGCCCGCTGCGCAGGCGGCGCAGCGGGCGTTCCTAAGACGTCAGCCGTTACTTCTGGATCGTTCCGCCGGCCGCGGCGCCACCAGCAGCGCCGGTTCCGGTGGTGGTGCTTTTTTCCTTGGCCGCGGCGTTGCCGGAGGCGTTAACCCCAGCCTTGGCGCCGCCAACCTGTGCCTTGCCGTTTACGTTGGTATTGGCGTTAAGATTGCTCGGATTGGTGCCGATGTTGGTACCGGCGCCGCCGCTCGCGCCGCCGGTTCCGCTCTGCGCGAAGGCCATCGTGCTCGCGAGTGCGAAGGCACCGGCCAGCAAAGCTGTCTTGAAATTCTTCATCGTGATCCTCCTGGAACATTGCTGTTCATGATTTCGCCACGATGCGACGTGTGCCGCATGCGTTACAGGGGTTAACGGATGGGGTGCGCTTTTCGTTCCTGCACGAAGATGTGCGGAACAATTGCGAAAAGAATCAGCAGCGCCTCAATCGTCGCCGCTTTTCTTGCGCTTGGCGCGGCGATGATGGCGGCGCTTCTGCACCTTGGCATTTTCCGCGGCGCGTTTTTCGCGTGCGGTTGGCGGCGGCGGTTCCGCTACGCGCGGCGCGGCGCCTGCTGCTGCGACAACGACCGGATCGGGATTGAGAATGACCGGCGGCTTGTCGGGCGGCGGTGGCACGGCTTCGCCAGCCATGATTTCCTTGCCCCGGCCACCGATCAGCCGCTCGTAAGCCGCCACCAGCGACATGTACGGATTGACCCAGACCCAGCCGGCTTTGGTGAAGACCTGGATATTGAAGTTGATGTGGTACGAGGTGCCGTTTTCGAAATCGCCCCAGGTAGCGACCTTCCCGATGATCTCGCCGGCGCTGACCTTCTGGCCGTTGAGCAGGCCATCGTCATCCATCATCTTTGGGTTCATGTGTAGATAGCGGAAGCGCAGGCGCTCGTCGGCGGTGTTGACGACGATGTAGGCGCCGATGTTGCCCGCGTTACGGCGGATCGTACCGTCGTGCACGGCGGCGACCGTGTGCTGATAGGGCAGGCAGCGGTCGGCCTGGGCGTTCTGCAGCACGCAATTCGATGGACGAATGTCCTGGCCCTGGTGGCCGTAGCCGCCGGGACATTGTCCCACGAGATAGTCGCGGTTTTCGCAGAAATTATCGCGCCACGGATAATTGAAATTCTGCGGCGCGGATTCATTGAAGACCAGCGGCTTGTCGTTGATCTTGCAGCGATAGGGTGCGTCCTTGCGGCCCATGCGGCCGACCGTGCCTTTGCGATAGCAATCGCCCCACGGCATGAAGCTTTGCGAAATCACGTAGCCCGGCGCATTGGCGATCGGGAAACGCATGTCGGGTGCATAGACGTGATAGTCGGCGCGGCCCGGCAGCTTTTTCCAGCCGGAGTTTTCGATCAGGTCGCCGGGGCTGTGATAGGTGTAGTCGGGTGACTGCTTGTCAGGGCGGCTGAGCGAGAATTTGGGCTGTTCGATCTTCGACGGCGTGCCGCCCACGACTTGTAAAAGCGTCAAAAACTTTTCCGCGATCGGGTCCGCCTCGCGGCACGACAGATGTTTTTTCGATGGCCGCATGTCGTAACACTGGATCGACAGCACATAGGGCACGCCGTAGCGCTGGAACACGTAACGGACGTGCGCCTCGCGCAGGATGCGTTTCATGCCGGGAAAGAGATCGGTAAGCTCCTTCTTCGACGGGAAGACTTCCTGAAAGTCCGGGCCGTCGAGATCGTACGTGAATGCCGCGCCGGAAATCTCGATCACGACCGGCTTGGGAAAGCGGAACGACAAACCGAGTTCGCCCGATCTGATCTCGAAATTCGCGTCGTAGCCGGCAGGTCCCGCCAGAAAGAATTTGTTGGGGTGAAAGCCACCGAAATATTTGTCCGACGTCGCGGCCTCCGGCTTGTCGGCATCCTTCGCGAAGGAATCGAGGTCAAACGGCAGCAGCACCGGAACCGCGCTTTTGTCGATGCCGGCAAAGCGCTTGGCGCTTTGCTCATTGAGTTTGGCGAAGACGTCCCCGGGAGCTGTACCGGGTTCGGCCAGGCCCGCGGCCGCCGCATCCCAATAGACTTTGCTCACAGTGACGTCGGGCGCCTCCATTTCGGCCGCCGCCACGGGCGTCGCGGCAGGCAGTGCAAGGCAGCAGGCCAGAAAGGCGGCGGCGCGTGTCAATTCCAGTCCCTTGTCTTGCCCGCAGCCAACCGAGGGCCTTGCAGCGTAGCTCATGGTTTCGAACAGATGGAACCCCTTAAAAACCATCGGCCCGCCGCTTACAAGGGTAGTACCTTCTTGTAGGGTGCGGCGCGCGGCCGCCGGGGCCGGGACTTTAAGAGAGCAAGTATGACGGTCAATGAAGCGGGCAAACTGGGGCAGGCCGCCGAGCGCGGCCCCGAGATCATCGACAACGGCGGCACCGCGCGCCTGCATCTGACGATGGCGACGAGCGACTACGACCACGTCCGTGACTTCAGCAACGGCGTGGTGCGCGCCGACGGCATTTCGCTCACGGCGTTCACGCTGCCGATCGAGGAAATAACGTTCCGCTTCCTGAAGAGCCGCGAGTGGGATGTTTCCGAACTGTCGTGCGGCAAATTCATCGGCCACACATCGCAGGGCGACGCGCCGTTCGTCGGTCTGCCGGTGTTCCCGTCACGCGTCTTCCGTCACTCGGCATTTTACGTGCGTGCCGATCGTGGCATCGCGACGCCCAAAGACCTCGAGGGCAAGACCGTTGCCATTCCCGAATGGGCGCAGACCGCCGGCATTTACGCGCGGGGCTTCCTGGCGGAGACAGCCGGTGTCGATCTCAGGAAGATCAAATGGGTGCAGGCCGGCGTGAACCAGCCCGGCCGCGAGGAGAAGGTTGAGTTCAAGCTGCCGGCAGGCATGCAATACAGTCAGCGCCGCGACACCAGCATCAGCGCCATGTTGATGTCGGGCGAGGCGGATGCGGCCCTGTCGGCGCGCCCGCCCGACGCTTTCACGAAAGGCGGCGGCAAGGTCGTGCGGCTGTTCCCCGATTTTCGTGCCGACGAGGTGAAGTACCACGCCGCGACCGGCATCTATCCGATCATGCATATCGTGACCCTGCGCCGCGCCGTGTTCGAGCGCTATCCGTGGGTGGCGATGAACCTGTTCAAGGCTTTCGACGCGGCGAAGGCGCGCAGCCTGGCGCGCATTCGCGATCTCACCGTGTCGGCCGTGCCGCTGCCGTGGGTGTCTGACATCGCCGCGGATATCGTGAAGACCTTTGGCGAGGACCCGTTCCCGTACGGGCTTGAAGCCAACCGCAAGACGCTCGAGGCGTTCTGCCGATTCTCGTACGATCAGGGCGTTACGGCGAAAAAGCTGACGCCGGACGATCTGTTTCCGAAGGAAGTGCGCGCGAGTGTGAAGGTATAATCAATCGATTTGATGTGTCGCGGACGCCGACCATCAAAGAGAGGGGAGCATGAAAATATTGATCGATTTCTTTTCGCTACGTCCGATTTGGACTCGGCGGTGCCTGGAGATCGTGTGGTTGATTTACTGCGTGGCCACCTTGATCCAACTGGCTCTTTTGGTGGCCTTTGCATATCCGGTCGTCGGACACGCCGACATGGCGACCTATTTATCATTCGCCATGCAGATCGCGCATGCGTTGGCGCTGCTGCTGCTGGTCCGGATTTTTCTGGAAATCGCGTTGCGCGTTTTGATCAAAGACGAGGCGTAATCCTCCGCCCGCTGCACGCAGGTGAAGGACAACGCATTATCTCGGATAGAATCGAGACGGCTTGTCCGCCTCAGTCCTTGGCGCGCTCGACGTAGGCGCCGTCGGCGGTCTGCACGATCACGCGGGTGCCCACGGTGATGTGGGTCGGCACCATGGTGCGTACGCCGTTCGACAGAATCGCCGGCTTGAACGAGCCCGACGCGGTCTGGCCCTTCATCGCGGGCTCGGTCTCGGTGATCTCAAGCGTCGCCTTGGCCGGAATGTCGATCGAAATCGCATTGCCCTCGAACATGGCGAGCTGAACCTTCATGCCTTCCTGAAGGTAGGGGGCCATGTCGCCGACGATGTCTTTCTGCAGCGCGACCTGGTCGTAGGTCTGGTCGTTCATGAAATGGAAGCCGTCGCCGTCCTGATAGAGGTAGGAATACTCGACCTCTTCGACGTGGGCGCGCTCGACCTGGTCGGTCGTCTTGTAGCGCATCTGGGTCTTCACGCCGTCGGAAATCCGGCGCATATCGATCTGCGTGGTCGGCGTGCCCTTGCCGGGATGAAAACTTTCCGCGTTCAGCACGACGCACAATTTACCGTCGAGATCGACGATGTTGCCTTTGCGGATCTGGCTAGCGATGACCTTCACGACGAATATCCTTAAGCTGGGACGGGTTTCGGGCCGCACCATAGCGATCTTCTCGCCCGATGCCAGCCTTTCCGGGCGGCTGTTTTATTGAGGTAAATGTGCGCGAATCGACGCCGTTTTGGCTGCCCGGACCGCACGCCGCCCGCAGGCCGCACCTATTGGCGCGGGGCGCCATCGCCAAGGCCTTGCGGGCCTGGTTCGAAACATCCGGGTTCACCGAGGTCGAGACCGCGACCCTGCAGGTCTCGCCGGGCAACGAGACCCATCTGCATGCCTTTGCCACCGACTTGATCGGGCCGGGGGGGGAGCGGCATCCGCTTTACCTGCGCACCTCACCGGAATTCGCCTGCAAGAAATTGCTGGCGGCCGCCGAGACCAAAATTTTCGATTTTGCCCGCGTGTTCCGCAACCGCGAACGCGGCGCGCTGCACCATCCCGAATTCACGATGCTCGAATGGTATCGCGCCAACGAGCCCTACGAGACGTTGATGGACGATTGCGCGGCGCTGCTGGCGGAAGCGGCACGTGCGGCCGGAAGCAAACAGTTCTCGTTTCGCGGCAAGACCATCGATCCCTTTTTGGCGCCCGAGCGCGTCACGGTGGCAGAGGCTTTCGAACGTCATGCCGCGATCGACTTGCTCGCGACCGTCGATGGTGCGGAGGGCAACCGCGCGGCGCTTGCGGTCGCCGCGGTGAAAGCCGGTCTCCGGATTGCCGACGACGACACCTGGGGCGATATTGTCAGCCGCGTACTGGCCGAACGCGTCGATCCGCATCTCGGCATCGGCCGCGCCACGATACTCTATGAGTATCCGTTGCCGCTGGCGGCGCTGGCCCGGGCCAAGCCGGGCAGCGGGAAAGTGGCCGAACGCTTCGAGCTCTATGCCTGCGGCGTCGAGCTCGGCAATGCCTTCGGCGAGCTGACGGATGTTGCTGAACAGCGGGCGCGCTTTACGCAAGCGATGGATGAGAAGCAGCGCATCCACGGCGAGCGCTATCCAATCGACGAGGATTTCCTCAGCGCGCTCGCAGAAATGCCGCAAGCCAGTGGTATCGCGCTGGGCTTCGACCGGCTGGTGATGCTGGCTTCGGGCGCGCAACGCATTGAGCAAGTGATTTGGACCCCCGTGGTTCAGATTGGAGATTGAGTATGGATACGACACTGCGAACCGCCGCACAGATTTGCGATTCCGGCTTCGCGTCTCAAGACGATCGGGATGCGCTTGAAGACGTCTCGACGCGTTATGCCGTTGCATTGCCGCCGGCGCTGGCCGGTTTGATCGACAAAAACGATCCGAACGATCCGATCGCGCGCCAGTTCGTGCCGAGCCAGGCCGAACTGGACCATCGAGAAGAAGAACTCCTCGATCCGATCGGCGACGACGCGCACAGCCCGGTCGAAGGCGTCGTGCATCGTTATCCCGATCGTGTGCTGCTCAAGCTCACGCCCATCTGCGCGGTCTACTGCCGCTTCTGTTTCCGCCGCGAGATGGTGGGGCCGTCCAAGGCCAATGCTCTGTCAACCGCGGCGCTGCAAGCGGCGCTCGACTACATCCGCGCTCACAATGAAATCTGGGAAGTCATCCTTACCGGCGGCGATCCACTGGTGCTGTCGGCTCGCCGTCTGCGCGCGGTGATGAAGGCGCTGGGCGACATTCCGCATGTGAAGGTCGTGCGTATCCACACCCGCGTACCGATCGCCGATCCGGCGCGCATTACGCCGGATCTGGTGCGCGCCCTCAAGATCAAGGGCAAAGGAAAGGGTAAGCCGACCTATGTTGCCGTTCACGTCAATCACGCGCGCGAACTGACGCTGCCGGCGCGCGAAGCCTGCGCCCGCATGGCGGATGCCGGCATGCCGCTGCTGGCGCAGACAGTGCTGCTGGCCGGCGTCAACGATACGCCTCAGGCGATGGAAGACTTGATGAGGGCTTTGGTCGAATGCCGGATCAAGCCGTATTATTTGCACCACGGCGATCTGGCGCCGGGCACGTCGCATCTGCGCACCGATATCGCGACAGGGCAGGCCTTGATGAAGGGGCTGCGCGGCCGTCTGTCCGGTCTATGCCAGCCGACTTACGTGCTGGACATTCCGAACGGTCACGGCAAATCGCCGATCGGTCCGAGCTACGTCGAGCGCATCCCCGAAATTGGGGAGCGCATAGTGATCGAGGATTTCAATGGAAACCGGCATCATTATCCGCCGGTAAGCGGTCCGCGTTAGCGGATCGCGATCAGGTCGAACACGGTCGAGGCCAGCGCAAGACTGGCGAAGCCCACGAACAAAACAGCGACCACGGCATTGCCGACGAAATTCACGTCACGCCGCAGCGCCGCCATTACGATTTGTTTGTTCATCATGGCCTGGCGCTCCTTCAATGAGCCGGTAGCAGGACGATGCAGGTGTACCTGCAGCGACTCATTCGGTCTGTAACTTCTATGTTAAAAAACGAGTGCGGCGCAGCACTTGCACGCATAGCTGCCATGTAGCGGGCAATCTCACAAACACGTGAATTGCTCGTGCGGCAACGCATTCTGTGCGGAACTGGGACGCCGGTGCTGTGATACTTTGTCCTATCCACGGCGCGGCAAGACGATTCGACAATCGGTGAGCTTCGCGGCGATTCGCCGCGAACCAGCATAGCGGTGGGGGCCGCGGTGAAGCTCAATCTTGGATGTGGGCGCGAATATCGGCCGGGTTGGACCAACGTCGACAGGGATCCCCTGGTCGCGCCGGATGTCGTTTTCGATCTGGAGAGCGCGCCTTGGCCGTTTCCGGACGACTGCGCAGATCAGATTTTATTCAAGTTTGTGCTCGAGCAACTCGGTCAGTCGGCCGACGTGTTCGATAAAATTATGTGCGAACTTTATCGCGTCGCCAAACCCGGTGCGATCGTCGAGATTCACAGCCGCTATCCGCTGCACCGCGACTTCATCGACAATCCATCCTGCGTCCGCCGGATCACGCCTGACACATTGCTGTTTTACGATTTGGCGGCCGGGGAGGCCTGGCGCGCGACGCAGCAGAAGCACACGTCGCTGGCGCATTCGCTCGGCGTGGATTTCGAAACCGTCGAGGCGCTTTTTTTCCCCGATCCCGCCTATGCCGAGCAGAGCAAGCACGACAAACCGATCGCCGAATTGGCTCGCACAAACATCAACGTCATCCAGTCGTCGGCAATCAAACTGGCGGTGCGCAAGCCGTTCACGCCCGGGCAGTCGCTGCAACGCTACGGCGCCATCTGCCTCGAACGCTTGCGCGGCATGGGCGATGTCGTCATGGCGCTGGCGGCGGCGAGGGCGCTGAAGCAGATCAGCGGCAAGCCTGTGTACTTGTTGACGACTGAGCCGTTCGTTGCGCTAGCGCGGATAAGCCCTGGGCTCGATGGCGTACTGACCGATCCTGCAGCGGTGGCGGCCCTGGATTTAAAATATGCGGACCGTGGCGGCGTGCTGCGCGCCGACATCAATGCGGCGCGCTACGGCCTGTCGCGTTTGCATCAGATCGACGCCTATCTCGAACATTTCGGATTGATAGCGCCGTCGGCAGCGAAAGAAATCATTCTGAACGATCCGGCGGCCGCAGCGCATGCGCGTTTTGCCGAGGCTTTGCCGCCGCCAGAGCAGGGCCGCAAGCGTGTACTGGTTCACCCGGCGTTGGGCGACCCCAACCGCACATGGCCGCAAGCTTATTGGCGCGAGCTGTGCGAGCGTCTGGCGCGCGACGGCCATCAGGTCGTCTTGATCGGCAAGTCCGAGCCGGAGGAAGGCCGTAGCGTTCATCAGTTGGAGGCGTCCGGCATCGTCAATGCGATGGACCGTCTCGATGTCATGGAAACGCTGGCGCTGATGCGGCTGTCCGACATTCTGGTGTCGACCGACAGCGGGCCGATCCAACTGGCCGGCGCGACATCGATCCACATCGTCGGCCTCTATTCAGTCGTTGCCGGCCGCAACAGGCTGCCGTTCCGGCAGGGTGTGGCCGGATGGCGCGCGACGGCGCTGTCGCCGCCATGCTCGTACAGCCCCTGTTACCAATGGCTGCACGACACCGATTTCATAAGGCAGCAGGGAATTAGGAACCTGATTGAACTCTATCCGCTCTGGTGTCCGAACCCGGTGAAATACCAATGCATGAGCGAAGGCATAACCGTCGATGCGGTCTATGCCGCCGTCAGCGTGGCAGCCGGAACGCCGTCCGCCCACCAGCCAAAGGCGGCGAACGCACGCGGCAACGGCTCTGGTATGGAAGCTGGCGCGCCCTAGGGGATGGTCCTAATATCGGCGCCGAATAGCGCATTAAAAGTTCTCGCAGCAACTACAGTCGACAACGCGAAGAACCTTGGGTTCCTCTCAACTAGAAACGAGCCAGCTCTCGTTGGGAAGTTCGCCCTCATCAATTGCCGACTGATAATACATCGTGATGCCGGAAATTGCCGAGCGCAAAGCAGCGCCGACGCTGTCTGCAATATGGAGACTGCCGACGTACGGCCCGGCTTGAAGCGGTGTCTGTATGTTGTGACTGCGTTGGAACTCCACGTATGGAGACTTGGCTCTTCGCAGGTTGATTTCGATGTTTGTGCGCAAGGTGCCGACCCGCACAATGTAGCGCAGTGCATTGTCATCCCGACTTACGACGTGCACCAAGTCTTCATCTAACGCGCTCTCGATAGTCCAAGCCATTTTGTTCTCCAATTACCATTGCAACTTCGCCCCTATATCCGCAGGCGGTCTATAGTCCTGATAGGCGCAAGGTCCTATATAGGTAGTCGGCCAAAATAATCAAACCCCCGAGTAAGCCGAGCCAAGCCTGAGGCGGCTAGAGGTAATGGGTTCAGGGCGTCGGCGGGGTCTGGTAGGTAGAATGTCAAAGCGCCAGTGAATAAATCGTGGTCGTCTTCACGGATCAAAAGACTGAGCATCGCCCAGTTATCGCTATTAAATATATATGGCCCGCCATTTGCTTCAACGCTGTGCGAGAAAAGCGCCGAAATACAAGCGATTGATATTAAAATTTAAATTGGCGCGCCCTAGGGGATTCGAACCCCTGTTACCGCCGTGAAAGGGCGGTGTCCTAGGCCTCTAGACGAAGGGCGCAGCGTGGGGAGCGTATAAAGAGCTTCGCTGCCACCGGCAACCCCGCTCGTTGGACTACCATTTTCCCGTATTAGGCATCGATTTCCAGGGCTCCTGAGGCGGTTTGGCCTCGCCCTTCTGCAGCAGTTCGATCGAATGGTGGTCCGGCGAGCGCACGAAGGCCATGACGCCGTCGCGGGGCGGGCGGTTGATGGTGACGCCCGCCTTCATGAGGCGATCGCAGGTGGCGTAGATGTCGTCGACCTCGTAGGCGAGGTGGCCGAAAAAGCGCGCTTCGCCATAGTCCTCGGTATCCCAGTTATAGGTGAGTTCCACTTCCGGACCGGGACGGCCTTTTTTCTTGGCCGCGTCGAGGACATCGCTGTCGTCCGCGCCTGCCAGGAACACCAGCGTATATTTGTTCTTCTCGTCGACCCGGCGCCGGGTTTCCGTGAGGCCGAGCTTGTTGACGTAGAAATCCAGCGCAGCGTCGAGATTGCGGACACGCAGCATGGTGTGCAGATATCGCATGATCGTACCTCACGAATTTTGGGCGTTGCCCAACCCGGACCTAACCACGGCACTATATAGCAATCATGCCGCCCGATCTCACGACCGCCATTTCCGATTTGCGCAGCCTGATCAAGGACGCCGACCGCATTCTGCCGTTTACCGGCGCCGGCATCTCGACCGAGTGCGGCATCCCGGACTTTCGCTCGCCAGGCGGACTGTGGACCAAGAACAAGCCGATCCCGTTCGACGCCTTCCTGGCCAGCCGCGCCATGCGCGACGAGTCGTGGCGCCGCCGTTTTGTGATCGAAGAGACTTTCGCGCGGGCCGAGCCGGGCCGGGGGCATCGCGCGCTGGCGACGCTCTATCATTCCGGCAAGGTGCCGGCCGTCATTACCCAGAACATCGACAATCTGCATCAGGCGTCGGGCATCGAACCGAAGGACATCGTCGAGTTGCACGGCAATACCACTTACGCCACCTGCCTCGACTGTGCCGAACGCTACGAAGTTGCATGGGTGAAAGAAAAATTCGACGCCGGCGGCGAGCATGCGCCGGATTGTTCCTGCGGCGGTTACATCAAGACCGCCACCGTGTCGTTCGGGCAGTCAATGCCGGTTGATGCGATGCAGCGTGCCGAGCAACTGGCCAAGAGTTGCGACCTGTTTCTTGCCGTCGGTTCGTCGCTCGTGGTGTGGCCGGCAGCGGGATTTCCGCTGATGGCAAAACGTAATGGCGCGTCACTCGTCATCATCAATCGCGAGCCGACCGAGTTCGACGAACTTGCCGATCTGGTCGTGCGTCATGACATCGGCGACGTGCTTGCACCTTTCATTGGCAACTGATTCGCAAGGCTTTCCGCTGTGTACAGAGCTGTGTGCAAGCAAACTTTGCACTTTGCGGCGAAAGGACGGGTGTTATCTTGAATTCACAGATTCGTCGTCGCGCTTTGAAAAAGCGCCAGCAACACGGCGGATCAAGGCGGCGGACGGGGTTAAATCGAAAATGCCAGGCACAACTCTCCGGCCAGGAACGGTCCGAGACATCATCGATGATACGGCAACCGATCTCGTCGAATTGGCCGGTGTCATCAAATGGTTCGACGTCTCCAAGAGCTTCGGCTTCATCGTTCCTGACAACGGTATGCCGGACGTTCTGCTCCACGTGACCTGCTTGCGCCGCGACGGTTTCCAGACCGCCTACGAAGGCGCCCGGATCGTCGTCGAAGTATCGCAGCGCCAGAAGGGCCTGCAGGCTTTCCGCGTCGTCTCGATGGACGAGTCGACCGCGCTGCATCCGGCGCAGATGCCGCCGCCGCGCACCCACGTCACGGTGACGCCGACCTCCGGGCTTGAACGGGCTCAGGTCAAATGGTTCAACCGCTTGCGTGGCTTCGGATTTCTGACGCGCGGCGATGGCACCGAGGACATCTTCGTCCACATGGAAACGCTGCGCCGCTACGGCCTGGCCGAGCTGCGGCCCGGTCAGACGGTGCTGGTGCGCTTCGGACCCGGACCCAAGGGCCTGATGGCAGCCGAAGTACGCCCCGACGGCGGACCGCTCGGTCTGGCGTCGCACTAAGGCTTTCACCGATTTTCCCATTGCCGCTGAGGCTTAGGCCGCGTAAAGGCGAGCGCATGCGCGCTTTGACCTTTGCCGCCTTTGTCCTGTTGGGTTTGTTTGCCGCCGGCTACCTGCGGGCGGCCGACCAGCAGGCTTTGGAAATCGTCAGCAAGACCGGGGTTCACCCCTTTGCTGTTGAAGTCGTCGCCACCGAAGCCGACCGGGCCAAGGGCCTGATGTACCGCAAGTCCTTGCCAGAGGGGCAGGGCATGCTGTTCGACTTCCACAGCGACCAGGACGTCTCGTTCTGGATGCAAAATACCTACATCCCGCTCGACATGATTTTCATCAAGGGCGACGGCCGTATCGCCAATATCGTTGAAAACACCGAACCGATGTCGACCAAGATGATCCCCTCGCGCGGGCCGGTCCGGGGTGTGCTTGAGGTGATCGGCGGAACCACCCGCAAGCTCGGTATTGCGGTGGGCGACAAGGTTGCCCATCCGATCTTTGGCGGTCGGTAGTTTTTCTTCTTTTTGCGCATGATCTTATCCGAAAACCGGTCCCCACTTTTCGGGATCATGCGCGTGCTTGCTGGGCCGGGTCGAAGCGTGTACGAGACCCTCAATCATCGGAGCGTAGCGCAGTCTGGTAGCGCATCTGGTTTGGGACCAGAGGGTCGCAGGTTCAAATCCTGCCGCTCCGACCAATCTTCTGTCGTTAAAGCGAAGGTTGAATTTGATCGGTTAGCGTCATTGGATAGACTGCGAATCCAGACGAAGGTGAATTCCATGTCCGCGCGCATCTACCAGCCCTCCAAGACCGCCATGCAGTCCGGCACTGCCAAGACCCACGACTGGGTGGTCGATTTCGATCCGGAGGAGCCGCGCCAGGTCGAGCCGCTGATGGGCTGGACCTCGTCGAGCGACATGCGCCAGCAGTTGCGCCTGCGCTTTCCCACCAAGGAAGAAGCGGTCGCCTATTGCGAGGGCCACGGCGTCGCCTACCAGTTGACCGAAGCCAAGCCGGTCGCCCGTCGCATCGCGTCCTACGCCGACAACTTCGCCTTCAGGCGCCGCGACGCCTGGACGCACTAGGTCGCCGCCGGTTCGCGCGCGGCGCCGCGCTGCCGCAGCAGTGAAATAAACCGTTCTTCCGCCATCGGCAGGCCGAGCAGGAAACCCTGGCCGAAGTCGCAGCCCATGCTCACCATGGCCATGGCGTCCGGCGCCTTTTCGATGCCCATCGCCGCCGCGGTGCGGCCGAAATGGTGCGCCAGATTGATGATGGTCTTGCACAGCGGCGCGTTGACCTTGTCGGTGGCGCAATCGGCCACAAAGGCGCGGTCGAGCTTGAGCTCGGCAAAGGGGAATTCGGTCAGGCCCGCCAGCATGGCGTAAGCGCGGCCGCAATCGTCGATCGCCATGTGCACGTTGATCGGTTCGAGCCTTTTGGCGATCTCGACGGCCAGCGGCAGGTCGCCGACGATCTGCTCTTCCGGGACGTCGATGATCAGGCCCGGCCAGTTTGTCGGATCGGGATGCACCGATGTGACGATTGTCTCGACCGGCAACTGGATCAGGTCGGCCATCGAAATATTGACCGTCAGCCGCAGATTGACGCCGAGCTTTGCGAAGTTCTGGCTGGCCTTGAGCGCGCTGCGCAGCGCCAGCTCCGACAGCCTGAGCACCGCGGCATCCATCGCGCCGGGCATGAAAGCAGCCGGCATGACGATGCCGTGCTGCGGATGGCGGGCGCGGACATAGGCCTCGGCGCCGGCCAGCTGCTTTTTACGCAATGCGATCTTGGGCTGATACCAGAACTCGATCCAGTTCTTGTCGAGCGCTTCATTGAGGTCGAGCCGGAAGGCGGACGCCGCCGGCAGACCGATCTTGAGCTCTTCCAGGATCTTGATGACGGTGTCGGTCTCGAACGGCTTCTTGAGCACCGGCAGCATGGCGATCTGCTGCTGGTTGCCGATATTCTTGACGTGCTCGAGCACGGCCGCGCCCCGGCTGCTCATCAACTGCACCGAGCCGCGCAGGCCGGCCTTGCCGAGCGCCATCATCGACTCGGCCGCATCGGAGGCATCGAGCGGGATGTTGTGGAAGACGAGGTCGGGCACGCGGTGCTCGAGCGCCCGGCGCATAGCCGCGCCGTCGGCGAACTCCATGGTGTCGACGCCGGAGCCGTGCAGTACCAGCGACAGGAAATGCCGGATGCTGGCTTCCTCATCCACCACGTAACAAAGCGGGGCGGCGCCCGGCGGCGTGATCGGCGGCGCCGTGACGATGGCTTCTGAACTGGCGGGCGGCGTTGAGGCAGCCGTATCGGTCATGGATGTGATCGCTTTGATGGAAACGGTAAAAGACAATTCAGATTGCTATAGTGGTGTGCCAAACTCGTTAATTATGGGTTTGTCAGCGCCCGGCGCCCGGCAGGACGCAGCGTTTCTAATTCACAGTGATTTAAAGTAATTGGCGACCCCAGCAGGATTGCTGGGTGTGTGCATTTTCAATGGCTTGGTCTGCCGAACCGTTGGCGAACTTTCCCGTATGTTCACGCTACTTCCCACCCTGCATGACAATCAGCTTCGG
>CAISIV010000018.1 GCA_903885555.1 uncultured Hyphomicrobiales bacterium
CCACAGCCGCATGGTTGCTGGCCCTGTATGTGGCTGTCGCTGACGAGCAGGGCGCGCCGCGTCATCTATTGCAGGGCACAACCCAGAACGACATCATCAAGGAATATCTGTCGCGCGGCACCTATGTGTTTCCGCCAGCGCCGTCGATGCGGCTGATCAAGGACATCGCGATCTTCTCGACCAGCGAGTTGCCGAAGTGGAATCCGATGAACATCTGCTCCTATCACTTGCAGGAAGCAGGGGCGACGCCGGTGCAGGAGCTCGCCTTTGCACTGGCGACCGCGGTCGCGGTGCTCGATACGGTGAAGGCGTCGGGCGAAGTCAGCCAGCAGAAATTCGGCGAAGTCGTCGGTCGTATCTCGTTCTTCGTCAACGCCGGCATGCGGTTCATCACCGAAATCTGCAAGATGCGCGCCTTCGTCGAATTGTGGGACGAGATCACGCGCGAGCGTTACGGCATCACCGATCCCAAGCAGCGGCTGTTTCGCTACGGCGTACAGGTGAACTCGCTCGGCCTGACCGAGCCGCAGCCGGAAAACAACGTCGCCCGCATTCTCATCGAGATGCTGGCTGTAACGCTGTCGAAAAACGCGCGCGCCCGCGCCGTGCAATTGCCGGCCTGGAACGAGGCGCTCGGCCTGCCGCGGCCGTGGGATCAGCAATGGTCGCTGCGCATGCAGCAGATCCTCGCCTACGAAACCGACCTGCTCGAGTTCGGCGACATCTTCGACGGCTCCGAGGAGATGAAGCGCAAGGTCGACTCGCTCAAGCGCGAGGCCATGGAAGAACTCGCCAACATCGAACAGATGGGCGGCGCCATCGTCGCGGTCGAATCCGGCTACATGAAGCAGCGGCTGGTGGAATCCAACAGCGCGCGTTTCGAAGGCATCGAGCGCGGCGATCAGGTTGTCGTCGGCGTCAACAAATATCTCGAGACCGAGCCCTCGCCGCTGACCGGCGGCATCGACGCCATCATGACGGTGTCGGAAGACGCCGAGCGCGATCAACTGGAACGGCTGGAAGCCTGGCGCGCCGCGCGCGATCCCAAGGCGGTCGCCGATGCGCTCGCCGAGCTCAAGCGCGCCGCCGCGACCGGCGCCAATATCATGCCGCCGTCGATTGTCTGCGCCAAAGCCGGCGTCACCACCGGCGAGTGGGGTTGGACGCTGCGCCAGGCCTTCGGCGAGTATCGCGCGCCGACCGGCGTCGGCAATGCCATGCGCAACGACGTCGACGGCCTCGACGATATCCGCGGCGAAGTCGATCGCGTGTCGCGCAAGCTCGGCCGCCGTCTCACCTTCCTGGTCGGCAAGCCGGGCCTCGATGGCCATTCCAACGGCGCCGAACAGATCGCGGTGCGGGCGCGCGATGCCGGCATGCAGGTGGTTTACCAAGGCATCCGCCTGACGCCGGAAGAAATCGTCGACGCGGCGCGCGAGCAGAACGCGCATGTCATCGGCCTGTCGGTGCTCTCCGGCAGCCATCTGCCGCTGGTCGCCGATGTGGTGGCGCGCATGAAGGCCGCCGGCATGACCATGCCGCTGGTGGTCGGCGGCATCATCCCGCCGGAAGACGCCGAGGCGCTGGAAAAATCCGGCGTCGCCGCCGTTTACACGCCGAAGGATTTCGAGCTCAACCGCATCATGTCGGACGTGGTGCGCATCGTTGAGCAAGCCAACGGCGTCACCAACGCCTAGTGCTCGTTGACCGCCTCACCGACCCGCCGAAGTATCAAAGCGCGGCGGGCGGTTTCCTGCAGGCTGCAATATTCCGCGCCGCCGTCCAGCATGCCCGGTTCGAGTTTGTTGAAGACCGGACAGAGTGCCTTCATTGACTGCGACCATGCGGTCTGCGACGACGCCACACCCTTGATGACGTCAGCAAAGCCGCCGGCTTTGACCTGTTTCAGCGCATCGGCCAGAAGGCTGTTCCAGATCGCGAGTTCGCGCGCGGCGCAGGCACTCTTGTCCTTCACGTCGGTCTGACTGCCTTCGGCTTTCTTGATGCAGGGATCGGCGACGATTCCGATGCACTGGCCGCCGAACCCGGCCGTCTCGGATTCCAAGCATTTCACAATCGTGCCTTTGTCACCGGACGGCGGTTGCTGCGCGCCGGCAACGCCGATACCAAGTGTGAAAATCAGCAGAGTCGAGAAAAGCCGTTGCTGCATCGCTGACGACATCGTTTCGCTCCTGTACGGATTCCGAAGGTGCCTTTATTTTTCACCATCGTCCAGCGCCTGCGCCAATTTACTCGGGCTTATCGGCTTGGTGAAATAGAAATTCATGCCGGCGCCGAGCGCGGCCTGCTCGGTGCCGCGATCGTCGCGGCCGGAAATCCCGATCACCTTCACCTCGCCGGCCTTGCCGGGCAACGCGCGAATACGCCGCGTCGCCTCGATGCCGTCGAGGCCCGACAGCGCGATGTCGATCAGCACCGCATCGTAGCCGTTGCGCGCGGCGGCCTTTATCGCGGCCTCGCCGCTCTCGACGAAATCGACGCTGTGGCCGAGTTCCGTAACGATGGTTTTCATCACCACGCGGCCATAGGGATTGTCCTCGGCGCAGAGAATCGACAACGGCTTTGCGGACGCAGGCTTGGCCGACCCGGTCGCCGCCCGCGCCTCGAAACGCTCAGCCAGCACCGCGAGACGGAAAGTACTGCCCTTGCCTTTCTTGCTGGTGACCTTGAGGTCGCCGCCCATCGCCTTGGCGATCCGCTTGATGAAAACCAGGCCGAGCCCGGCGCCGCCGTAGCGCCGCGCGATCTGCTCGCTCGCCTGCGCGAACGGCTTGAACAGCAATTTCAATTCGGCGGTGCTCATGCCGATGCCGCTGTCGGTGACCGTAAAGATCAACCGCACGCGCTTGCGCGCGGCGTTCTCGGCGGTCGCGCTGAAAGTTACGCCGCCCTCGTGGGTAAATTTCACCGCGTTGTCGGCGAGATTTTCCAGCGCCGCACGCAGACGCAGCCCGTCGCCCGACACCATCGCCGGCAAATCGTGAGCGATGTCGACCTGGGCTTTGACATTGCGGTTGCCGGCGCGCGCAACCAGCGACTGACCGACGGCTTCGGCGAGCGCGCGTGGCGAGAACGGCTCGTTGCGCAAGACCAGCCCAGCCGTGTCCGACCGCACGGCGTCGACGATCAGCGTCGACAGCGCGGCGAGATGATCGGCGCCGCTCTTGATGGCATTGGCCCATTCGCGTTCGCGGGTTCCGAGATCGGAAGCGGCCAAAAGTTCGGCCAGCGCGACGATGCCGGTCAGCGGCGTGCGGATGTCATGCGCAATGCCGGCCAACGCGGCCTCGACCGCGCGGGTCGTCGGCACCCGGCTCTTCGCCTTGGCAATCTTGCGTCTGGTCCGTTTTGGCTTCGCCATCGACTCCACAGCCCCGCGGGAACCATGGCACGGAAGTCGGCCTCAATCGAGGCCGGCCAGCGTCCGGATCGCAGCCGGGGTTGCGCCCCCGCCGCGCAGTTCGCGCAAGCCCGTCGCCGATGTCGATTTCGACAGCTTGCGGCCTTCGCCGTCGAGGATCAGCCGGTGGTGATGGTAACGCGGCTGCGGCAGGCCGAGCAGCGTCTGCAACACGCGATGCGCCGCGGTCGAATGGAACAGGTCGCGCCCGCGCACAACATCCGTAACCCCTTGCGCGGCGTCGTCGACGACCACCGACAGATGATAGCTATTGGGCGTGTCTTTGCGGGCCAGGATGATATCGCCCCAAGGGGCGGGATCGGCCGTGACAGTTTCACCGGATTCATTCCAGTGCAGCGGACCGGTGCGCGCCAACGCGGCGGTCATATCGAGGCGGAGTGCATAGGGCGCGCCGGCGTCGATCAGGCGACGACGTTCGGCCTCCGGCAAGGGTTTGCTAAGTTCCGGGTACCGGATGCCGCCGTCGGGATCGCGCGGCCAACTTTCGCCCGAAGCCGCTTCGCGTTCGGCCACGATGCGCGCGATCTCGGTCCGGCTTTCGAAGGCCGGATAGATCAGCTCCATCGCGTCGAGTTTCGCCAGCGCCGCGCGGTACTCGGCATGATGGTCCGATTGCCGCCGCACCGGCTGCTCCCAGATGACGCCGAGCCAGGCGAGATCCTCGTAAATTGCCGGCTCGTATTCCGGCTTGCAGCGCGCCTCGTCGATGTCCTCGATGCGCAGCAGCAGGCGGCCGCCTGCTGCCCGCGCCATATCGGCATTGAGCAACACCGACAGCGCGTGGCCGAGATGCAGATAACCGTTGGGCGACGGGGCAAACCGGAAAACGGGTGGCGGCATGGATCCTCAGGTGCCACGCCCACTTTCGCGGACGATGACAGCTTCATATGTTGCATGGCATGAGTACGACAGAATGACCCACTTCCTCCATACCGAAGACGACCTGCGCGCCGGACTGGTCCAACTGGTTGCCGCCGACCCGCGGCTGGCGCCGGTGGCCGAAAAGGCCGGCGTCTTCGCCCTGCGCCGCCGCGAGGGCGGCTATGCCGGGCTCTGCGCCATCGTCTGCGGCCAGCAATTGTCGGTCGCCAGCGCGGCGGCGATTCGCGACCGGCTGTTTGCGGCCTTCGAGCCGTTTCACCACGACGCGGTGCGCAAGGCGCGCCCCGACAAGCTCAAGCGGCTCGGCCTATCCAACAACAAAATCAAGGCAATCAAGGAAATCGGCAAGGCGGTTTCGGCCAACCACATCGACCTCGACGCCATCGGCAATATGGACGCCGACGTCGCGCATGAAGCGCTCGTCGCGCTGCACGGCGTAGGACCGTGGACCGCCGATATCTATTTGCTGTTCTGCCTCGGCCACGCCGATGCCTTTCCCGCCGGCGATCTCGCCGTGCAGGAAGCCGCCCGCATCGCGCTCAACCTGCGCAAGCGGCCCGACGCCAAGGCACTGACGAAAATCGCCGAGGCCTGGCGGCCCTGGCGCGGCGTGGCGGCACATTTGATGTGGGCCTACTATCACGTCGTCAAAAAGCGCGAGGGCATCTCGGTCGAAACCAAAAAACCTAAAGTGAAGCCCAAGGCCAAATCCAAGGCGAAGAAAAAGCCAGTCTTCAAAAAACGCGCGGCCAAGAAATCCAAGCCTAAATTCAGATCGAAAAAATCAAACGGAGTTGCCCGTGCAGCTTGACGGACCGCGCCTCGAACCGAAATCCGGCACCGCCAAGCAACTGGTGGTGTTCCTGCACGGCTACGGCGCCGACGGTAACGACCTGATCGATATCGGCCGGGCGTGGCAGGGTCTTTTGCCGGACGCTGCTTTCGTATCGCCGCATGCGCCACGCCCATGCGGGCAATCGCCGATGGGCCGCGAATGGTTTCCGCTGACATTCCGCGATCCGAACGAACGCTGGGCCGGCGTCAACGCCGCAGCGCCTGACCTACAGGCTTTCCTTGATGACGAACTCAAGCGCCGCGGTTTACCCCCCAAGGCTTTGGCGCTGGTCGGCTTCTCCCAAGGTACAATGATGGCACTTCATGTGGGGCTGCGCCGTGCGGTCGCGCCGGCGGCAATCGTCGGCTTTTCAGGGATGCTGGTCGCGCCAGAAGAACTCGATCCCGAAGCCTTCATAGCCGAGATCACCAGCCGGCCGCCGGTGCTGCTGGTCCATGGCGATCAGGATCAGGTGATTCCCGTGCAGGCGCTCATGCATGCCGCGCAGGGTCTGGCGGCGCTGGGAGTGCCCGCGGAATGGCACGTCTCGCCTGGCATCGGCCATGGAATCGATCAGGAAGGGCTACGGCAGGGGGGCGAATTCCTCGCCAAGCAATTCGCCAGCTAGCCCGTTTGCACACCTGCCCTGCTTTTGGGTAACGCCCCGCCTCTACTTCACAATCCCGTCACGCTGCCCTTATACTAGGGCGTCAGCTGCGTGGCGGCAGCGTTCCTAGGAGGTCAGGAGCGTCACTTTGAACGTGCACGTTTCACCGAGCGGTTTTCCCGCCCTGGTTCTCAACGCGGATTTCAGGCCGTTGAGCTACTACCCTTTATCGCTGTGGTCCTGGCAGGACGCGATCAAGGCTGTGTTCCTTGAGCGCGTGAACATCGTCGCCAATTACGACCACGCGGTGCATAGCCCCAGTTTCGAAATGAAGATGCCGAGCGTGGTGTCGCTCAAGACCTACGTGAAGCCGTCGACGCACCCGGCCTTCACCCGCTTCAACGTTTTCCTGCGCGACCGCTTCTCCTGCCAGTATTGCGGCGACCGCGACGACCTCACCTTCGACCATCTGATCCCGCGCTCGCGCGGCGGCCTGACCTCATGGGACAATGTCGTCGCCGCCTGCTCGCCGTGCAATTTGCGCAAAGGCAGCTTTACGATGGCGGAAGCGCGGATGTTTCCGGCGCAGATGCCGTTCCAGCCGACCGTGCATCATCTGCACCGCAACGGCCGGCTGTTCCCGCCGAACTACCTGCACGAGAGCTGGGTCGACTATCTCTACTGGGACAGCGAACTCGAGCCGTGACTTTCGATCTCTGTTTTGCGGTGCATAGCGGGGACGATTGCGTTTCCGCTTTTTCTTGCGCTTGACAGAATCATGACTGACCCTACTAGATGTAGTCGTCATGGTTCTCTGGACCGCAAGGTTTGGAGCTAAGAGGGAATTCGGTGAAGCCCCCTGTACGTTCGTTTGGGCCTAAACCGAAGCTGCCCCCGCAACTGTAAGCGGCGAGCCGACGTCCACGTATCAAGTCACTGAGACCGCAAGGCCTCGGGAAGACCGGACAGAAGCAACGACCCGCGAGCCAGGAGACCTGCCCTGACAAAAGAATCGTCCTCGGGCGGGGTGTCCCGGCAGGTCGTGGCTGAACTGCGCGCGGCTTCCCCCGTCCGTTTTTCAAACACAGCCTTTTCGGCCCCAGCCCCAACATTTCGGGGTCTCTGCCGATGTCACTCACTGCTGAATTTCCTTTCACGTCACCGATCGTTCCGCCCACGCCCTTTGCTTCGCCGCAGGCGGCGTCGGAGCCGGGCTATCAGGTCATCCGCCGTAACGGCGCGGTGACGCCGTTCGACGCCGGCAAGATTGCCATCGCGCTGACCAAGGCGTTTCTCGCCGTCGAGGGTGCCGCCGCCGCTGCGTCGCGCCGAATTCATGAATCCGTCGAGGCGCTCAGCGGCCAGGTTGTCGTCGCGCTGACGCGTCGTGTCGGCGAAGGCCGCACCTTCCACATCGAGGACATTCAGGACCAGGTCGAACTCGCGCTGATGCGCAGCGAGCACCACAAGGTGGCGCGCGCTTATGTGCTCTATCGTGAGGAGCGCGCCAAAGCCCGCGAGGCCGAAAAGCCCGTAGCATCGCAGCCGGCAATTCCCGCGATGCGGCTCAAGACCGCCAGCGGCCGCGATATTGCGCTCGATCTCGACCGTGTCGCCGCCAGCGTGACGTCGGCCTGCGACGGGCTCGAAGGCGTCGATCCCGATGCGGTGATGGCCGAAATCAGGCGCAACATCTATGACGGCATCAGCACCGACGAACTCGCGCTCGCCAAGATCATGGCCGCCCGCGTGCTCATCGAGTCCGAGCCGGGCTACGCCTATGTCAGCGCCCGGCTACTGCTCGACAAGCTGTCCGACGAAGCCGCGGGCTTCATCCTCGGCGAAACCGCCACAGGCAAAACTGTCGATTACACCGAGTATTTCCCGGCTTACGTGAAGCGCGCCATCGAGCTGAAACTGCTCGATCCCGAACTGGCGCGCTTCGATCTGACCAAGATTGCCGCGGCTATCGATCCGCAGCGCGACCGCGCCTTCCAGTTTCTCGGCTTCCAGACGCTTTATGACCGCTATCTGATCCACAGCGGCGGCACGCGGATCGAGATGCCACAGGCCTTTTTCATGCGCGTCGCCATGGGCCTCGCCGTCCGCGAGATCGACCGCGAGGACCGCGCCATCGAGTTCTACCGCCTGCTGTCGTCCTTCGACTTCATGTCGTCGACGCCGACTTTGTTCAACGCGGGCACGCTGCGGCCGCAACTGTCGTCCTGCTTCCTCACCAGCATTCCGGACGACCTCGACGGCATTTTCAAATCGGTGAAGGACAACGCGCTGCTGTCGAAATACGCCGGCGGCCTCGGCAATGACTGGACCCGCGTGCGCGGCCTCGGCGCGCATATCAAGGGCACCAACGGCGCCTCGCAGGGCGTGGTGCCGTTCCTGAAAGTGGCCAACGACACGGCGATTGCCGTCAATCAGGGCGGCAAGCGCAAGGGCGCGGTCTGCGCCTATCTCGAGACCTGGCACATCGATATCGAGGAATTCCTCGACCTGCGCAAGAACACCGGCGACGACCGCCGCCGCACCCACGACATGAACACCGCCAACTGGGTGCCCGACCTGTTCATGCAGCGCGTGCGGGAAGACGGCCCCTGGACGCTCTTTTCACCCGACGAGACGCCGGATTTGCACGACCGCTATGGGCCGGATTTCAAGCTGGCTTACGAGGCCCAGGAAGCCCGCGCGGCGCGGAGCGAACTCACCGTGTTCAAGCAGGTGCGCGCGGTCGATCTGTGGCGGCGCATGCTCACCATGCTGTTCGAGACCGGGCATCCGTGGATCACGTTCAAGGATCCCTGCAACATCCGTTCGCCGCAGCAGCATTGCGGCGTGGTGCATTCGTCCAACTTGTGCACCGAAATCACGCTCAACACGTCGGATGACGAAGTCGCTGTCTGCAATCTCGGCTCGGTCAACCTGGTCAATCACGTCACGCCGCGCGGACTCGATCGCGACAAGCTCGCCCGCACGGTGGTCACCGCCATGCGCATGCTCGACAACGTGCTGGACGTGAATTTCTACACCATCCCGGAAGCACGCCGCTCCAACATGCGGCATCGCCCGGTCGGTCTCGGCCTGATGGGCTTCCAGGATGCGCTGCAGATCCTGCGCATCCCCACCGCCTCGGAGGGCGCGGTGACGTTCGCCGACGAGAGCATGGAGGCGATCAGCTACCACGCCATCGCCGCCTCGTCCGATCTCGCGGTCGAACGCGGGCGCTATCCTTCGTACGAAGGCTCGCTATGGAGCCGCGGCATTCTACCGATCGATTCGGTCTCGATGCTGTCTGACGCCCGCGGCGGCGTCAGCCTCGATACGTCATCGACACTCGATTGGAACAGCCTGCGTGCGCGCGTGATGAAGCAAGGCATGCGCAACTCCAACACCATGGCGATCGCGCCGACGGCGACGATCTCCAATATCTGCGGCGTATCGCAATCGATCGAGCCCGCCTACCAGAACCTCTACGTCAAATCGAACATGTCCGGCGATTTCACGGTCGTGAACGAATATCTCGTGCGCGACCTCAAAGCCCGCGGCCTGTGGGACGAGGTCATGGTCTCGGACCTCAAATATTTCGACGGCAGCGTCGGCACCATCGACCGCGTGCCGGACGACATCAAGGCGCTCTATGCCACCGCGTTCGAGATCGACTCCTCGTGGCTGATCGAAAGCGCGGCACGGCGACAGAAATGGATCGACCAAGCACAGTCGCTCAACCTTTACATCGCGGCGCCGAACGGCCGGAAGCTCGACCAGCTCTACCAACTGGCGTGGGAGCGCGGCCTGAAGACGACCTATTACCTGCGTTCGCGCAGCGCCACGCATGTCGAGAAATCCACGCTCAAGGGCACCGATGGCAAACTCAATTCAGTTTCTTCGGCCGTGTCGTCGGCTGCCGCCGAGCCGGTCATCGTCGAGGGCAAAGCCTGCCTGATCGACGACCCGACCTGCGAAGCCTGCCAGTAAATCCAAAGGAAGAAGAAAATGCTCGATTGGTCCGAACCAAATTCGCAGAAGCCTACAATCATGCCGCCAGCGGCATTGCCGGCCGATACCGACGGCCACGCCGCCGGTCTTGGCGCGATTTCGCGCGGTGCCGGCCGCGTCAGCGTCGATGAAAAGGCGATGATCAACTGCCGCGCCGACGTCAACCAGCTGCTGCCGCTGAAATACCGCTGGGCCTGGGAGAAATATCTCGCCGGCTGCAACAACCACTGGATGCCGACCGAAGTGTCGATGCAGGCCGACATTGCGCTGTGGAAATCACGCGACGGTCTGACCGAGGACGAGCGGCGCTCGATCAAGCGCAATCTTGGTTTCTTCGCCGCGTCGGAATCGCTGGTCGCCAACAACATCGTGCTGGCGATCTACCGCCATCTCACCAATCCCGAATGCCGGCAGTATCTGCTGCGTCAGGCTTTCGAGGAGGCGGTGCACACCCACACGTTCCAGTACATCGTCGAGAGCCTCGGCCTCGACGAAGGCGAACTGTTCAACATGTACCGCGAAGTGCCGTCGATCACCGACAAGGCCGCCTGGGCGCTCAAGCACACCCAGCATCTCGACGACCCGGATTTCAAGACCGGCACGCTGGAAACCGACCAAGCCTTCCTGCGCGATCTCATCGCCTTCTACGTCTGCTTCGAAGGCATGTGGTTCTACACCGGCTTTGCGCAGATCCTGTCGCTCGGCCGGCGTAACAAGATGGTCGGCATCGCCGAGCAGTATCAATACATCCTGCGCGACGAATCGATTCACCTGAACTTCGGCATCGACGTCATCAACCAGATCAAGGCGGAGAACCCGCATCTGTGGACGCGCGCGTTCCAGGATGAAGTGCGCCAGATGCTGACCGACGCCGCAAGTCTCGAAGCCGCCTATGGCCGTGATACGATGCCGCGCGGATTTCTCGGCCTGAATGCGGCGCTGTGCGAGCAATACATGCACTTCATCGCCAACCGGCGTTGCGCACAGTTGGGATTGGGACCGGTATTCGCGGAGACGGAAAATCCGTTCCCGTGGATGTCGGAGGCGATGGATCTCAAGAAGGAAAAGAACTTCTTCGAGACCCGCGTCATCGAATATCAGAACGGCGGCGCGCTCAATTGGGAATAGTTGGGACTAGTGCTTGCCGGGCAGCATCCGCTGCAACACGCCGTCGTGGCGGACGAAGTAGTGATACATCGCCGCCACGGCGTGCAGGGCAACCAGACCCAGCATGGCGTAGTTGGCCAAAAGGCCGTGCACGTCGCCGGTCCAGCCCCAGCCCGGCGCGCGGGTGGCCAGCAGCTTCGGCAGTTCAAGTCCGAACATTTCCACCGGCATGCCGCGATAAGAAGCGTTGATCCAACCCAGGATCGGCACCACGAACAGCAGCAGATAGAGCGCCCAGTGCACGAGGCGCGCGGTCAGCGTCTGCCACGGCGGAATGCCGTCGAGCGGCACCGGTTCGCCATGCGTCAGGCGCCAGGCCAAGCGCACGACCGCCACCGCCAGAATAATGATACCAAAGGTAAAATGCAGGCTGATCAGCGTCGTGACCGGGGTGTTGCGGTCAATGTGCGGCATGGTCCAGGCAAAGATGAATTGGGCGATCAAAAGGACCAGAATGGTCCAATGCAACGCTTTTGCCGTGCTGGAATAGCTGGAAGCCGAGCTCAAATTCGCCATAGTGCCGCCCTTGTATTGGAACAATTCACCCCTATATAGGTTCCAGTGATGATGTCGAGCTTACGTTCTCCATCATCTACCGCGGCCGGCGAAAGCTGAGCGCGGAAACGGCCACGAATAGCAGGCGACGGCGGATGTACCCGCGCCTCCCATTTCGTGGTCGTTATCATTTCAGGCTCAGGTTTATTCCGGATCAGGCGCCGACCTTGAGCTTTTCCTTGTCGTAGCCGGCGACGCGCTTGTAGCTCTCCGACAGCGCCACCAGCTCGTCGCGGCTGATGACGTCGTCGATGTGCTTGAACGGCTTGTCGCCGGTACGGCGGAAGACCTCGTGCAGGATGGCGTCCGGCGGTGCGCTGCGGTTGGCGAGCACGACCTTGCTGGTTTCCGGCAGGCGCTTGGCCTCGTAGGCCTTGAGCGCCTCCACCGGATCGGCGTGCATCTTGAGTGCGTCGGACAGCGCGCGGCAATCGAGAATGGCCTGCGCCGAACCGTTGGCGCCGCGCGGATACATCGGATGCGCAGCGTCGCCGAGCAATGTCAGCCGGCCGAAAGTCCAGCGCGGCAGCGGATCCTGATCGACCATCGGATATTCCAGGATGGCATCGGACGAGCGGATGAACTCCGGCACGTCGAGCCAGTCGAATTTCCAGTCCGCCATCGCCGGCAGGAAGTCTTCCAGCTGACCGCGCCGGTTCCAGTCGCGCGCCTGATATTGCGGCGTCTCGATATCGCAGACCCAGTTCACCAACTGGCGGCCTTCGGCATCGACATTGTTGCGGATCGGATAGATCAAAAGCTTGGCCGGGTGATGCCAGCCGATGCGGATCATGCTGGCGCCGGACAGAAACGGCTTCCAGCGCGTGACGCCGCGCCACATGTTGACGCCGGAATATTTCGGCGGGCCTTCGTCGGGATAAAGCTTCTTGCGCAACACCGAGTGGATGCCTTCGCAGCTGACGACGGCGGCGCCGCGCTGCGGCGGCAAAGGCTTGCCGTCGGCGTCCTCGAAATGCGCGATGGCCTCGGGGCCGTCATACTCAACGCGCGTGCAGCGCCAGCCGGTCAGCACCTTGTCGGCGCCGGCGCGCTCGATGAAGGCGTTGAGCAGCACCATCTGCAAGTCGCCGCGATGAATCGAGAACTGCGGCACGTCATAGCCGGCGAACTTGCCGGCCGGCTCGCTGTAGATGTACTGGCCGTAGCGATTGTAGAAACAATATTCGCGGGTGGTAACGGCGACCTTGGCCAGCGCTTCTTCCAGCCCGAGCGCGCAGAGTTCGCGCGAAGCATGCGGCAGGATGTTGATGCCGACGCCGACGGCCTTGAGTTCGCTGGTGGCCTCGAACACGCGGCAGGCGATGCCGGCGCGATGCAGCATGAGCCCGAGCGTCAAACCGCCGATGCCGCCGCCAATAATGAGAATTTCCATTTCGCTTCCCTTGACCTGCTCTTTTGTCTTTAAGCTTCTTCGTCCGCGCGCCGCGCCCAGGCTGATTTTGCACCCCAAGCCGCGACCAGCGCAAGGAACAGCGACACCAGCGCGTCGTAACCCGACAGCGAAATCCCCAGGATGCGGATCGCCGCCTCGTCGCAACGCACCAGGCTGATGCGCTGCAACTGGTTCAGCATGCTGGTGACCGAGCCGATCTTGTCGATCGGGCCGGAGCAATCGTTCGGGCCCGGCCACCATTTCCACTCGACGCCGGCGTGGTAGGTGGACAGCCCGGTATTCCAGAGCATGAAGCCGACGATCACGAGCAGGCCGAGAAACAGAACTTTTTTCGATGCGCCGAAGCTCGCGCCGAGCCAGAGCAAGGCCGCCAGCGGAATGCAGACGTAAAAGGCCATGCGCTGCTCGAGGCACAGCGGGCACGGCGCCAGCAGCATGACGTATTGGACGAAGTAGACCGCGGCCATGGTCAGGACGCCGACGGCGAAGACGATCACGGCGGCGGACAGCGGCGGGTCACGGCGCAGGCGTTCGCAGGTTTGGGCCAGGGTGTCGGTCATTGTTCGCTTCTGAGGCCGGGCGGCAACACAGTCAAGATACAGCGATAAGCGGGCTGGACGCCGGGAATTTCAACCTTATGTCCGATGGACCCCAAAGGTTAAACGATTGAAAGGCCAAACCATGTCTTTTTCGATGTATGATGTCATCATTCCCGTGCTCATTCGCGGCCTTACCGTGCTGTCGGGCTACATCGACAAGGCGGAAGCCTATGCGACGGACAACAAGTTCGACCCATCGGTGCTGGTCAACGCCCGGCTGGCGCCGGATATGTCGTCGCTGGCCGGACAGGTGCAGCGCGCCAGCGACACTTCCAAGGGCGCGATTGCACGGCTGACCGGGGCCACCATGCCGGGCTTTCCCGATACCGAAACGACGCTCGATGAACTGAAACAGCGGATCGCGAAAACGGTCGACCTTTTGAAGACCGTCAAACCGCAGGATCTCGACGGCAGCGAGAGTAAATCGATTGAGCTGAAATTCGGCAAACTCGCCAAGACGTTTCGCGGCGATGAATATGTGACGAAGTTTTTGCTGCCGAATTTCTTTTTCCACATCACCACGGCGCACGACATACTTCGGCACAACGGCTTGAAGATCGGCAAACTGGATTATCTGGGGAGTTTTGAGTGAGTGGTGCCCCCAGCCGGAATCGAACCAGCACACCTTGCGGTACCTGATTTTGAGTCAGGCGCGTCTACCAGTTCCGCCATGGGGGCATCTTAACCGCGCGTGAGTTTTCCCGAAAACCGGTAGCCACTTTTCGGACTCATGCGCCTCCGCCGGAATATAGCGGCGGAAAATCCAGGGTCAACCGAGCCCAAAATTGACGTGGAATAGGCGCTTTCAGGGCCATTCCGGCCTATGATCCACGGCAACGATTCCCCCTGCCCCGGAGCCTGCCATGAACGAAGAAGCCCTGAACATGTCGCTGCGCAAGTTCCTCAAGGTCGTCGGCGTCACCTCGCAGCAGGAAATCGAGAAGGCGATCCGTGCCGCCGACGCGGCGGGCAAACTCAAGGGCAAGAAGTCGGTCGCGGCCCAGATGGTGCTGACCATCGGCGACGTGTCGCTCACCCACAAGGTCGACGGCACGATCGAGCTGGAGTAGCCGGCGCTACATCCCGGCAATCGCCTTCTTGTAATAAGACAGGTCGAGATACTTGTCGGGCGAGGCCGGGGTGCCGCCTTCATACTGCGCGCGCAGCTTCAGCACGTTCTTGACGCCTTCCATATCGACAACGCCATCCTTGGCGGAATCGTCCTTGGTGCCGTCGAACGCCTGCGTGGCGACGTCTTCCGTCAGCTTGAGCCGCTCGACCAAAATCTTGATCACTTCGGCCTTGTTCACCGGATCGAAGGCCCAGCGCCAGCCTTCGATATAGGCCTGAATGTATTTCACCACCGTATCGGAGTTGGCCTGCGCCCAAGGGCGGAGCACGAAGGCCGACGACCCCTGATAGGCGCCGAGCGCGGCGGCCGCGGTGCCCATGTCCTTGAGGCCTTCCTTCGCGGCGCGGGTCGAGAACGGCGGGTTCATCATCGCCGCGACGTTGTTCTTGTCCTTGAGCATGGCATCGAGCCGCAACGCTGTGCCACCGGCGAGCTTGATCTCGTAGTCGCCTTTGTTGACGCCCTTCTGCTTCAGCATCTCGTAAAGCTGGAACGCGTAAGCGGTGTTGATGGCGTCGACCACGACGGTCTTGCCCTTGACCTCGGCGAGCGACTTGATGTCGGGCTGCACGATGAGATGGTTGAAGCTGTTGTCGCCGCCGAGCACGACCGCGATGTCGGCATTGGCCTTGTCCTTGAGGGCGAAGGCATTGTCGATCGCCGAATGCGCGATCTGGTATTTGCCTTCGGCGAGCCCGCCGCGCAGTTCATCGGAATTGACCGTGAACTTGAGATCGACGGCCAGACCGCGCTTGACATAGAAGCCTTTGGCCTGCGCGACGAACATCGGCAAGTCCTGCACGCCGGGGAAAACGATGACGGAGAGCTTGGTATCTTCGGCGAGCGCATCGCGCGGTGCGGACGCGATCGCAACAGTCGCGGCCAAGGCCGCGGCGAGCAGAGTTTTCATTGGCATCCTCCGGAGGTTATTTTTGTTTTGTAGCTGTATTTATAACACCGCCTCGGCCTGCGCATTCCGCCGGCCGAAAGCCGATTCCATCTCGCGCCGCACTTTGACGGCGGAATCGTTCGGATCATAGACGACGTCCGCCCACTTCAACGCCCCGCCCTCGGGGATGTCGTTCTTGAGCTTGACGTTGTGGGCGAGGCCGAGCGGCAGCAGTTCCTGATCGAGCGACACATCGGCCGGCGTCTGCTTGCCCCAAACGCAGAAGCCGCCCTCGCCGTCCAGCATTTCGCCGGCTTTCAGCGCGCGCTTGGCGGTCGCCACCACGTCGGAGCGGAACCCGGTCGGAGCGCCGGTCGGCTCATTGCGCAATGCGCAGCTGGCGACCGAGATGCCGAGTTCGAGCCCGATCATGTGGATCGGCCGGTACAGCGCGGCATATTTGCCGCTCTTGTCCGGCAGCATGGCGTATTCCTTGAAACAGCGGCGGGCATATTCGGTATCGCCCTCGAACACGACATAGGTGCCAAGCGCCAGATGATGCGGCACGTCCTTGCCGTCACGATAGACCGACGACGTCACTTCCGTGACGCCGGCTTTTTCCAGCGTGCCGCCTTCGCTTTTCGGCTTGCAGACATCGGCCAGTTCGAAACGCGTCGCCGGCGGAAACGCCAGACCATCGCTTTGCGGCAGCAGGCCGGTGGCGTTGCACACCGCCGTCATCTCGATGCCGGACTTGGTGCCGTCGACGAAGGAGTTGAACATCTTCGGATTGATCGACTTGCGGTCGGAGATGTTGAGGTACTTGTCGAGAATGTCCCAGACATTGTCGGGGTTGGACTTGTGATAATGCGGCTCGTAGCGCGTGCCCTTGCCGGCGCAGTTCACCTTGAAGCCGGCGGCGCGCGCCCTGTCGACGTGTTCGCAGATCAGCGCCGGCTGATCGCCCCAGGCCAGCGAGTAGACCACGCCGGCGGCCTTGGCGCGGCGCGCCAGCAAAGGTCCGGCCACGGCATCGGCCTCGACATTGACCATGACAATGTGCTTGCCGTTCTCGATCGCGCGCAAACAGTGATGAATGCCGGCGCCGGGCACGCCGGTCGCTTCGACGATCACCTCGATGCGCGGATCGGCGATCATCGCATCCGCATCGCTGGTCACGAACGTCGCGCGGCGCTTGTGCGCATCGTCAAGCGAAGAAGCGGCATATAATTCGGCCGGCCAACCCGCACTGTTCAACTGGCGACGCGCCCGCGCGACATCGAGATCGGCGACCGCCACGACATGCATGCCGGCCGTGAGCCGCGCCTGCGACAAAAACATGGTGCCGAACTTGCCGGCGCCGATCACGCCGACCGTCACCGGATTGCCGGCGGCCTCGCGCTCGAGCAATTTGGCGTGGAGGTTCATGTGTTCGCTCCCTCGGCTTTTTTATCGTTGAGAAAGCGAAACACAGGCCCGCAAACGGCACAAGCCGCCGGGCCAATCCAGGGAATCAAAAGATTATTGGCAGAACGCGCGGGACACGAAGGTCTCATCGCGGCATTCGCCGGCGGCGCCGGTGCGGCCCGACAGCAATACTTTCGGCGGGCAAACCTCGGCCGTGGTCATGTCGACGCTCTTGCCGGTTTCAAAACCCTTGGCCTTGCAGAGCCGCTCGGCCGCGACGACGCAATCGGGCGCGCCGTTCGGCGCATTGACGCATTTTTCATGGCCGGACATCACGCGCGCGGTCGGGATGCGCACGACAGCGCCGGCGGCATCCTTGGCGGAATTGACGGTGGTCTTGGCGGCGACGCCCGCCTCGTGGCCGAAATTTTCAACCTGCTTGCCGGCGCCCTGGAAGGTTCCGACAACATTGCGGTCAAGCCAGTTGGCGATGCCTTCGAAGAAGCCCGGCTCTTCCCTTGGCTTGGCTTCCTGCGCCACCGCCACGGCCGACATCACAAGCGCAAGCGCGACGAGGCACGCAGCCGTGCCGTGCGCCGCACGATGTTTAACTTGCAAGACCGATGTCCACATTTTGCCGGTGGACTCCTTTGGCTCCGCCCGATGGCGGAAACGAGGAAAGCCCGACTCAAACTTCAGATCAAGTATACCGCAAGCACGATGCCGATGACGACCACCGCGGCGCCGAGCGTAACCCATAAGCCGAGCCGCTTCTCGATGATATGACGCGCCTGCTCGCCATAGCGGTGCAGCAGGAACGCCAGCAGGAAAAAGCGGCCGGACCGCGCAATCACCGAAAATACAACGAAGAGCAGGAAATTGTAGCCGGCAAACCCCGACGTGATTGTGACTATCTTGTAGGGGATCGGCGTCAGGCCTTTGAGCAGGATGATCCAGGCGCCCCATTGCGCGTAAGCCGCGCGGAAAACCTCGACCTTGTCGCCGTAGCCATAAAGCTTGATCAGCCAGGCGCCGACCGAGTCATAAAGCAATGCACCGATCGCATAACCGACGACGCCGCCAGCCACCGACGCCACCGTGCACCAGGCCGCCATGACGTAGGCGCGCTTGGGATAGGCCAGCGCCATCGGGATCAGCATCACATCCGGCGGCACCGGAAAGAACGAGCTCTCGGCAAAGGCAATGGCGCCCATGGTCCACATCGCATGCGGCTTGTGCGCCGCTTCGATGCACCAGTCGTACATACGGCGAAGCCAGGAACGCGGCTCGGAAGCCTGAACTGTCATGAGGTACTCAAATCGGGGAAATGTGGCGGATCAGCGGGTCTCGTCAGTGCGACTTGCGGACGCGCCTGGTTTCCAGTGCGACGACTTTCCGTCGCGGCATGGCTGGCGCCACGCCTTTTGGCACTTTCAGGAGTTTCTCCGCAATGCCGAACATGTCCTCGCGGCGGCGCATTTCGGCCCAGACGTCCTCGGGGTGGACCCCGGCGTGAACCCAGAGCACCACCAGATTGTAAATGAGGTCGGCGCTTTCCCGGACCACGGCCTCGGTCTGGCCGTCCATGGCGTCGATGACGACTTCCACGGCCTCTTCGGCGAGTTTTTTGGCCATTTTGGCCCGGCCGGCGCGCAATAGCCGTGCGGTCCGCGAGTTCGCCGGGTCTGTGTCCCTAACGGCGATCACGGCCTTATGGAGCCGGGAAATCGAATCAGCCATTCGGTCACCATACCCGATCCGTCCCTAGAACCGGTTAACGCGGCGCCGCCGGAAAGGCTATTTCCAGCGGCGTCCTTATTGTCGGCCGATCCGAAGCAGCTGCTTTAGCGATGGTGGTGCAACCCGTCACCGTGGAAGCCCCGGCCACTGCCGCCGTGGTAGCCGCCATGATACCCGCCGCGGTAACCGCCCCGGTAGCCGGGGCCGCCGCCATAGTAATATCCGTCATCGTATCGGTTGGACGCGGCGGCAACCGCGATACCACCGGCGATGAGGCCGAACATTGCCAGCGCGGCAGCGTTGTTGCCGCGATAGTGACGGCGGCGGGCGCTCAGATCGACGCCGCTCGCGTTCGTTACTTTTGGCGTGTTCTGCGGCGCGGCTTGCGCCGGCGCGAGACTGAACGAAGTCAGCGTCACTGCAGTGGCGAGCGCCACAGCAAGGGAACTCCGGAATTTGCTACGCATTGTGATCCTCCAAAATGAGACGTCGTTGGACGTTTGATCATTCAACGCACCGGCATGGGTGTTCCTGTGCATCATCACGGCGACGTGACACGCGTCGCAATGTGACATTTCCGCGGCGCAGGATGGACAATATGTCGCGCGTCTCAGGAGCGGTTCGCGCGCCACAAGCCGATATCTTGCTCTTTGCTGCGGCATGATCTTTGCTGAGTGATCTTAGCTGAGTGAGACTGGATTTAAGCCATGCCCAAAGCCGCGTCGCCGGGTGCCGGGCCACCACCATAGAGGGATCAGGATGATGAGCGTTCGTAACGCCGGCCGGGCAATGGCCCGACTTTTTGCCGGACTGATGATG
Organism: uncultured Hyphomicrobiales bacterium; assembly: GCA_903885555.1. GTDB lineage: Bacteria > Pseudomonadota > Alphaproteobacteria > Rhizobiales > Xanthobacteraceae > Pseudolabrys. The sequence goes on from CAISIV010000018.1 coordinate 19,497, forward strand.
GTATCTGCGGCCCAATCCTCGGCCTTTGCCGCCGATACCAGCATCAAGTTCAGCCTCGATTTCAAATTCGAAGGGCCGTCGGCGCCGTTCGTGGTGCCGCTCGACAAGGGCTACTACAAGGCCGAAGGCCTCGACGTCACGATCGACTCGGCCGCGGGCTCGGTGGAACCGATCAACCGCGTCGCCGCCGGCACTTACGATATGGGTTTTGCCGACGTCAATTCGCTGATGAAGTTCCGCGACGCCAACCCGGCCATGCCGATCAAGGCGGTCTTCATGGTCTACAACCGTCCGCCTTTCGCCATCGTCGGGCGCAAGAGCCGCGGCGTTTCCACGCCGAAAGACCTTGAAGGCAAGAAGCTCGGCGCGCCCGCGCCCGACGGCGCCTACGCGCAATGGCCGATCTTCGTCGAAGCCAACAAGATCGACGCCTCCAAGGTAACGATCGAGAACGTCGGTTTCCCGGTGCGCGAGCCGATGCTGGCCGCCGGGCAAGTCGACGCCATCACCGGCTTCTCGTTCTCGTCCTTCATCAACCTGAAGGACAAAGGCGTGGCGGTTGACGACATCACCGTGCTGCTGATGGCCGACTACGGCGTCAATCTCTACGGCAACGCGGTGATCGTGAATCCGAAATTCGCCGCCGAGCATCCCGAGGCGGTGAAGGGCTTCCTGCGCGCTTTCACCAAAGGCCTCAAGGAAACCGTGAAGTCGCCCGACACCGCGGTCGACTCCGTGCTCAAGCGCAACGATATCGCCAAGAAGGCGACTGAACTCGAGCGGCTGAACATGGCGCTACGCGATAACGTCGTCACCGCCGAAGTCAAAGTCAACGGCTACGGCGGCATCGACACGGCGCGCTTCGCCAAAGCCATCGAGCAGATCGGCCTGACATATAAGTGGAAGGCCACGCCGCCGAAGCCTGACGACATCTTCGACGCGTCATTCCTGCCGAGCATCGCCGAACGCAAGTTCAACTAGCTTGGTGCAAGATAATTAAATGAGCGCCTTCGTCTCGCTCGACAACGTCAGCCACGCCTACGGCGGCGAGGTTGGCGGCACCCTCGCCATCGAAGGACTTTCGCTGGCGATCGACGAAGGCGAATTCGTCGCCGTGGTCGGCCCTTCGGGCTGCGGCAAATCCACTCTGATGAAGCTCGCCACCGGCCTGCAATTCCCCTTCAAGGGCGAAGTGCAGGTCGCCGGCGAGAAGGTCACCAAGCCGGTCAAGATTGCCGGCATGGCGTTCCAGGCGCCAACTTTGCTGCCGTGGCGCACGACCCTGGAAAATCTGCTGCTGCCGCTGGAAATTGTGCAACCGCATCGCCGCGAGATACGATGGCGGCGCGGTGAATATGCCGCGCGCGCCAAAAACCTTCTCACCTCGGTGGGCTTGCGCGACCAGGGCGACAAATACCCCTGGGAACTGTCAGGCGGCATGCAGCAGCGCACGTCGTTGTGCCGCGCGCTGATCCACGAGCCGCAACTTTTGATGCTGGACGAGCCGTTCGGCGCGCTCGATGCCTTCACTCGCGAGGAACTGTGGTGCGTCATCCGCGATCTCCATGCGGCGCGCAAGATCACCGTCATCCTCGTCACCCACGATCTGCGCGAAGCGGTGTTTCTCGCCGACCGCGTCTTCGTGATGTCGTCGCGGCCGGGCCGCATCGTCGCCGAGCGGCGCATTGACTTGCCGCGGCCACGCGATCTGGAAGTGACGTTCACGCAAGGCTTTCAGGACATCGTGCATGAATTGCGCAGCCACATCGTGAAGGCGCGGCAATGACGCGGACCGCGCTCATCATCAAGTTGTCGCCCTGGCTGTTCACCATCGCCCTGCTGGTAGTGTGGGAAGCGTCCTGCCGCATCTTCAAGATCCCGACATTCTTCCTGCCGCCGCCGACCGCGATTGCGCAGGCCTTTGTCGATTATTCCGGCCCGCTGACGCGCAATTCATGGATCACGCTGGAAACCACGTTGATCGGATTCGCGCTGGCCGTTGGCTTCGGCATGCTGCTCGGACTTCTGGTCGGCTGGTCGCGCACGATCTATGCGGGCCTTTATCCTTTGATGATCGGCTTCAACGCGATTCCGAAAGTGGCGCTGGTGCCGATTCTGGTGCTGTGGTTCGGCATCGGATTCGTTCCGGCGGTACTCACCGCGTTCCTGATCTCGTTTTTTCCCATTGTCGTGAACGTCGCGACGGGCCTCGCCACCATCGAGCCCGAACTTGAAGACGTGCTGAAGGCGCTGGGCGCGAGCAAGCTCGACATCATGCGCAAGGTCGGCATCCCGCGTACGCTGCCGTATTTCTTCGGCTCGCTGAAAGTGGCGATCACGCTCGCTTTCGTCGGCTCGGTCATCTCGGAAAGCGTGGCGTCCAACAACGGCATCGGCAATCTGATGCTGCAGGCGCAGGCGCAATTCCAGGTGCCATTGATTTTCGCTGGACTCGTCGTGCTGGCGATCGAAGGCATCGCCATGTACGCGGCGATGGCGATCCTGGAACGGCGGATGACAGGCTGGGCCCAGCGCTCGGGCTTCGCGCAAACCTGATTGCCAGAGCCTTAAGTTAAGCGGCCGAATTCTTGGCGCGCGCCATTTCGAGCACCGCAGCGTCGGAGTCCGCCTTGGCCGTATCACCGTCCGGGCGCAGCTCATGCCAGATCATGTCGGCCAGCTGTTCCAGCACTTCCCTGTCAGCGCCCTCGCGGATGTAGATGCCGCAGAAGAAGCTGTCCAATTTCGGCAGCGGCGTGGCATCCCACACCAGGTTTCCACCGCTCAAGCCCAGCAAGCCAAACTGGTCGACGCGCCGGCGCGCCAGCGCCATCACACCCAGTCCGGCCGACACGGCGCCGGACAGGCTCAACAGGCTCGGGCCGTAGAACACATCTTCCCATTCAAGCCCGACACTCTTGAGCGCCGTAATTGCCAAATTCCGGTTCAGACTTTTCTCGCCATATGACACCAGCGGGATGGGCTTGCCGGTATCGATCTTGGTGTTTTCACCGCGAACCCAGACGACGTCCTCTTCCCAGTAATGTCTTGCGTCGACCGGCCGCATCGCCGACAGGCTCACGACCAGATCGATATCGCCCTGGCGCAATTCGCGAATGAGCGGATCGTAGACCCCCATACGGACATTGAATTTGACTCCGGGCCACCGGCTGCGGAACCGCGCGAGCGTGCGGGACAGGATGGTCGCGACAAAATCGCCGGGCGCGCCGATGCGGATCAAATGTTCGGCGGCGCGGCCGGGCCCGCCGATTTCCATGATCTGATCGTTGATCGACAACAAGCGACGCGCGTAGCTGACAGTCATCTCGCCGTGCGGCGTAAGACTGATGCCCTGCGCGCTGCGGTCGAAAATTTCCTTGCCGAGCAGATATTGCAGCCGCTTGATCTGCGCGCTCACGGCCGGCTGGGTAATGCCGAGCGATGCAGCGGCTTTAGTAAAACTCCGCAAATCGACGACAGCAACGAGCGTCCGCAACAGGTCCGTTGGAATATTGATCATGCTGTCGATCGCCCCCCCGGGCCGTCATCCAAAGTCGTTTGTGTGCCAACTATATTGTCAACACCGCACAACTGTAACACTTCCGTCGTCGCGATCAATTTTATGATGGCGGTGCACTGGTGTTGCGGGTTCCACGAGCTGCGGCGCCGAATATCAGAAAACACTGTAAAACTAGCTATTTAATGCGCTCCAGGATGCTGACGTAGTTTGCAACTGAAGTTCCGCCCATGTTAAAAATACCACCCAGCCGTGCATTCTTGATTTGCAACTCACCGGCAGAATCTGTGAGTTGCATGGCGGTCAGTGCATGCATCGACACGCCGGTCGCCCCGATGGGATGTCCTTTGGCCTTCAAACCGCCGGACGGATTGACCGGCAACTTGCCGTCTTTCTGCGTCCAGCCTTCCTTGATGGCGCGCGCGCCCTGCCCTTCGGCGGTCAGTCCCATCGCTTCATATTCGATGAGTTCCGCGACCGTGAAGCAGTCGTGCGTCTCGACGAAGGACAAATCGTTCAGCGCCAGGCCCGAGCGTGCAAGCGCCCGTTTCCACGCCACCGCACAACCTTCGAACTTCAGAATGTCGCGCTTCGACATCGGCAGGAAATCCTGCACATGTTCGGCGGCGCGGAAGGCGACCGCCTTTTTGAACTGCAGCGCGGTCTCGACATCGGCCAGCACGATCGCGGCTGCGCCGTCGGACACCAGCGAGCAATCGGTGCGCTTTAGCGGGCCCGCCACGAAGGGGTTTTTCTCGCTCTCGGTGCGGCAGAAATCGAAACCCAGATCTTTGCGCATCTGCGCATAAGGATTGCCGACGCCGTTTTTGTGGTTCTTGGCCGCGATCATGGCCAAAGCATCGGACTGGTCGCCCCATTTCTGGAAATACAGGCCGGCGATCTTGCCGAAAATCCCGGCGAAGCCGCCCTCGATATCCGCTTCCTCGCGAACGTAAGAGGCCTTGAGCAGATTTTCGCCGATCTGCGGGCCGGGCGTCGTCGTCATCTGTTCCACGCCGACGGCCAGAACGATGCGCGCCGCGCGCGCTTCGATCGCCCGGATGCCCTGATGGACCGCCGCCGAACCGGTCGCACAGGCGTTCTCGACGCGGGTCGCGCGCTTGAAGCGCAGATCGGGCGAGGCCTGCAGCATCAGCGAGGCGGTGAAATCCTGCGCCGAAAAGCCCGCATTGAAGTGACCGAGTACGATTTCGTCGACGTCCTTGGCCTCCAGACCCGCGTCGGCCAAAGCCTCGCCGGCAACGCGCACGATCAGGCTTTCGACGGTCTCGCCATTAAGCTTACCGAAGGGGGTGTGGGCCCAACCGACAATGGCTGCGGTCATCGATGTCTCCCAGGAAGGCGTTGCTGCCGAACTTTGGTCGTATTGGTCGGCGATGGATTTGGGTGAATCACCTTGTGAGTCACCATAAAATAAGCCGGGACTTTGCCTCCCGGTGCTGGCTTAGATACCCTAGCATCACGGCCGATGGAACTCACCTTGTCTGTTCTTTGGCGCAAACCACCTGACCGGACCTTAGTGATTTGACCCTTCGTTTCAGCCTCCGCAACCTCTCCCTCGGTCTCGCCGCTGCATCCTTGCTGTCGCTGGCGGCGCCGGACCGCGCCGCGGCCGAAGCCCAACTGCTGATCGAAGCCTCGACCGGCAAGGTCTTGCACGCCGAAAACGCTACCTACCCGTGGTATCCGGCCTCGGTCACGAAACTCATGACCGCCTACACCACGCTGCGCGCCATCCGCGACAAGAAGGTGGCGTTCAATACGCTGCTCACGGTGTCGAAGAACGCCGCGGCGCAGCAGCCGACCAAGATGGGCTTCAAGGTCGGCACCACGCTGACAATCGACAATGCGTTGAAGATGCTGATGGTGAAGTCGGCGAACGACATGGCGGTCGCTATCGCCGAAGGCGTCGGCGGCTCGCTCGAAGGCTTCGCCGACATGATGAACGCCAATGCGCGGCGGCTCGGCATGTCGCAATCCAATTTCGTCAATCCGAACGGACTGCCGGCGGAAAATCACGTGTCGTCGGCGCGCGACCTCGGCATTCTGGCGCGCGCGCTGATCCGCGAATTCCCGGAACACGATTCGTACTGGCACATCTCCTCGATCCGTTACGGCAGCCGCGTCTATCGCAATTATAATTCGCTAATCGACCGTTATCCCGGCGCCGACGGCATGAAGACCGGTTTCATCTGCGCGTCCGGATACAACGTCGTCGCCTCGGCGACACGCAATGGACGGCGCCTGATCGCGGTGATCCTCGGCGCCTACTCCGGTGCGGTGCGCGCGCAAAAGGCGGCGGCGCTTATGGAGCGCGGCTTCAACAGCGGCGGCCTGAGCTGGCTGACGCCGTCGCTCGGTACGGTCGATGCGCTGGCGCCGGTCGATGCACAGCCGCCGAACCTGCGTGACGAAATGTGCGGCGGCCATCGCCGCAAGCCGGCTTCCGAGGACAACGAGGAAGAAGAGCCGAATCCCGACGCCGCCGTCGCCGGTGGCGAAGCCGGTTCGGACGGACAGGCCTTCATGCTGTCGAGCCTGAAACCGGCGAACGGCAAATTCGTGCTCGGGCCACCGGTCGAGACGTCGCCGCCCGTCGTCGTCTACACCGGCACGCCGGAAAACCCTGATGCTGCTGCACAACCCGTCAGTGCCGCGCCGAAGAAAAAGAAGGGCACCAAGACCGCCAAGATCACGGCCGAAAAGCCGGCGACCGGTGAGAAACCTGCGGCGGCTGACAAGCCGAAAACCGAGAAAACCGCCAAACCCGCGGCAAAGCCAGCCAAGCCGAAAGTGTCCTCGGTCGCGCAATGAGCGAGAGCGGCACGAGCGCCGATCGACGCAAGCCGGCGATACCCATTCCGCTGACCGTGCTGACCGGCTTCCTCGGCGCGGGCAAGACCACGCTGCTCAACCGGCTGCTGAAAGACCCGGCGCTTTCCGATACCGCCGTCATCATCAACGAATTCGGTGAAGTCTCGATCGATCATCTGCTGGTCGAGCACATCGGCGATAACATGGTGCTGCTGCAGAGCGGCTGCCTGTGTTGCACGCTGCGCGGCGATCTGGTCGACGGGCTGGAAAAACTGTTGCGGGATCTCGACAACCATCGCGCCAAATTCAGCCGCGTGCTGCTGGAGACCACCGGCCTCGCCGATCCGGCGCCGGTACTGCAAACCGCGATGGCGCATCCGTATCTCGTGATGCGCTACCGGCTCGACGGCGTGGCGACGGTCGTCGACGCCGTCAACGGCGATGCGACGCTGAACGAACACGCCGAAGCGGTGAAGCAGGCGGCGATGGCCGATCGCATCGTGCTGACCAAGACCGATATCGCCGACGAGGTGCAACGCGAGCGCATCGTCGCGCGGCTGCGCACGCTTAACCCGGCAGCACGGATCCTCGATGCCGCCAAAGGCGAAGCAACCGCCGAGCGGCTTTTGAATTGCGGGCTTTACGATCCCGACCGCAAAATTCCCGACGTGAAGAAGTGGCTGGCGGCGGAGGCTTATGCCGACACGCATGAGCACGGCCACCATCATCACGATGTAAATCGTCATGACGAGCACATCGGCTCTTTCGTCATCACCAGCGACATCGCGATCCCGGCCGGCACGCTCGACATGTTTCTCGAACTGCTGCGCGCGACCCATGGCAACAGACTGCTGCGCGTCAAAGGCATCGTGAAACTGGCGGAAATGCCCGATACGCCGGTCGTGGTGCATGGCGTCCAGCACGTGTTTCACCCCACCGCGCGCCTCGAACGCTGGCCGGACGACGACCACCGCACGCGCCTGGTGTTCATTACGAAGGATTTGCCGCAGCGCACTGTGCAAGAACTGTTCGAAGCCTTTGTCGGCACTCCGGCACCCGATCGTCCCGACCGCGCTGCTTTGACCGACAACCCCCTCATTCCCTTTGGCGGCGCGGACCGTTAGGCTGCTTTCACTGACTGCCGGCCAGGGCGAAACGAGCCGGCGGCATAGGGGGAAAGCACATGGAACGTCCTTGGCTGCGGAATTATCCGCCCGGCGTACCGGCCGAAATTGACCCGTCGCAATATGCGTCGCTGGTTGATCTGTTCAACGAAAGCCTGACCAAGTATCGCGAACGCAAAGCCTATATTTGTATGGGCAAGTCGCTGACCTATGGTCAGGCCGACGACATGTCGAAGGCGCTCGCCGCATGGCTGCAAAGCAAGGGCCTCAAACGCGGCACACGCGTTGCAATCATGTTACCGAACATTTTGCAGAATCCCGTCACCTCGATCGCGATCCTGCGCGCGGGAATGACAGTGACCAATGTCAATCCGCTCTATACCCCGCGCGAACTCGAATCCCAGCTCAAGGATTCCGGCGCCGAAGCCATTATCGTCCTGGACAATTTTGCCAGCAAACTCGAAGAGGTGATCGCGCGTACCTCGGTCAAGCACGTCATCGTCACAAGCCTCGGCGAGCTGCTCGGTCTCAAAGGTCTGATCGTCAACTTCGTCGTACGACGCATTAAAAAACTAGTGCCGCCCTATTCCCTGCCTGGCGCGATCATGTTCAAGAGCGCGATATCCGCCGGACGTGGCATGACATTCACGGCGCCGAAAATCGGGCCGGACGACATCGCCTTCCTGCAATATACCGGCGGCACCACCGGCGTATCAAAAGGCGCGACGCTGTCGCATCGCAACGTTGTCGCCAACACCTTGCAGGCGCACGCATGGCTTCAACCGGCGCTGATGACCGAGCCGCGCGTCGAACAGATGGTTATGCTGGCCGCGTTGCCGCTCTATCACATCTTCGCACTGACAGCCTGCGCCAATATCGGCGTTCGCCTCGGCGGCGTCAGCCTGCTCATTCCCAATCCACGCGACATTCCCAATCTGATCAAGGAACTGTCAAAATACCCCGTCCACTATTTCCCCGCCGTCAACACGCTGTTCAATGCGCTGCTCAACAACCCCGAATTCGCCAAGCTGAAATGGACACATCTCAAGTCGTCGATCGGCGGCGGCATGGCCGTACAACAAGCGGTGGCCGAGCGCTGGCTCAAGGCCACAGGCACGCCGATCATCGAGGCTTATGGCCTGTCGGAAACCTCACCGGGCCTCACCGCCAACCGGCCCGACATCAAGGAGTGGACCGGCTCCATCGGCTATCCTTTCCCGTCGACGGATATTTCGATCCGCGACGACAACAATCATGAAGTGCCCTACGGCGAGCGTGGCGAACTGTGCGCGCGCGGACCGCAGGTCATGGTCGGCTACTGGAACAAGCCCGAGGAAACGTCGCAGGTCATGACGCCGGACGGTTTCTTCCGCACCGGCGATATCGCGGTCATGAGCGACGAGGGTCTGATCAAAATCGTCGACCGCAAGAAGGACATGATCTCGGTCTCGGGCTTCAAGGTGTTTCCGAACGAGGTCGAGGACATTGCGATGCTGCAAGGCGGCATCATGGAATGTGCCGCCGTCGGGGTGCCCGATCAGCATTCCAGCGAAGCGGTGAAACTGTTCGTCGTGAAGAAATCGCCGGAGCTGACCGAGCAGGACATCCGCAGTTACATGTCCGGCAAACTCGCCGGCTACAAGATGCCGAAATACATCGAGTTCAGAACCGACCTGCCGAAGACAAACGTCGGCAAGATCTTGCGGCGCGCGTTGCGGGATGGCGCATGAACGGCGGCCAGACCGCGCCGACCGCCGCCGACATTGTCGCGTTCTGGCGGAATGCCGGGCCGGAGCGCTGGTTCAAGAAAGACTTCACCTTCGATCAGGAGATCCGCGAGCGCTTTCTCGCAACGCATGAAGCGGCCGCGGACGGCAAGCTCACTGCATGGGAGCGCAGCGCCGAAGGCGCGCTGGCGTTGCTGATCCTGCTCGATCAATTCCCCCGCAACATGTTTCGGGACGATGCCCGTACCTTCGCCACCGACCCGCTGGCGCGCGCCATCGCTGCTGGCGCCTTGGTGCGCGGCTTCGACGCCCAGATGCCGGCGGAATTGCGCAGCTTTTTCTATCTGCCCTTCGAGCATTCGGAAGACTTCGCCGACCAGGATCGTTCGGTCGCCTTCTACAAAGCGGCCGGAGATGCCGACGGCCTGAAATGGGCCGAGTTGCACGCCGATATCATCCGCCGCTTCGGCCGGTTTCCGCACCGCAACCAAGTGCTCGGCCGCTCCACGACGCCCGAGGAACAGGCTTTTCTCGATAGCGGCGGTTTCGGCGGCTGATCGCACTGGACGTCGCCCACCGGCTTGCTAGGCTTGGCCCAACGAGAGAGCGGCCAAAGAGCCGCGAAATTCAGGGAGGCGATCATGCATATAGCCAAGGCGCTCACGCGCTTGTTGACGCTCGCCAGCGCGCTCGTGCTGGCGATAACATTTTCCAACACACTCAACGCTCAGCAGACCTTGAAAGTCGGCGCCACCGATATCGGCGGCGTTGTGACAGGTTCCGCCGGACCGGAAGCAGGCGTCTGGGTGATCGCCGAGACCACCGACACGCCAACCAAATTCACCCGCATCGTCGTCACCAACGATCAAGGGCAATATCTGATTCCCGATCTGCCGCTCGGCAACTACAGCGTCTGGGTGCGCGGCTACGGTCTGGTTGATTCACCCAAGATGCGCGCCAAGCCCGGCATGCAGCTCAACCACGCCGCAGTGACCGCGCCGAACGCGGCGGCAGCCGCGCATTATTACCCGGCGATCTACTGGTACACGATGCTGAAAATTCCGGATGCCAGCCAGTTCGGCGGCAAGAGCGACATTCCGGAAAAAATCACGCAGACCGACTGGCTCAAGCAGATGAACAATGTCGACTGCATCGGCTGTCATCAGCTCGGCCAGGAATCGACGCGCACCATCCCCGCGCAATTCGGCGAATTCAAAACCGGCGAAGACGCCTGGATGCGGCGCATCCAGTCAGACCAGGCCGGCGAGAACATGGTCAACCGCATCGCCGGACAGTTCGGCGGCGTGCCGGCGAAATATTTCGGCGACTGGACCGACCGCGTCGCCAAAGGCGAGTTGCCGAAGAACAAGCCGGATCGCCCACAGGGCGTCGAGCGCAATCTCGTCGTCACGTCGTGGGAATGGTCGCAGCCCGACAAATATATGCACGATCTGATCGCGTCGGACCGGCGCAACCCGACGGTCAATGCCTACGGGCCGCTCTACGGTTCGCCGGAATATTCGACCGACAACATGCCGATCCTCGATCCGAAAACGAACAAGGTGTCGTACTTCAAGATGCCGGTCGCCGACGTCGAGATGCCATTGTCGCTCGGGCCCGGCCACGCCGGCAGCGTCGCGCCGTTGCAGCCGTCGGCCTACTGGGGCGAAGAGAAGCTCTGGGATACCCGCGCCAACAACCACAACTCGATGTTCGACGGCAAAGGCCGCGTCTGGCTCGCTGCCAGCGTGCGCGGCATGGACAATCCGGCGTTCTGCAAGAAGGGCTCGGACAATCCTTACGCCAAGGTCTTCCCGCTTGAAAAATCGGCGCGCCAGGTGGGCATGCTCGATCCCAAGACGATGAAGTACTCGTTCATCGATACGTGCTTCGTCACGCATCATCCCCAGTTCGGATACGACGCCGACAATACGCTCTGGTTCAGCGGCACCGGTCCGGTCGCCGGCTGGGTCAACACGAAGATCTTCGACGAAACCGGCGATGCGCAGAAGGCGCAAGGCTGGGCGCCGTGGGTGCTCGACAGCAACGGCAACGGCAAGCTCGACGACTACGTCAACCCGGGCCAGCCCGCTGACGCTGCCAAGGACACACGCATCACCGCCGGTTCAGGCCCCTACTCGGTGATGCCGAACCCGAAGGATGGCTCGATCTGGTACGGCATCGGCACTTTCGGCGGCCAGCCGGGATTCCTGCGCTTCGATCCGAAGACGAAACTGTCGGAGGTCTACTACATCCCGAAGCCCGGCTTCGGCATCCGCGGCGCCGACATCGACGCCAATGGCGTGCTGTGGGGCTCGGGTTCGAGCGGCCATCTGATGAGCTTCGACCGCAGCAAATGCAAAGCGCCGCTGAACGGAGCCAACGCAACCGGCAATCATTGTCCGGAAGGCTGGGCCTTCTACAAATATCCGGGCCCCGGCTTCGATGGCTTCCCCGACACCAGCGCCGAGGCGAGCTATTACACCTGGGTCGACCAGCACAACACGCTCGGGCTCGGCGCCAACATCCCGATGTCGACCGCCAACCTCAACGACGGCTTCGTGGCGCTCAAGGACGGCAAGATGGTCATGCTGCGCATCCCCTATCCCATGGGGTTCTACGCCAAGGGATTTGACGGGCGCATCGACGATCCGAATGCCGGCTGGAAAGGCCGCGGCTTGTGGAGCACCAGCGGCGACCGGACACCGTGGCTGATGGAAGGCGGCAAAGGCTCGCGGCCCCGCGCCGTCCATATCCAGCTTCGCCCCGATCCGCTGGCGAACTGAGCGACGGAACGAAGACAGACTGGCCGCTCCTCCACCCGAGGAGCGGCTTTTCGCGGCTTTTTGTTTTGAAATTCCGCGACCCCTAGCCGCACCTGAAGGCTTTAGCGTAGTCTGCCGCCCGAACGGCCGCCAACCTGAATGTCGCTGGGGGCGAGAACGGCCGCAGTTTTTTAGGAGTGATTCATGAGAAACCTTCTGTCCGCCACCGTCATCGCCGCCGCGCTGAGCCTCGCAGGACCCGCCTTCGCCCAGGCGCCAGCCGGCTATCCGGCCGACTACGGCAAAATCGTCGAGGCCGCGAAAAAGGAAGGCAAGCTGGTCATCTATTCGACCACCGACGCGGTTTCCGCCAACCCGCTGGTCAAGGATTTTGAGGCGCTCTATCCGGGCATCAAGGTCGAATATTCCGATCTGAATTCCACCGAGCTCTACAACCGCTTCATCGCCGAAGCCGCGTCCAACAATGGCACAGCGGATCTGCTGTGGTCGTCCGCGATGGATCTTCAGGTGAAGCTGGTCAACGACGGCCAGGGCCTCGCCTATCCGTCGCCGGAAATCAAAGCGCTGCCAAAATGGGCTGTGTGGAAAGACTCGGCCTACGGCACGACCTATGAGCCGACTGCCATCGTCTACAACAAGCGCCTCGTTCCCGAAGCCGACGTGCCGAAAGATCACACGGCGTTGTTGAAGCTGCTCGAAGCCAAGCCGGACGTCTACAAAGGCAAGGTCACGGCTTACGACCCGGAGCGTTCCGGCGTCGGCTTTCTATTCTGCAACGAGGATATCAAGAATTTCCCGGCCGCCTGGGACCTGTTCAAGGCGATGGGCAAGACCGGCGCCAAGTTCTACACCAGCGCCGGTGCCATGATGGAGCGCGTCGCCTCCGGCGAACACACCATTGCCTACGGCATCTTCGGTTCCTACGCTCTGGCACGCTCCAGGAAAGACCCGAACGTCGGCATCGTGCTGCCGTCCGACTACACAATGGTCACCTCGCGCGTCGCCTTCATCTCCAAGCACGCCAAGAGCCCGAACGCCGCAAAGCTGTTCCTGGATTACATGCTGTCCAAGCGCGGCCAGGAAGTCGTCGCCAAGGCCGACCTCTATACACTGCGTGACGACATCGAGGGCGAAGCCACTCTCAAAGCCGTGACCAAGGTCATCGGCGACCGGGCGCGGCCAGTGCCGATCGACCAGACGCTGCTGGAAACGCTCGACCAGACCAAGCGGCTCGCTTTCCTGTCGAAGTGGCAGAAGGCGAAGAAGGGCGAGTAAATAGTAATCCCGTTATCCTTCGAGGCTCCCTTGGATCAAGTCCGGGGGAGCGCCTCAGGATGACGGATTTGGGGGAGCGGCCGGGGCCGAAAGAACAATAATGCCGATCGTTGTGTACCGGTTCCTGGTTCTCGGCATCACCACGCTCGCCGTGGCGATGCCGCTCTCGCTGGTGTTCTACCAGAGCTTCCTGACGGCACCGTTCTTCGATCCGTCGGCCAAGGCGAGCTTTGCCGCCTATTCCTTCGTCTTTTCCGACGACGACTTCTGGCAGGCCTTCTGGACCACCATCGCGATCGCCAGCGGTATGGCCGCGATCGCCGTGCCGCTCGGCGCCCTGCTCGCCTTCCTGATGGTGCGCACCGATGTGCCGGGCAAGAAGTACCTCGAACCGCTGTTGCTGATTCCGATTTTCGTCTCGGCTGTCGTCATCGCGTTCGGCTATGTCGTTGCGATCGGGCCGGTCGGCATTTTCTCGACCCTGGCCAAGGAGGTTCTCGGCTTCGTGCCGTGGAATCTCTACTCGCTCTGGTCGCTGATCATCATCGCCGGCCTCACTCACGTGCCGCACGTCTATCTCTACAGCGCCGCGGCTCTTCGGGGGCTATCCACCGATCTTGAGGAAGCCGCCCGGGTGTCCGGCGCCAATCCGTTCCAGGTCGCCATCAATGTCAGCCTGCCGATGATCATGCCTGCGATTCTATTCGCCGGCGTGCTGGTGTTCTTCCTCGGCTTCGAACTGTTCGGCCTGCCATTGGTGCTCGGCGACCCGCAGGACGTGCTGGTTCTGGCGACCTATCTCTACAAGCTCACCAACAAACTCGGCGTGCCATCCTATCAACTGATGGCCGTCGTCGTGGTCGTCATCATCGGCGTGACCGCGCCGCTGGTATTCATGCAGCGCCTGCTGTTGCGGCAAGCGCAGCGCTACATCTCGGTGCGCGGCAAAGGCCAGAAGACACAGCCGCTGCGGCTGCGCAGCTGGCGGTGGTTTGCCTTCGGCGTGATCGTCCTGTGGCTCGTCGTGACCGTGGTCGTGCCGCTGTTCGGCATCACGCTGCGCTCGTTCGTCGTAACGTGGGGCGAAGGCGTCAAACTGCGCGACGTTCTGACGCTCGATCATTACCGCGAGCTGATGGACTATCCGAACGTCATCCGTGGCATCATCAACACCTTCGGCATCGGCGTCATCGGCGGCGCGCTGGCGGTGGCCTGCTACACGGCCATCGCGCTCGCGGTGCACCGCTGGAATTCCGGCTGGACCCGGCTGGTCGATTACATTGTGATGGTGCCGCGTGCCATGCCTGGTTTGATCGCCGGCCTCGCGTTGCTGTGGGTGTTCCTGTTCGTGCCGTTCCTGTCGCCGCTGAAGTCGACGATGGGTTCGATCTGGCTCGCCTACACCATCGTCTGGCTCGCCTATGGCATGCGGCTCGTCTCCGGCACACTGCTCCAGGTCGGCCCCGAACTGGAAGAAGCCGGGCGCGTGTCGGGCGCAAGCGACCTTCAGGTCAAACGCGACATCACGATCCCGCTGATCAAATACGGCATGCTGGCAAGCTGGCTGCTGATCTTCCTGATTTTCGTGCGCGAATACTCGACCGGAATTTATCTGCTTGGCCCCGGCACCGAAGTGATCGGCTCTTTGCTGGTTTCGCTGTGGGGCACCGGCGCGGTCGATCTTGTATCCGCGCTTTCCGTTGTCAACGTTGTGATGATCGGCGCCGGCCTGGCCGTCGCGATCCGGCTTGGAGTGCGTTTGCATGGCTGACCTTATCGTCAAGGATCTCAAGTTGCGGCTCGGCGACAACGAGATTCTCAAAGGCGTCTCCGTCAGTGTGACGCCGGGACAAGTTGTGGCGCTGCTCGGACCTTCAGGCAGCGGCAAGACCACACTGTTGCGCGCGGTCGCCGGCCTCGAAGTACCGTTCGCCGGCTCGATCTCGATCGGCGACAACGTGTTCTTCGACGCCGCCCGCAAGATCGATCTGGCAGCAGAAAAGCGCGGCCTGGGCCTCGTGTTTCAGTCCTACGCGCTGTGGCCACATCGCACCGTGTTCGACAACGTCGGTTATGGCCTGAAGCTGCGCAACCGGCCGGCCGCGGAGATCAAGGAACGCGTCGAGAAAACGCTGGGCCAGATCGGCCTCGGTCATCTTGCCGAACGCTTCCCGCATCAGCTGTCGGGCGGCCAGCAGCAGCGCGTCGCCATTGCGCGCGCGCTGGTCTACGAGCCGCCGGTGATCCTGCTCGACGAGCCTCTATCGAACCTCGACGCCAAATTGCGCGAGGAAGCCCGCGCCTGGCTGCGCACACTGATTGTCACGCTTGGTCTGTCGGCGATCCACGTCACGCACGATCAGGTCGAAGCCATGGCGATTGCCGATAAGATCGTACTGCTCAACGCCGGCACCATCGCGCAGGAAGGCCCGCCGACCGCGCTGTACAACGATCCGCAGTCTCTGTTCACGGCGGAATTCATGGGCAGCAACAACCGGCTCGACGGCACACTGGTCGATGTCTCGGGCGGCAAGGCCACGATGGAAGTATTCGGCGAAAAGATCACCGGCCTCGCCCGCACCACGGCGGCCAAGGGCTCGAAGGTCGTCGGCATCAGCCGGCTCGAGCGCGTGCATTGCTCATCCACCCCCGGCCCGAACCGGCTGAAGATGGAATTGAAGGCGCCTATGTATCTCGGCGAGCGCTGGGAACTGGTGTTCACCCGCGAGCATCTCACCGTGCGCGCTTACGCCAACGCACCGCTGCAGCCCGGCGAGCACTACGTCGAATTCCCGCAAGACGCGCTCTGGGTATTCTGACGTTGACCGATTTTCACGGCGTCTTTCCCTACCTCGTCTCGCCTATCGACGCGGAAGGCCGTATCAAGACCGACGTTCTTGGGAAGCTGACAGCGGATCTGATCAAGGCCGGCGTGCATGGCGTGACGCCGCTCGGCTCGACCGGCGAGTTTGCCTATCTCACCCGCGAGCAGCGCGAGACGGTGGTGCGGACCACCATCGAAGCTACCGGCAAAAAAGTGCCCGTTGTCGCCGGCGTCGCGTCAACATCGACCTCCGACGCAGTCGAGCAGGCCAGGACCTACCAGAAACTCGGCGCCGACGGCATCCTTGCTATCTGCGAAGCCTACTTCCCGCTCAAGGACACGCAGGTCGAAGCCTACTTCCGCGCTATCGCCGACGCCGTCGATATTCCGGTCGTGCTCTATACCAATCCGAATTTCCAGCGCAGCGATCTGACGCTCGATGTCATCGCGCGGCTCAGCGAGCATCCACGCATCCGCTATATCAAGGACGCCTCGACCAATACCGGCCGGCTGCTGTCGATCATGAGCCGCGCGCCGACCATGAAAGTGTTTTCGGCCTCGGCGCATATTCCGGCCGCGGTGATGCTGATCGGCGGCGTCGGCTGGATGGCAGGCCCCGCCAACATTGTGCCGCGCCAGAGCGTGCGATTGTACGACCTCTGCCGCGCGCAGAAATGGCCGGAAGCGATGGCGCTGCAGCGCGAGATGTGGCGCGTGAACGAGGCCTTCGCCCGCTTCAATCTGGCGGCTTGCATCAAGGCCGGCTTGCAGATCCAGGGCTACGACGTCGGCGATCCGGTGCCGCCGCAGGCGGCGCTCAGCGCCGAAGACCGCAAGGCCGTTGCGGCCATCTTGGCCGATGTGGCGAAGCTCGAAAACGCTTGATTTTTCAGGCTAATTTGGCGCGTCCAACCTAATCTTAACGGTTTATTGCTAATCGGGCGCTATGGCCTTTCCGTCGCTCGCATCCCGGCCACCGCCGGCGCGGACTCAATCCGCGACCTCGACTGGTTCCGAGACCGCCGCGGCGTCGCCGCTGGCGAAGGCTGTAGCGCGCATCAGGGCCATCCTCACCGAGAAAAGCGATTCACGGCTGGCGCAACTCGTTGCCGGCAAAGCCTTTCTGGTGCGTGTCGCCAGCGCGGGCCTCGCCCTCGTCTCACAGGTGTTCCTCGCGCGCTGGATGGGCTCGTTCGAGTTCGGCATCTTCATCTATGCTTGGACCTGGGTGCTGATGATCGGCGCTCTGTCCGACCTCGGCCTGTCGTCGGCGGCACGTCGCTTCATTCCCGAGTATGCCGAAAACAAAGCCTTCGATCGCCTGCGTGGGTTTCTCGCAGGCTCGTGCTGGCTCTCTCTCGCCATCGCCAGCGCGATCGGCGTCGCCGGCGCAGTTGGTGTCTGGCTGCTGTCGCCGCATCTCGATCAATATTCCGTCGCGCCGCTCTATCTCGCCTGTGCGGTCATCCCGATCTACGGTCTGGTGCAGACGCAGGCCGGCATCGCGCAATCCTACGACTGGCCCAATCTCGCGCTGATGCCGTTTTTCGTCTGGCGTCAGCTCGCCATGACGGCACTGATGGGAGCAGCCTATCTGATGGGCGCGCCGACCGGCGCGGTGATCGCCATGATCATCGCCGCCGTCACAACCTGGGCCGTGACGCTCGGCCAGATGGTTGTGCTTAATCGCCGGCTGAAGGCGAAGGTGCCTGCTGGCCCGAAGACCTACGAGCCGCGCGTCTGGATCGCGACGTCGTTTCCGATCTTCATCGTCGAAGGCTTCTATCTGCTGCTGACTTATGTCGACATTCTCGCGCTCGAGCACTACCGCTCGCCCGACGAAGTCGCGGTCTATTATGCCGGCGCCCGCCTGCTGGCGATCGTCGCCTTCGTCTATTTCGCCATCGCCGGGGCGACAACGCACAAGTTCACCGAGTATCACGTCTCCGGCGACAGCAAGCGGCTGGCGTCGTTTTTCGCCGAGACCATCAAGTGGACGTTCTGGCCGTCGCTTGCCGTCTGCGCCGGCATTCTCGCCTTCGGCAAACCGCTGCTCGGCCTGTTCGGCGAGAATTTCGAGAGCGGCTACCTGGTGATGTTCATTCTCTCGGTCGGCATGCTGTCGCGCGCCGCGGTCGGTCCGGCCGAGCGCCTGCTCAACATGCTGGGCGAGCGCAAGCAGTGCGCCGCGATCTATGCCGGCGCTTTCGCGCTCAATCTCGCGCTCTGTATCGCGCTCATTCCGCCGATCGGCATCGAGGGCGCGGGCATCGCCACGTCGACGGCCTTGGTCTTTGAATCGATCATGCTGTATGTGATCGCCAAGCGCCGCCTCGGCTTCCACGTCTTCATCATGGGCGGCGGTAAGACCGAGTAGCGCTTACGCCTTATCCCGCAACAACCGCCGGATCACTTTGCCGGTCGTGGTCATCGGCATATCGTCGATAAAAGCGACCTCGCGCGGATATTCGTGACCCGACAGCCGCGTCTTGACGAAACCCTGGATCTCGGCGGCGAGCGCGTCTGAGGCCGTGTAATCCTTCTTCAGGACGATGAAGGCTTTGACGATTTCGGTGCGCAGCGCATCGGGCTTGCCGACAGCGGCGGCCAGCGCCACGGCCGGATGGCGGATCAGGCAGTCTTCGATCTCACCGGGTCCGATGCGGAAGCCGGATGATGTGATGACGTCGTCGTCGCGGCCGACAAAAGTGAAATAGCCCTGCTCGTCCATGACGCCCTGGTCGCCGGTCGTCATCCAGTCTCCGATGAACTTGTCGCGCGTCGCTTCCGGCTTGCCCCAATATTGCAGGAACATCACCGGGTCGGGCCTTTGCACGGTAATCTGCCCGACTTCGCCGGGCTTGAGCGGCTCGCCATCGGGCCCGATCACCGCGACGACATGGCCAGGGACGGCCTTGCCCATAGCGCCGACTTTCAGCATGCCGAGTTGCGCGCAGGCGCCGATCACGAGATTGCATTCGGTCTGGCCGTAGAACTCGTTGATGGTCATGCCGAAGGCGGCCTTGCCCCACTCCAGCGCTTCGACGCCAAGCGACTCGCCGCCTGAGGCAATGCTGCGCAGTTTGAAATCGTAGCGGCCGCGCGGGCTGGGCGCCGCGCGCATCATGCGCAGCGCCGTCGGCGGGATGAAGGCGTTGCGCACACCGGCTTGCGCCATCAATGCGAAAGCCTCGTCCGGATCGAACTTGTCGAACTTGCGCGCCACGACAGGAACGCCGTGATGCAGGCTTGGCAGCAGCACGTCGAGCAAGCCGCCGGCCCAGGCCCAGTCGGCCGGCGTCCAGTAGCTGTCGCCTTTTTGCGGGAACGGATAATGCGGCAGTTCGGCGCCGGGCATGTGACCGAGCAAGACGCGGTGACCGTGCAGTGCGCCTTTTGGCTGGCCCGTCGTGCCGGACGTATAGATCATCATCGCCGGGTCGTCGGCAGCTGTATCGACGGCTGAGAAGTCGGACGACGCGCGCGCCAGCAGATCGTGAAAGCTGCCGGCTCCATCGCCCGCGCCATCGATCGACAGCACGCAGGTCAGTTCCGGCGCCTGGTCGCGCACCTGCGCCAATTTGGCGAGGCCCTGGCTGTTGGTCAGCAGCGCCTTGGCGCCGGAGTTCTGCAGGCGATACGACAGCGCGTCGGGCCCAAACAAAATGGCGATCGGCAATGCGATGGCGCCGAGCTTGTAGATCGCAATGTGTGCAGCGGCGACTTCCGGCGCTTGCGGCAGAAAGATCGCAACGCGGTCGCCGCGCGACACGCCCTGCGCGCGCAACACATTCGCCAGCCGGTTGGAGGTCTCGCGCAGCCAGCCGAAGCTGATCCGGTCTTCACCATCAGCACGCACATGCAGGATGGCGAGGCGATTGGGGTCTTGCGCCGCCCACTTGTCGCAACAATCGGCGCCAATATTGTAGCGCGCCGGAATTTCCCAGCGGAATTGGCGATAGAGCTGATCGTAGTCTGTGCCCGGCATGGCGGCGGCAGGCTAGTCAGTGCGGCGCGTCAGGTCCAGACGCAATCCGCGCCTCTACCGCGCGTCTGGCTCGGCCAGGATCAGCGTCCAGTACACCTTGTATTTGGACGAAGGCGTATAGACCGCGGCGATGCCCATGCGCGTTGCGCCCTTGAGCAGCATGTTGGCGCGGTGCGGCGGCGAGTCACGCCAGCCGGAAAAAGCCTCGGCCAGCGTGTGATAGCCGGCGCTGATGTTTTCAGCCGCGCCCTTGGCGTCGTAGCCAGACGCCTTCAGGCGCGCGGGAAAGGGCTTGCCGGCGTTGTGGTCGAGCTTGTCGCGTTTGGCCATGAGTTCGGTCTGCGCCTGCGCCAGCCGCGTCAGTTCCGGATCGACCGTCACCGCCGGCAGATTGTTGTTGGCGCGATAGCCCGAGATCATCGATGCGGCCATCGCGGTGTCGAGCACAGCGCCGGGCTTGCCGAGGTCACGGTAGAAGGCGGGTTCCTCTCGCGGCACGTAGGTTTCGGTCGATGAACAACCGGCCAGCACAGCCGCAATCGCGATCAGCCCGGCGGCGGGAACACGAAGTCGGGCTGACATCATCCGGCAATCTCCAAATCGGCAATTTTCACGATGACGAATGACGGTAGACCGTGGCCGAACCATGATGAAACGCGACACTGCCGGCACTAGTGCCGCCGATTTGAAGCTCCTGCAGCTTTGCGGCGAGTTCATTCAGGAGCTTCAAATCGAAAAGCGGCACTAGCATTATTGATTTTGCTAGTGCCCCGTTTCCGAAGTTCGTGTCAGAAGATGCGGCAACGTATCACGAACTTCGGAAACGGGGCACTAGCCTTGCCCACGCCGCTCCATTACCATTTGGCCCAACAATAAGCCGTTAATCACCAAGGAGGACGACAATGTCCAATGAAGCCGCGCCGCGCACGCAGGGCGCCACCCGCGCCGCCGAAGGCGAATATCTGTTCGATCTCGGAACCGTCGCCAAGATCATGGGCGGCCCGGCCTATTCGACAGCGCACGGCCCCTGCGTCGAGGGTGACCGCATGATGGTCGCGGTCATGCGGATGAAGGCCGGCACTGGTGCGGTGCAGCATTCGCATCCCAACGAGCAGTGGATCTACATCCTGGAAGGCACCTTCCAGGCCACGATCGGCGGCAAGGCAGTCGAGGCCAAGCCCGGCTCCGTGATCTACATCCCTGCAAACACAATGCATGACGGCAGGGCGAGTGCCGACGGCGACGTCGTTTTCTTCACGTGCAAAGACGCCTCCTACGGCCTGCATGGCATCAAAGCCGCTTAACCTGGGCACGGGGGCGAAGACCCTCGGCTATCAACAAACTGCATTTTAGGGAGGATACCGATGAAGCGCCTGAGCCTGATGCTGCTGTCTGCTTGTTTAGTCTCTTGCCTTGCCACCGCTTTCGGCGTGGCGAGCGCAACGGCGCAGGAGAAATTTCCAAACCGGCCGGTCAAGGTCATCGTGCCCTACGGCCCGGGCGGCGCCACCGACATCACGGCACGCATCGTCGCCGACGGCTTCCAGAAAGTGACCGGCCAGCCGATGGTCGTCATCAACAAGCCGGGCGCTTACGGCCTGCTGGCAATCGAAGAAGTGCTGCACGCGACGCCCGACGGCTACACCGTCATGGTCGGCAACGTTTCGACCAACACCATCACCCCGGTGCTGTTCCCGAAGAAGCTGTCGACCGATTATCTCAAGGGTATGGTTGCGGTTTCCAACCTGATCGACGTGCCGGAATTTCTCGCCGTGACGACGGCCGACAATTTCGCGCCGAAAACCGCCAAGGAATTCCTCGATTACGCCAAGCAGAACCCGGGCAAGATCCGCTACGGCAGCGTCGGCGTCGGCTCTTATCCGCACTACGACATGGCCTATTTCGCCAAGCAGGCCGGCGATCTCGACATGCAGCATCTGCCCAACAAAGCCGGCGCCGCCGGCATGGTGCAGGACATCTTGCGCGGCGACATCCAGGCTGCGTTCATGAACGTCGCCAGCGCCGCCGGCCAGGTGCAGGCTGGAAAAGTCCGTCCGCTGATGATCGTCGCCCGCGAAAGGTTGTCCGACTATCCGAACGTGCCGACGATGAAAGAAGCCGGATATCCGGACGTCGGCACGATCGCCTGGAACGCGCTGTTCACGTCGGCCGCCGTGCCTGCGCCGGTGCAGCAGGCGCTGTTCGATGCGATCCAGAAGACGCTCAAGGAGCCGGACACGATCGACAAGCTCAACAAGCAGAACTTCAACATCGTGCCGAGCAAATCATTGGCCGAGGCCAAGACCTGGCTGGTCGGCGAAATGAAGCACTGGGAAACGATCACCAGCGCGGTGAAGATCGAAATCCCGCAATAACTTTTTCGTTCGCCCACGAGCGACCACTTCGTACGAACTTCAAAGCCGTACCGACAAGGAGACTTAGCGCGCACGGGGGCAAAGACCTCCGGCAGCAAAAAACAAAACAAGCCAGGGAGGATACCGATGAAGCGTCTGAGCCTGATGCTGCTGTCTGCGTGCGTCGCCGCCGCCTTCGGCGTGGCGACAGTTTCGGCACAGGAGAAATATCCGAACCGAGCTATCAAGGTGCTGGTGCCCTATGCGCCGGGCGGCGCCACCGACATCACCGCCCGCCTTGTCGGCGATGAATTTCAGAAGATCACCGGCCAGGGCTTCATCGTGCTGAACAAGCCCGGCGCCAACGGCCTGCTGGCCATCGACGAATTGGTGAAGTCGGCGCCCGATGGCTACACGGTGATGGTCGGTAACGTGACGACCAACACCATCGCGCCCATCCTCTACAAGAGGCAGATGACGTCCGACTACGTCACGTCGGTCACCGCCGTCACGAACCTGATCGATGTGCCGGGCTTCGTTGCCGCGACGACGGTCAATTTTCCTGTGAAAACCAGGCCCGAGCTGATTGCCTACGCCAAGAAGAACCCCGGCAAACTCAGTTACGGCACCGTCGGCGCGGGATCTTATCCGCATTACGACATGGCCTATCTCGCCAAGAAGGCCGGCAATCTCGACATGACCGCCTTGCCGAACAAGAACGGCGCCTCCGGCGTGATCCAGGATCTGCTGCGCGGCGATATCCAGGTGGCCTTCCTCAACGTCGCAAGCACCGCGCCTCACGTGCAGGCGGGCAAGTTCACGCCGCTCGCGGTTGTCAGCAACGGCCGGCTCCCTGACTTTCCGGATGTGCCGACCATGAAGGAAGTGGGCTTCCCGGATGTCGGCACCATCGCCTGGAACGCCATGTTTGCGCCGGCGGGTACACCGAAGCCGGTACTCGACGCGCTCCATGCCGCCCTGATCAAGGCTTTGGCCTCGCCGGAATTGCAGGAAAAATTCAAGAGGCAGTCGATGATCCCCGCGCCGCACAAGTCGGTTGCCGAAGCCCAGAAATGGCTCGTCGGCGAAATGAAGCGCTGGGAAACGATCACCACGGAAGTGAAGATCGAGGTGTCGCAGTAAGCTTTCTTCCCGCTCTTACTTCGCCTTCTGCAACGCTGCCCAGATACGGTCCGGCGTTGCCGGCATATCAAGCACCGCACCCTGCGGCAGCGCGTCCATGATCGCATTGAGCAGTGCCGGCGGCGCGGCGGTGGTGCCCGCCTCGCCGGTGCCCTTTACGCCGAGCGGATTGGTCTTGCAGGCGATGGCGTGGTGCTCGACCTTCATCGCCGGCATGTCGTGCGCGCGCGGCATCGCGTAATCCATGAAAGAACCTGACACCAGCTGGCCGCCGGCATCGTAGATGGTGCTTTCGGTCAGCGCCTGGCCCAAGCCCTGAGCCACACCGCCATGCACCTGGCCCTCGACGATGACCTCGTCGAGCACGTTGCCGGAGTCGCCGATGGCGACATAGGTGATGATGTCGATGGCGCCCGTGTCGGGATCGAGTTCGACCTCGGCAATATGGCAGCCATTCGGAAAGGATGACGGCACCTTGATGCCGGCCTGGGTATCGAGACTTTCGGTAATCGTACCGGAACGTACCAGTTCATTGGCGCGCTCGGCGACGTCGAACAACGAGACTTCGCGCGCCGATCCTTTGACGCTGAACTTGCCGTCCTTGTAATCGACATCGGTTTCCTGCGCCTGCAGAAGCAAGGCTGCGACGCGTTTGCCCTTTTCCAGCACCAGTTCGGCGCAGCGCGCGATGGCGCCGCCCGTCATCATCGCCGAGCGCGAAGCGACCGCGCCAAAGCCCGGCACGTCGCGCGCTGAATCGCCGGACGACAGCGTTACTGCGGCCCGATCGATGCCCAGAAGCCGCGCCGCAACCTTGGGAAACACGGTCGGATGGCCCTGCCCGCTGCCGCCGGCGCCAACGCTGACGATCACCTTCTTGTTGCCGGGAAAGCTGATGCGCGCGGCTTCTTCGGGGAACGCGCCGGCGATTTCGAGATAACAGCCGATGCCGATGCCGCGCAGTTTGCCCTGCTTCCTGGCCGCCTTCTTGCGCACGGCAAAACCGGCATAGTCGGCCGCGATCAACGCGCGCTCGAACACCGCGGGAAAATCGCCGCTGTCGTAAGTATTGCCGAAGGCGGTGGTGTAGGGAATTTTCTCAGGCGCAATCAGATTGCGCCGGCGCAACTCAGCAGGATCGATGCCGGTCTGGTCGGCGGCGGCGTCGATCAGCCGCTCCATCAGATAGCTGGCCTCGGGCCGCCCGGCGCCGCGATAGGGCCCGGTCGGCAAGGTATTGCTGAACACGCAGCGCGAATTTAATTGCGCCACCGGAACGTCATAGACCGTCGGCAGGCAACCCGACACGTGCGTCGTCACGCAGAAATGCGCGACGCCGGTGAAGTAGGCGCCCATGTTGCCGATGCAGTCGACCTTGAGGCCGAGAAACCGGCCGCGCTTGTTGAGCGCGAGTTCGGCGGTCCAGAACGAATCACGGCCCTGGTTGTCAGTGAGGAACGCTTCCGAACGCGTCGAGACCCAATGGACCGGCCGCTTGAGCTCGCGCGCAGCATGCAGCATCGCGACGTATTCGGGATAGCACCAGCCCTTCATGCCGAAGGCGCCGCCGAGGTCTTCGGTGACGATGCGCAATTCCTCGGGCTTGATGTTCATGGCGCCTGCGACCTGCGCCCGCACGCTGGCAAAGCCCTGCGTCGCACAACGCAGCGTGAACTGCTTGGTGCCCGCGTCGTAGCTCGCCGAGGCGGTGCGCGGCTCAAGCGAAGCCACCACCAGACGCTGGTTCATCAATTCGACCTTCACGACATGGGCGGCGTCCTTGAAGGCGCGGTCCAGCGCGGCCAGCTTCTTGCCGTCCGGGTCGGCCGGCGCGGCCCAGTCAAAACCGACATTGCCCGGCGCGTCGGGCCAGAGCTGCGGCGCGCCCGGCTTGAGAGCATCGCGCACGTCTGTCACCGGATCGAGTGTATCGTAATCGACGACAATCTTCTCGGCGGCATCCTGTGCGACGGCCGCGCTGGAAGCGACCACCATCGCCACCGGCTCGCCAACATGCATGACGCGATCGCCGGCCAATGCCGGGCGATGCGGCGACACCGGCTTCTGACCCCCACGGCCCGGAATCGGGTGCGGATGCGAGATCGAATGATAATGCGCGGCTTCGAGGTCAGCAGCGGTGAGAACTGCGGCCACGCCCTTCACCGATTTCGCCGCCGTCGTGTCGATGCGAATGATCCTGGCGAAGGCATGCGGCGAGCGCACGAAATAGGCCGCCAGCGCGCCGTCCGGCTTGATGTCATCGCCATAGCGGCCCTGCCCGCGCAGCAGCGCGTCATCCTCGACGCGGCCGGTCCAGTCGGAAAAATCGGTGGCGCGAGCAACGGAAGGCTGGGTCATGGAGATTCCTACAGCTTGCGGTCGGTAATGCCGGCTTTGGCGTAAAGCTCGTTGATATGCTTCTTCACATCGTCGTTAGGCTCGACGGTCGACTCGTGCGCCCAGCCGACCTTGGCGCGGGCATATTGCGCCATCACTTCGTCCTGCTGCGACGTGCCGCCGCTGATGCCATAGGCGCCGACCATCTCGGCGCCGCGGAACACCGGCGCACCGCCGCCCGACGCGGCAATCTTGCCGTTGGTGAGCGCGGCAAGGCCAATCAACAATTGTGGATTGCGCTCCTTGAACCAGTGCTGGATCGTCAGGCCATCGGGAAAGCGCGGACTCATCGAGCGAAACGCCGCGACTGTATAGGCCTTGGCAATCGCCGTGTCCGGGGTGATGAAGCCGGCTTCGTCCATACGCTCAAGGGCGATCAGGTGACCTTCGGGTCCGACGACGGCGATCGACACCGGTACGTCCATCTCATCGGCCTTCTCGATCACCGCCTTGATGAATTCGCGGCACTCCACCGCACGCAACTTCGACATTCCCAGTCCCTTTATTTGCGCAGCCCGGCGGCGGCGATAACGCGATCCCACTGCTTGGTCTCGCTGGCGATGATGGCGGCGAATTGATCCGTCGTGCCGCCTTTGATGTCGAGACCCGCCGCGCGCAGCGGTTTCGCGACCTCTTCGTTCTTGAGCGCTTCGTTGATCGCGGCGGACAGTTTGTCGATGACCGGCTTGGGCGTTCCGGCCGGCGCGACAAAACCGAACCACAGGCTGGTGTCGAAGCCGGGCAAAGTCTCGCCGACGGTCGGTAGATTCGGCGCGCTCGGGCTGCGCGTGCCTTCCGACGTCGCCAGCGCGCGGATCGCGCCGCTCTCGATGTGCGACGTCACGGTGGACGCCGGCGAGAACATCACCTGGATACGGCCGGCCAGGAGATCGGTCAGCGCCTGCGCGCTGCCCTGATAATGCACCGTAACGATTTTGGTGTCGGCGGCGATGTTGAACAGTTCGCCGGTCATGTGCGGCGAGGTGCCGAAGCCGGACGAGCCGAAATTGAGCTGGCCGGGCTTTGCCTTCGCCAGCGCGATCAACTCTTTCACGTTGGTGACGCCAGTCGAGGGATGCACGACAAGGATATTGCCGGAACCGGTCGCCAACGTGATCGGGGCGAAGTCATCGGCGAAGTTCACCTTGAGGCTCGGCTGAATGAGACCGTTGATGATGATGGCGACCGAGCCCATCAGCAGCGTGTAACCATCCTTCGGCGAGCGAGCGACCTGCTCGGCGGCAACGGTCGAGCCGCCGCCCGGCTTGTTCTCGACGACGAACTGCTGGCCGAGCGTCGTCGACAGCCGCTGCGCCACGACGCGCGCGGTCAGATCGGCGGCCGATCCCGGCCCGAAGCCGACGATAATGTGGACGGGCTTGGACGGATAATCGGATTGTGCGCGCGCCGCGGCTGGCGCCAAAGCAAGCAAAGCGCAGCAAATCCAGGCAACCCGCATCGCATCCCCCCGGTTTTTAAGTTTTTGTTAGGAACTCGGTGACCCGACATTAACCGCAAAACAACGGGTTGGGGAATAGCTTCCCCTCCAGCCCGGGTTGCATCATGAACGAATCCAAGCCTGCACGCGCCCTTTGGCACGAACAGCGGCCGGTCGCGCTGACCGGACTAGCCGTTTTTGCCGCAGGCCTCGCGGCCTTCGAATACTTCGCTCCGTCCACGCCATTGCTGTCGGGCTTTGCCGCAGCATGGGTGGCGACATTGGCAATGACGTTCACCGCCGCAGCCGCAGCCTGGCGGATTCGCAAGCGCAACGCGCTGATGACCGTCGCGCTTAACAACATGTCGCAAGGCCTGTGCATGTTCGACAAGAACGAGCGCCTCGTCATCTGCAATCAGCGCTACGTCGAGTTGTACAAGCTTTCGCCCGAGATATCGTCGCCGGGCGTGACCATCGCCGACATGTTGAAGTACCGCGCTGCGAACGGCACGTTCCTGCCGGATCCGGACAAGTACCGGCGCGACCTCGTCAGTGCGATGGCGGCGGGAAAAACTCTGACGTCCGAAGTCAAATCGGTGGACGGCCACATCATCGCCGTGATCAACCGCGCGATGCCGCATGGCGGATGGGTCGGCAGCCACGAAGACATTACCGAGCGGCGTGAAGCCGAGAGCGAACGCGCCACGATGAACCAGCAGCAGCAGCAACGCATCATGATCGAGCAGGCGATCGTTGCGTTCCGCAAACGCGTCGAGGAACACCTGCACATGGTGACCGAAGGCGCCGGCGTGATGCGCTCGACCGCTGCGACGCTGCTGGCCAATTCGGCGCAAACCTCGCGGAGCGCGGAGAGCGCGGTTTCGGCCTCGAACGACGCATCCGGGAATGTCGAGACCGCGGCAATTGCAGCCGACCAATTGAGCGGCTCGATCGGCGAGATCGGCCGTCAGCTCGGCGCCACCACTGACGTAGTGCGCAAGGCGGTCAACGAAGCCGAGGGCACCAACCAGGAAATCGGCGCGCTGGCGCAGGCCGCGCAGAAGATCGGCGACGTCATCAAGTTGATCCGGAATATCGCAGGACAAACCAATCTGCTGGCGCTCAACGCCACCATCGAGGCCGCGCGCGCCGGCGAAGCCGGGCGCGGCTTTGCGGTGGTGGCATCCGAAGTAAAATCGCTGGCGGTGCAGACCGCCAAGGCGACCGAGGATATTGCCAGCCTGATCACGTCGGTGCAGGGCGCGACCGGCTGCGCCGTGGAAGCTATTGGCCGGATTGCCGGCCGCATGCAGGAGATCGACGGTTACGCCGCCGCGGTGTCGAGCGCGGTCTTCCAGCAAAGCGCTGCGACGTCGGAAATCTCGCAGAACGTCGCGGGTGCGTCGGAAGGCGCCAAACTGGTGGTCTCCGTGCTCCACGACGTCGCCAATGCCGCAACCGAAACCCGGCAATCGGCGGAAAGCGTGCTCACCGCATCGCAAGCTGTGGAGGCAGCGGCCGCCGAATTGCGCCAGGAGGTCGAGGGTTTCCTCGCCCGCGTCGCGGCCTAGACCTACTTAAACGTAACGCTCAGCCAGTAGAACAAGGCTGCAATCGCGGCCGACGCTGGAATCGTGATGACCCAGGCCATCACAATGCTGTTGGCGACGCCCCAGCGAACGGCGGACATTCGGCGCGCAGCGCCCACACCAATAATCGCACCGGTAATGGTGTGCGTGGTCGATACCGGGATGCCGAGCCAAGTCGCGCCGAACAGCGTAATTGCACCGCCCGTCTCGGCGCAGAAGCCCTGCATCGGCGTCAGCCGGGTGATCTTGGACCCCATGGTCTTGACGATGCGCCAGCCGCCGAACAGCGTGCCGAGCGCCATGGCCAGTTGGCAGGCGATCACGACCCAGAACGGCACATAGAATTCGCTGCCGAGCTGGCCTTGCGAAAACAGCAGCACCGCGATGATGCCCATGGTCTTTTGCGCATCGTTGCCGCCGTGGCCGAGCGAATAGAGCGATGCGGAGATGAATTGCAGGCGCTGGAAGGTGCGGTCGATCGCATAGGGCGTGCGACGAAGCAACAGCCATGACAGCGCCAGCACCAGCGCCAAAGCGAGAAGAAAGCCCACCAGCGGCGACGCCACGATCGCGATCGTGGTTGGGACCAGTCCGTGCCACACGATCGCGCTGATGCCGGCCTTTGCCATTCCGGCGCCAACCAGGCCGCCGACCAGCGCATGCGAGCTGCTCGACGGAATACCCAAGCCCCAGGTGATGAGGTTCCAGACAATCGCGCCCATCAGCGCGCCAAAAATCACGTTTGGATCGACCACGCTCGCCGAAATGATGCCGGTGCCGAGTGTGTTGGCGACGTGCAGGCCGAAAAACATGAAGGCGATGAAATTGAAGAACGCCGCCCAGGCCACTGCGTATTGCGGCCGCAGCACGCGGGTAGAGACGATGGTCGCGATCGAATTCGCGGCATCGTGCAAGCCGTTGAGAAAATCAAACAACAGCGCAACGGCAATGAGCCCGAACAGCACCGGCGTGGACAGGACAGCATCCATGGTCGCGCTACTCCGGAACGACGCTTAAACGTGCTCGATGACGATGCCGTGCAGATCATTGGCAACGTCGTCGAAGCGATCGACGACCTTTTCCAGGTGATCGTAAACTTCATTGCCTATGAAGAAGGCCATCGGATCGGCCTTGGCACAGCGCAGGTACAGCGCCCGCAGACCGATATCGTGCAACTCATCGGCGCGGCCTTCGAGCGCCGACATCTGCGCCGTCAGATCGCTAATACGCACCGCGTGCGTGCTGATCGAGCGCAGAAGCGGCACGGCTTCCTGCATCAACTGCGCGCATTTGACGATGGCATCAGCCATGTCCTTCATTTCCGTCGTGAACTCGGTCACGTCGAACAGCTTGATGCCCTTGGCGGTCTTCTGCATCTGATCGATGGTGTTGTCCATCGAGGTGATCAGGTCGCGGATATTGCCGCGGTCGAATGGGGTGATGAAGGTGCGGCGGACAGCGATCAGCACTTCACGGGTGACGTCGTCGGCATCCTGCTCGCGGTCCATCACGATCTGATAGTTACGCTGGATCGCATCGCCGCCTTCGAGCATCGCCCGCAGCGCCTCGGCGCCCGCCAGAACCGCTTGGGAATGCCGCGCGAAGAGATCGAAAAACCGCTCCTCCTTCGGCATCAAAGCCTGAAACCAACGCATCATGGCGGAACTCCCCGGCCGAATCGATTGCTGCCGGCGGTCAACCTATTCCGTTGCCGGGCCGATCCGAAACCCGGCAAAAGGCGGCTGTGGGTACAATGGGAACAACTCGCATGACGGGAAAACTTGCGGGCCGAAAACCCTTGCGCCGCTTGTGGTTTTCGCCCCGTCAAAATGGACAGGGGCCGCACAAAGCGCTTAAACATCCCCGGCGCCATGGGCTGGCTCGCGGGGCGCAGTAGCAATAAGCGGAGACGACAATGCGGTTGGGTTACTTCACGATGCCGGTGCACCCGATGGGCCGGAGCTGGGCGGAAACGCTGCAGGAAGACCGCGAGCAGATTATCCTGTGCGACAAGCTCGGCTTCCATGACGCCTTCGTCGGCGAACATCTGACCGATGCCTGCGAGACGGTTACCAGCAGTTCCCTGTTTCTCGCCACGCTGATCTCCGAGACCAAGACCATCAAGCTTGCCACCGGCACCACCAACCTGTCGCAGATTCACCCGGTCGTAGTCGCGGCCAACGCCGCGATGTTCGACCACCTCTCGAAAGGCCGCTTCATTTTCGGCATCAGCCCGGGCGCGCTGACCTCCGACGCCGAAGCGCTCGGCCTGCTGGACGAAGACCGCAACAAGATTTTCGCCGAAGCGATCGACGTCATTCTGGAAATCTGGTCGCGCGATCCGCCCTACAACATCGATCTGCCGAACAACCGCTTCAAGGTCTCGACCGCGCGCACCGCGACGCTCGACCTCGGCATCGGCATCATGGCCAAGCCGTATCAGAAGCCGCGGCCGGAAATCGTCGGCACCGTGGTGGCGCCGTTCTCGCCGGGCGTTGTGCTGATGGGCAAACGCGACTTCCATCCGCTGTCGGCGAACTTCCTGTTGCCGAACCATCTCAAATCGCACTGGACCAACTACGCCAAGGGCAAGGCCGAGGCCGGCACCAAAGCCAGCATCAATGACTGGCGTGTCGCGCGTAACATCTTCGTTGCCGATGACGACAAGACCGCACTGCGTTACGGCCGCGAGGACGCCAAGAGCCCCTATCGGTTCTACTTCGAGCAGATGGGCGCCAAGATGCGCCGCGGCGGCCGCATCTATGTGTTCAAGAGCCACAAGGAACAGCCGGACGAAGAGATCACGCACGACTACATCATGGACAATTGCGTGATCCACGGCACCGTCAACAAAGTGGTCGACGAGATCCTCAAGCTGCACGAGATGACCGGCGATTTCGGCGAACTGGTCTATGCCGGCATGGAGTGGGTCGATCCCGCGCTCGGCAAGCGGTCGATGCAGTTGCTGGCCGAACAGGTCATGCCGCGCGTCAACGAGGCGATCGGCAAGAAGACGAGCGCCGCGGCGGAGTAACGGCCTAGAAGGTGCCCGCGATCAGCGCGGTCACCTTCGCTGCCTCCTGCTCCAGTTCATCCACCTTCATGCACACCGCGACATAACGGTCGGGCCGCAGCAAAAAGACGTGGTCGTTGTATTGCGCGAGCCGCGGGGCGCCGACGTCGAGCGGCATTGCGACAACACGCGCTTTGAGCTGCGCCCAAGGCGCACCTGACAGTCGCGGCATCACCATCTCGGCGTGCGCGCTGCGGACGACCAGAGAAAACCCCTCGCCCAGCAGATCGTCCAGCAAAACGCCGCCGATGCGTGGCTGCGGAAACAGCCGGCCGACCAGCGTTTTCCGCGCATTTTCGCCGTCGGGTACGATGAAGCCCTGCGCAAAACGCGGCGGCGGCTTGAACTTCATCTGCGCGATGTAGTCGCGCGCTTTCGGCACCAGCGACAGCGCGCGGAATGCATTCTCGATCGCCCAGGCGACAGCCGCGTTCGGCGGCGCCAGCACGCGCCCGATGTTGAGCGCGAACTCGATCATGGCCCAGGCGTGATCGCGGCGTTCCGGCTCGTAACTTGCCAAAAGCTTCGGCCCCAGATCGCCCCGCGTCACCGCGGCCAGTTTCCAGGCCAGATTATTGGCGTCGCGCAAGCCGCTGTTCATGCCTTGGCCGGCAAACGGCGGCGTCAGATGCGCGGCATCGCCCGCGAGAAATACGCGGCCGTTCGACCATTGCTCCGCCAGCCGGGCGTGGAAGGTATAGACCGTCTTGCGCACGATACGGCTCTGTGGCGCGGCCTCATGCGTCTGCATCAAATGCGCGATCATATTCGGCGCCAGCATTTCGGCGTCGGTCTCGTGATCGTGCAGCATGAATTCATAACGCCGCGTATTTTCCGGCCCTGGCAAGGCAATGCAGGGGCGCTTGGGATTGGAATACACCTTAGTGTGCGGCGACGGGCTCGGCGAATTTTCCAGATCGACAATCAGCCAGCGTTCGCGGAAGGTCGATCCGCTCATCGCGATGCCGAGCTGCTTGCGCACGGGGCTCGAGGCGCCGTCGCAGGCAATCAGATAATCGCAGCTGAATTCGAGTTCGCCGCCCCAGGGATCCCGCACCCGCAACAAGACGCCGTCGGAAGCCTGCTCGAATGACGTCAATTCATGGCGGAACGCGGTCGTGACATGCGCAAAGCGGTCGAGCGCCTCGCGCAACTGCCGCTCCAGAATGGGCTGGCGAAAGGCATTGCGGCGCGGGAAGCCGAACGGCTCTTCGGTCGGCTGCACTTTGGCGAAGCAGCGGCCCTTGGCGGAAAAATAATGCGAGCCATATCCGGCGACCGTCTGCGACATCACCTCGCCGGCAAGTCCCGCGGCCTGCATGGTGCGCAGCGATTCATCGTCGATCGACACCGCGCGCGGCTCATGCACGGTCGCCGCATTGCGCTCGAGCAAAAACGTTTCGACGCCGTAGACGCCGAGCAGATTGGCAAGCGTCAGTCCGGTCGGTCCACCGCCGACGATCGCAACGGGAAAGTGTGTTTTAGCCGCCATGCATCATGCGCAGCACGATGGCGCCCAGCGCACCGAGCCAGAGCACGGCACAGGCGCCCATCTGCACGAAGAAGCCGGCATGACGCTTCTCGGCCGCGTCGGCATAGCCGCGCATGTAAATGATGCGCCCAACAATCCAGACCAGCCCCAGCGCCGCCGCCCCAATATCGCTGACGTACAGCGCGAACAGCCACAGCGACGGCAGGAAAATGGGCATCCACTCGAGCGTATTCTGCTGCACGCGGAACACGCGCTCGAAATCGGTATGGCCGGTGGTGGCGGGCAGCACGACCCCGAACTTCTGCCGCGCCTTCGCGACCATCAGCCCGGTCGAGAAATAGAGCGCGATCGCCAATAGCGTCACAAATGCTGTGTAGTTCGGCATAGATGATTTCTCCGTGCCTCCTTAAAGCCGGAAGCAAGGGAAAAAGCTAGACGCCAAGTATGCCGCGGCCGAAAACTACTTCAACAACGGGATGCTGTTGGGGTCTTTCGGCTTCGGCACGGTGTGCAAAAAGGCATAGATGTCCGCGAGATCCGCGCTCGGCAGGATGGCTTCCCGGTAAGGCGGCATCGCCCGGTTCGTGCCGCGCACGAAGCCTTCGAAAGCTTCAAACGGCAGCTCTGTATTGGACAGAACCGCGCCATTGCTGGTGACGGCTGAGCCCTGGCCCTCGAAACCGTGGCACTGCCAGCAACCGTGGGCGACAAAAGCCTTGCGGCCGTTCTCCGGCGACGCCGCCTGCGCCGCGCCGGCGGCAAACGCACAAGCAGCGACGATCAATGCAACGCGAATTTTCATGGCGTTTCTCTTTTTTCTTCTTCGCGCTAGCGCGGCTGCGTCCATACGTTGAGCAATGCAGGCTGGCCGGATTTGACCACCGCGATTGCTTCTTTGAGGGCGGGTCCGAGATCCGCCGGATCCTTGATCGGCCCCTTCGCCCACCAGCCCATCGATTCCGCGAGCTTGTGATATTCAATGTCGGGATTTTCGATCGAGGTGCCGAGCGGCGACAGGTCGTTGCCATTGTAGACGACGCGGTTGCGGAAATTCGCCAGCCGCTGCACGTGCATCACTTCCTGATGATAGCCGCGGTTGTTGTGCATGACGGACAGCAGCGGAATCTTGTGCCGCGCCGCCGTCCACAACACGCCCGGTGCATACATCAGATCGCCGTCGCCCTGGATAGAGACCGAGAAGCGGCCGAGGTCGCGGTTCGCCAAAGCCGCGCCGACGGACGCGGGCGCGCCGTAGCCGACGCCGTAGCCGCCGGAGCGGCCGAGCCAATGATGGTGCTTCTCCATCGGCCACAGCCGGTTCGGCCAGTTGCTGACATTGCCTTCGGAAGCCACCAGCGACCAGTCGAGATCCTTGATCTGGCCCCACAGTTCCATACAGAGGCGCGCGGTGCTGATCGGGCTCGCATCCCACGAAAGCGCCGCGGCTTTGCGCACGTTCTCGCGGCCATTGGCGGAAGCCTTGCGGAAAGCTTCGCCGCGCTTGGCGATGGCATCCTTGCGGCTGTCGGGAATGGCGGACTTCACCGCCTCGATCAGCGCCGGCAGCGTGGCTTCGGCGTCGGCCGGCATCGACACATCGACGACCTGGAAGCGCTGGAAGTCCTGATAGTTCGATTTGGTGATCAGTTCGACCGAGTTGATGCTGATCAGCTTGGTGCCCGGCTTGATCTTGGTTTCGTTGAAACCGATGCCGTGATCGCCATTGTCGACGTAACCGTTCACCACGGCCCAGAAATCGGACAACTCCATGCCGATGATGACGTCGGCCGGCCCGATCACATTCGGCGGCCGATTAAGATAATGCGTCTTCGGGAAGTTCATCCGGCCGCCCTGATCGACGACGGCAGCCTGCAGCAATTCGGCAAGCTCGACGAGCAGCTTGATGCCGTTCGGCGTGCGCGCGGCGCGATCGACGACGATCACCGGGCGTTCTGCATTGACGAGCAGCTTCGCCGCCTCCTTGACCGCACCGGTATCGCCCTGCGGCGGCGAACTCGGCACGTAGCGTGGAATGTAGAGCTTCTCGCCGCCGTAATCGCGCATCGGCTCCTGCTGCAGACCGGCGTCGAGCGACATCATCACCGGCCCGTAGGGCGGCGTCATCGCCGTCTTATACATACGCACCATCGACTGCGCGAAATGTTGCGGCGATGTCGGCGTGTCGTCCCATTTGGTGAAGTCGCGCACCAGCGCATTGATGTCCTGCGCCGAATGGAAGGTCGGCACGCCCGGCGGGCGATGTGCAGCATCGAGATCGTTGCCGCCAACGACAATCACCGGCACACGGTCGCACCAGGCATTGTAGATGCCCATCGCCGCGTGCTGCAGACCGACAGTGCCGTGCACCAGCGTCATCAGCGGCTTGCCGGCGATCTTGAAGTAGCCGTGCGCCATGCCGACGGCCGACTCTTCATGCATGCAGGTCAGGAATTCGGGGCTCGTGTTCTTGCCGTAGTCGATCAGCGACTCATGCAGCGCGCGGAAGCTCGAGGCCGGATTGCAGGGCAGATATTTGATGTCGAGCGTCTTGATGACGTCGACCATGAAGTCGGAGCCGGGCTTACCGCCTTCGTGCTTGAGTTCTGCCGGCGTACCGGTCTCGGCGGCGGC
Organism: uncultured Hyphomicrobiales bacterium; assembly: GCA_903885555.1. Classification (GTDB taxonomy): domain Bacteria; phylum Pseudomonadota; class Alphaproteobacteria; order Rhizobiales; family Xanthobacteraceae; genus Pseudolabrys. Next base: position 55,690 of record CAISIV010000018.1, read on the forward strand.
CATTTTAGCGGTCGGTGGCAAGGCGGAAGGCCGCGGCGACGCGGCGGGCGTCTCGGCCGATGTGGCAGCATTGGCGCCTGGAGCGGCCGTAACCGCCGCGCCTGCCACCGCCACGCCCGTCAGAAAATTACGTCGATTGAGTTTGGTCTGAGAATCGTCGCGTCCCAGATCTTTACGTGCCATGCCGGCCTCCCATCGCTTCCAACTTTGAACGCTGGACTTGCCCGGTCAGATTCATGACCGGAGGCCAGCTGTTGGCGCGATGGTAGTGCAGGCGTCAGCGCCCCGCTACGGGGGCACCTATTCTTTTGTGCGCACGGCTTGATATCCGAAAAATATCCGTGTCGCGGCCGTGGAACTAGCGAACCGGCGGCAACGGTTGCGACGAGATCGCCGGACCCGCGGCACCGGCAGAAGCCGGAGCGTTCGCGCGCGGCGGCGGCGCCATCGGGTTTGCCGGCTCCGGCGGCGCGCCGGAGTTTGCAATGGCATCGGGCGCCTTGCCCGGCAACACGACGACGCGGGTGCCAACCTGTACGCGGCTGAACAGATCCTCGACATCCTGATTGAGCATGCCGACGCAACCGGACGACACGTACTGGCCGATGGTCGACGGCTGGTTGGTGCCGTGAATGCGATACAGCGTCTTGCCGAGATACATCGCGCGCGCGCCGAGCGGATTGCCGGCACCACCGGCCATGAAGCGCGGCAGATAAGGCTGGCGCTCGATCATTTCCGCCGGCGGATGCCAATCGGGCCATTCCGTCATCTTGCTGATACGTTCGGTGCCGGTCCAGGTGAACCCGTCGCGGCCGACGCGAACGCCGTAGCGCATCGCCTTGCCGCCGCCGAGCACGAGGTAGAGATACGTATTGGCCGTATCGACAACGATGGTGCCGGCCGGCTCCTTGGTCGAGAAGTCGACCAATTGTTTTTTCAGATGGGCCGGCAGTTCCTTCGGCGCGCCGGTTTCCGGCTGATCGTCCGGCGGCAGCGTCGCAACCGATGCCGGAGCAGCCGGTGCCGTCGCCGCGGGCGAATTTGCTGCGGGCCCGGGCACAGCCGATCCGATAGCGCCCGGCGGACGCATCACAGGGTCGGCATCGAGCTGGTGACCGGACTGCGCGTCCGGCAGGATATTGCTCGGCATATTACCGGGCTGCTGGGCCTGCGCGGGCATCGGGTTCTGACTGAACTGCGGACGGCGCTGTGGCAACTGTCTCATCGGCGCCAGATCGTCATCGTCGTCTTCCATCAGATAACCGGGAGCCGGCAGACGCTCGTCGCGATAGGTGCCGGGGAGCGGCGCGGCCCGGAAATAGGGCTCAGGCGCCGGACGATAAGTCTGCGCCAGCGCAGTGGTGGCCGGAACAGCCAAGAGCGCAGAACCTGCCAGCAGAAAGAAGCCGAGACGTCGGATCATACTATTTTTACCTGTCAGCCAAATCGGGCCGAAAAAGCCCCGAAATCGTGCCTTGGATTGCCCAAGGATGAAGGCACATTCAAGACAAGATTGGGGCTATCTCAGTAACGTGATTCTGCCGTGACGCGTGAGCAACATCATTCCAGCGGCCCGGCCCTTCGTCAGGCCTTTTTGGCCTCCTCGGCCAGCACTTTCTTGGCGATGCGATGGGCGTCGACCGCAGCTGGAAACCCGCAATAAATCGCGACTTGCCGCAGAATTGCAGCCAATTCGACCTCGGTGACCCCATTCCGCAGCGCGCCCTTAAAATGCGCCTCGAATTCGTGCATGCGGCCGAGGCAGGCGATCATGCCCATATTCAGGATGCTGCGGTCACGGGGTTTGAGGCGGTCGTCGCCCCAGACTGCCCCCCAAGCGAACTCGTTGAGCATATCCTGGAAGTCGCGATTGAAGTCGTCGGTATTAGCGACGGCCCGATCGACGTATTCATCGCCCAGCACTTGGCGCCGCATCTTCAGACCGCGGTCGTACATTGCCTTGTCCATGGTTTTTCCTCCGTTTTGGGCGGGTTGTTCCGCCGATCGGGGTGATGTTGACAGAAAATGGCCGATCCCGTCCATTCAGGCCAAACGCGATGCGGCAAGGAAGTTTCCAAGGAAACCTGGATGGAAGTAGCGATCATCGGCGGCGGGATTTGCGGCCTCGCTCTCGCACTCAATCTGCACAAGCGCGGCATTGCCTCGCGCATTTACGAACGCGCGCCGGAGATCAAGCCGCTCGGGGTCGGCATCACGCTGCTGCCGCATGCGATGCGCGAATTCACCGCGTTGGGCGTTGGCGACCTGTTGCTCAAGGCCGGCATCGAGAACCGCGAGAGCGCTTTCTTCAATCGCTTCGGCCAACTGATCTACAAGGAAGAACGCGGACTGTTCGCCGGCTATCAATTTCCGGAAGTCGGTATCCATCGCGGCACGTTGCATCTCATATTGTTTGAAGCCGCAAAGACGAAGCTTGGCAGCGACGCCATCGTGCTCGACCACGAGTGCACCAGCGTCGAGCAGGACGACAATGGCGTTACGATTCATTTCAAGGACCGCGACAGCGTGCGCGCCGACGTGGCCATCGCCTGCGACGGCATCAACTCGCCGATCCGCAAACAATTTTATCCGGACGACAAGCTTGCCTTCGCCGGCATCAATACCTGGCGCGGCGTGACGCGGCGCAAACCGATCCTCGATGGCCGGACTTACATGCGGGTCGGATCTATTTTCACCGGCAAGATGGTGATCTATCCGATCGTCGACAATATCGACGACGAGGGCCGCCAGCTCATCAATTGGATGGCCGAGATCAAGGGGGATTCCCCACTTCAGAACGACTGGAATAAGCCCGGACAACTCACGGATTTCCTCTCGATCTACGAGAACTGGCGCTTCGACTGGCTCGACGTCGGCCAGATGATCCGCGACGCCGACCAGATCCTGGAATATCCGATGGTCGACAAGGACCCGATCGATACCTGGACATTCGGCCGGGTGACGCTGGCCGGCGACGCCGCCCACCCGATGTATCCGCGCGGCTCGAACGGCGCGGCGCAGGCCGCCATCGACGCCCGCACGCTGGCGGACCTGCTGCGCAACCACACCGACCCGCGCGACGCTCTCAAGGCCTACGAGGCCGAGCGCGCCCAGACGGCGGCCAAAGTGGTGCGCACCAACCGGGAATTCCCGCCGGATTTCATTAATATCAAGGTCGAGGAACTGGTCGGCGACAAGCCCTTCGAGAACCTCGACAAATTCATCACCCAGGACGAATTGAAGGCGCTATCGGACAATTACAAACGGATCGCCGGTTTCGCGCTTTCCGACGTCACGCCGCGGAACTTTTAGCCGGACATTTAGTTGAATTATCTCAATGGCTTGCGCTGCCGTTGATGATTTGCCCCGGATTTCCCCGTAATCCCGGCAAGCACAGGTTTTCGCACCGCCACACGTTTATCGGATAGGCCAGGCATTACTATGGACGGACCTTCCGGATGGCGGCATTCAAACCTCAATGGCTGACAGCGACGACGCCACTGACCCAGCGCGCATCGACGAAGCGCGCAGAGACGAAGCGCTTATGGCCCAGGTCGCGCGTGGCGATGAGGCGGCGTTCCGCCAGCTCACCCGGCGCCATCTGCCGGCCATGGTCGGGCTTGCCCGGCGCGTTCTCGGCAATGCCGCCGACGCCGAAGATGTCGCACAGGAAGCCATGCTGCGTGTCTGGACGCATGCACCGCATTGGCAGCCGCTCGCGGCATTCCGCACCTGGCTTACGCGCATCGTGGTCAACCTCTGTCTCGACCGCAAACGCCGCAAGCCCTGGGTCGCGCTCGACGCCGCCGGCGAAATCGTCGATCCGACACCAGGCATTCCGGAAATCGCCGAACGAAATGAGCGCGAGCATGCCCTCACCGCGGCGATTGCCGAACTGCCGGACCGCCAGCGCACCGCCATCCTCCTCACCTACAGCGAGGGCATGAGCAATGCGCAGGTCGCCGAAGCGCTCGATACGTCGGTGTCCGCAGTGGAAACCTTATTGATACGCGGCAAAAAAAGTCTGCGCGCCAAACTGGGCGCCATGATCGACGGGGACGAAGACCAATGAACGAAAATAAAATGGACGACACACAGTTCGAGCAATTGCTCAAAACCGCCTTGAAGCCCGGTCCCTCCGCGCAGCGCGACGATCAGGCCGCGGCAGATCGCGTGCTCAAGCGTCTGGCCGGTCCGCTGCCGCGCCAGCAGATGGCGTGGTGGCGTCTGCCCGCGGTGCTGCTCGATTGGGAATTCGCCCCGGCCTGGCCGCGCGTCGCCGCGCTGGCCACCTGTGCCGCGCTTGGTTTTGCCATCGGCCTCATCGGCATCGACCGGCAGGTCGATACCGCCGACGCGGCGCTGGCCTATGTCAGCCGCGCCGACATCGCCGCCGGCCTGTTTGAAGGCGAATTGCCGCACGGAGAACGGCGATGAGCACCCTGCAACTGTCGCCATCGATGATGGCGCGCGGCTCGTCGCGCTGGCTGCTGCTCGGCTCGCTGGCGCTCAATTTGTTCTTCGTTGGTATCGCGGTAGCACTGGCGATCCGCGCTCCGGCGCCGCCATCCTGGGACCGCAATGTCTTCGTGCGTGTCGACCGTATCGCCGCCAGCTTGCCGCCGGCCGACGCCGACCTGTTGCGCGGCCAGATCAAGGCCAACCGCGACAATATCGAGACGACGCAATCCGGTTACCGGTCGGCTCAGGATACGATCCGCACCATGCTGCGCCAGGAGCCGTTCGATGTGGCGGCCGTGCAGGCGGCGATGGCGAAAGCCCGGCTCGCGCGGCAGAATTTCGACCAGTCCATCCAGGCTGTTTTCGCCACGACTGCGGCGCAAATGTCGCCTGCCGGACGCCAGGCTCTGGCCGACTGGCCGCCAGGCCGGAAAACAGCGGGAAACCCACAATAATTGCGATGCTTAAGCGACGTTCTGGGCTAGTTTCTCCCTCGCCCAAAGTGGCTTCAGTCAGTCTTTGAAAGTTTTCGTTATGCGTAGTTGTTGTGGTGTTGAGTGGCGGCAAGGAAAGCGGGATGGAACGCGAGATGGAACTCTTGCGGGCTCTCGCTCGTTGCGAACCATGCTGCTGGGTTTGTGCCTCACGCTGCCGCTCGGTGGCTGCCTTCTGACGGACAAGCCCGAACCCGGGCTCGACATTCCGCAAACCTATGACCGCAGCTCGCCCAATCCGGCGATCGCCGAAGCGGCGCTGCCGCCGCTGGACTGGTGGCGCGGCTTCCGCTCACGTGAACTCTCCGAAATCATCGAAGAGGCGCGCGCCGCCAACCTCGACATTGCCGCAGCCGTCGCCCGCATCGTGCAGGCCGACGCGCAGGCGCGCATCGCCGGTTCGGCCCTGCTGCCGGTCGTCGACCTCGACGGCAACGCCACGCGCTCGCATGCCGCGGAGACCAATACCAAGGTGGTGCGCGCGTCCTTGACCGCAAGCTACGAGATTGATTTCTGGGGCAAGAACCGCGCGGCGCTGCGCGCTGCCGAACAAGCCGCCGTCGCCAGCCGCTACGATCGTGAAGTCATCGGCCTGTCCACCGTGGCTGCTGCCGCCAATGCCTATTTCCAGGTGCTCGCGGCGCAGGACCGCCTGCAGGTCAATCGCGAGAACGTCGCCAGCGCCAGCCGCGTGCTCAATCTGATCCAGCAGCGGTTGAACGCCGGTACGGCGTCCGCGCTCGACACCGCGCAGCAGGAATCCCTGCTCAATACGCAGCGCGCTGCGCTGCCATCTCTCGAACAATCACTGACGCAAAACCGCAACGCACTGGCCCTGTTGCTGGCGCGCTCACCGGAGAGCGTGCGCATCCGGGGCGGCTCATTACGCAGTATTTCGTATCCGCGTGTGACGCCCGGGTTGCCGTCCGAGCTTCTGGCACAACGCCCCGACATCCGTGAGGCCGAAGCCCTGCTCGCCGCCGCCAATGCCAATGTCGAGAATGCCCGCGCGCAATTCCTGCCCAGCATCTCCATCACCGGCGAAGGTGGCTATTCCAGTGCAGTGCTCAAGACGCTGCTGCGGCCGGAGTCCGCGCTGTACAATGTCGGCGTCGGCCTGACGCAACCGATCTTTGACGGGCTGCGGCTTCAGGGAAATCTGGATCTGACAAAAGGCCGTCAAGACGAACTGCTGCAGAACTATCGCAAGTCGGTCATTTCCGGTTTTGTCGACGTCGAAAATGCGCTCGATGCCGTTCGGCAGGCGAGTTTGCGTGAACGCCTGCAACGCGAGGTCGTCACCAGTTCGCAGCGCGCCTTCGACATTTCGGAACAGCGCCTGAACCAGGGCACCATCGATCTGGTCACCGTGCTGCAGACCCAGCAGACCCTGTTTCAGGCGCAAGACAATCTGGTGCAGGCGCGGCTCGCCCATGTGCAGGCGATCGTCAGCCTCTATCAGGCACTTGGCGGCGGCTGGCTGCCGAAGCCGGTGGAGGCTTTAAATGCACGGTGAGCTGCCCAAGCAACTGATACAGGGTGCAACGCGGGATAAACGCCGCGTATTCGTCATTGGTCTGATCGTCATCGCGATCGCCGCGGCGCTGATCTATTACTTCACCGGTTCGACCGAAACGCAACGCCGCAGCCGCTTCGGTGGCGAAGGCGGTCCGGTGCCGGTGCTTGTCGCGCCGGCCGCCAAGGCCGACGTCCCGGTCTATCTCGACGCGGTCGGCACCACCAAGGCGCTCAACACCGTGACGGTGAAGGCGCAGGTCGACGGCAAGCTGATCGAAGTCGCCTTCAAGGAAGGTCAGGACGTCAAGCGCGGCGACGTGCTGGCCCGTATCGACCCGACCACCTACAAGGCCGCGCTCGATCAGGCCGTCGCCAAGAAGGCCCAGGATCAGGCGCTGCTCGCCAATGCCAAGAACGACCTGGCGCGTTACGAACAGCTCGCCGCCACCAACGCCATCAATCGCCAGCAGGCCGACACGCAGAAATCGCTGGTCGCGCAATATACCGCGCAAGTCGATTCCGATCAGGGCGCGATCGAAAGCGCGCAGGCGACGTTGGCTTACGCCACCATCCGCTCGCCGCTCGACGGCCGCACCGGCATCCGTCAGGTCGACGAAGGCAATATCGTGCGAGCATCCGACGCCACCGGCGTCGTGACGCTGACGCAGCTGCAACCGATCTCGGTGCTGTTCAACCTGCCGCAGCAGGAGATCAGCCGCGTCAACACTGCCTTCAGCAGAGGGCCGCTAACCGTCGACGCCTTGCGCTCCGATAATGACGCCGTGGTCGACAGCGGCACCTTGAGCGTGGTCGACAATCAGGTCGACTCCACCACCGGCACGGTCAAGCTCAAGGCCGAATTCCCCAATGCCACGCTGCAACTCTGGCCCGGCCAGTTCGTCAATATCCGGCTGCTGATCGACACGCTCAAGCAGGTCGTGACGATCCCGACCGGCGCGGTGCAGCGCGGGCCGACCGGCACTTTCGTCTACGTCGTCAAAGACGAAAACGCCGTAACGATCCGCCCGATCACCGTGCAAAAGCAGGACGAAAACCAGACCGTCGTGTCGAAGGGCCTGGAATCCGGCGAGCGCGTCGTCACCACCGGCTTCGCGCGCCTGACCGACAACGCCAAGATCGCAATCAGCAGCGGCGACGGCACGGCCGCGCCCGGCGTCAACCGCCAGCGCGGCACGCGCACACCGGGCGAAAAGAGCGACCGCAAACGGGGCAGCGGCGAGACATCACCGAACGCATTGCAAGGTGCGTCTCCTGGCGGCGCGGCACCCGGCACCACACCGAGCGCACCGCCCGCCGCGCCGAAGTGAGGGAGCGCGCATGAGCGTCTCCTCGCCTTTCATTCATCGTCCGATCGCCACGTCGCTCCTTGGCGTCGCCGTCATGCTGGGCGGCGCGCTGGGCTACTGGTGGCTGCCGGTGTCGGCGCTGCCGCAGGTCGACTTCCCGTCGATCCAGGTGACGACGCAACTGCCGGGCGCCAATCCCGACACGATCTCCGCGCTGGTGACCTCGCCGCTGGAAACCCAGTTCGGCAAGATCCCAGCGATGCAGGCGATGACCTCGTCGAGCTCGTTCGGCATCAGCCAGATCACACTGCAATTCGACCTGTCGCGCGATATCGATGCCGCGGCGCAGGACGTGCAGTCTGCCATCAATGCCGCCGGTTCAACGCTGCCGAAAAACCTGCCCTACCCGCCGCTGTATTCGAAAGTGAACCCGGCTGACGCGCCGATCATCACGCTGGCGCTGACGTCGAAGACCGTCGACCAGCGCAGTTTGAGCGACATGGCCGACACCATCATGGCGCCGCGGCTGTCGGAAGTGACCGGCGTCGGCCGCGTCTCGGTGCAAGGCGGCATCCGCCCGGCAATCCGCATCCAGGCCGATCTGTCGCGGCTCGCCGCCTACGGTATCGCGTTGGAGGATCTGCGCACGGCCATTGTCGGCGCCAACGTCGCCGGCGCCAAAGGAGCGCTCGACGGCGCGCATCAGTCCTACACCATCGCCGCCAACGACCAGATTACCAGCGCGGCGGCTTACAAGGCGATTACCGTGGCGTTCCGCAACGGCGCGCCGGTTCTCCTCAGCGATGTCGCCGACGTGGTGGACGGGCTGGAGAACACCAAAGTCGGTGCCTCCTACGCTGGCGGGCCAGCCATCGTCATCGACGTGCAGCGCCAGCCCGGCGCCAATGTGATCGAGACCGTGCAGCGCGTGCAGGCCGAATTGCCGCGGCTGCGGCGATCGATTCCCGCGGGCGCCCAGCTCACCGTCATCAACGACCGCACCACCACCATCCGCGCCTCGATCCACGACGTGCAGTTCACGCTGGTGCTGTCGATCGCGCTCGTCGTGCTGGTGGTTTTGGTGTTCCTGCGCACCATACGCGCCACCATCATCGCCGGCGTGGCGCTGCCGCTGTCGCTGATCGCGACCTTCGGCGTGATGTGGTTCTGCGGATTCTCGCTCGACAATTTGTCGCTGATGGCGCTGACCATCGGCACCGGCTTCGTGGTCGACGACGCCATCGTCATGATCGAGAACATCGTCCGCCATATCGAGGACGGCGAAAGCCCGCTGGAAGCAGCCCTCAAAGGTGCCAAGGAAATCGGCTTTACGGTAATTTCGCTGACCTTATCGCTAATCGCGGTGTTCATCCCGCTGCTGTTCATGACGGGCCTCGTCGGCCGCATGTTCCGCGAATTCGCCCTGACCCTGACTATCGCCGTCGTTGCGTCAGCCGTCGTCTCGCTGACGCTGACGCCGATGATGTGCGGCCGGCTGCTGCGGTCGCACGGCACCGAGCGCAAACCTGGACCGTTGTCGGAACGCTTCAACGGCTACGTCGAACGCACCATCGAGCTCTATCACCAGAGCCTGCTGTGGGTGCTCAAGCGCCAGCGCGCGACGCTCTGGGTAACGCTGGCGACGCTGGCCGCTACGATCTTCCTCTACATCGTCATGCCGAAGGGCTTCCTGCCGCTGCAGGATACCGGCGTGATCACTGCGGTCACCGAAGCCGGCACCGACGTATCGTTCGCGGAAATGCAGCGCCGCCAGAAGCAGGTCGAGGACTTGCTCCGCGCCGACCCGGACGTCGTCAGCGTCGTGTCGGTGATCGGCGTCAGTACCCTGAATACGTCACCCAATGCCGGGCACATCTCGATCACGCTGAAGCCGCGCGAAGAGCGCAGCAACCGCGTCGAGACCATCATCGGCCGGCTCAAGGACGCCGTCGGCCACCTGCCGGGCATGACGGTCTACTTCCAGGCGACGCAGGACATCCAGATTTCGACGCGTGCGGCCCGCGCGCAGTATCAGTACACGCTGGTCGGCACCGATTCCGCCGAAGTGGTCGAATGGGCCGACAGACTGACGCGCAAGCTGCGTAGCGAACCGCAATTCCGCGAAGTCGCATCCGAAGCGCAGGAAGGCGGGCCCCGCGTGCTGGTCGACGTCGACCGCGAACAGGCCGGCCGCCTTGGCGTGTCGATGCAGAGTATCACCGACACGCTCAACGATGCCTTCGGCCAGCGCCAGATTTCCACCATCTATGGCCAGGCCAACCAGTATCGCGTCATCCTCGAGGCGCAGCCGCGCTATCTGCAGGACCCGACCTCGCTCGGCAAACTCTACGTCACCGGCGCCACCACCAGTAACGGCACGGCGGCGACCGTGGCCAATACGGCGAGCGGTACGACGAATACCAACACCACCGCGACGCCGAACACCGTGACCGGCTCCAACCAGGTGCCGCTGTCGGCCTTTGCGCGCTTCACCTACACCTCGGCGCCGCTGACGATCGCGCATCAGGAGCAGTTCCCCTCCATCACCATCAGCTTCGACCTCGCGCCCGGCTATGCGCTGAGCGACGCAGTGACGCTGATCACCAAGGCACAGAATGACATCGGCATGCCGACCTCGGTGACCGGCACCTATTCGGGCGACGCCGCCGAATTCGCCAAATCGCTGGCGGGCGAACCGTGGCTGCTGCTCGCCGCCGCCATCACGATCTACATCGTGCTCGGCGTGCTGTACGAAAGCTTCATCCACCCGCTGACCATTCTCTCCACGCTGCCTTCGGCCGGCGTCGGCGCGCTGCTGGCGCTGATGCTTTTTGGATATGATTTGTCGGTGATCGCGCTGATCGGCATCGTGCTGCTGATGGGCATCGTGAAAAAGAACGCCATCCTGATGATCGACTTCGCGCTCGAGGCCGAGCGCAATGAAGGCATGTCGCCCGAGGAGTCCATCGTCCAGGCGGCGTTGCTGCGCTTCCGTCCGATCATGATGACGACGCTGGCCGCTCTGTTCGGCGCGCTGCCGCTGGCGCTGGAAGGCGGCACCGGCTCCGAACTGCGCAATCCGCTCGGCGTCTCGATCGTCGGCGGCCTGCTGCTGAGCCAGTTGCTGACGCTCTACACCACGCCGGTGATCTACCTGTACATGGAACGGCTGCGCGCACGGCTCAGCCCGTTGCCGCCGCGGGCGCCGCGCACTCAGCCGGCCGAGTAGACAGATGTCTGCAATCGCCAAGCGCCGAACTCTGAAGACTCCCCTCCCCCTTGTGGGGAGGGGTTGGGGGCGGGGGTCCGCAATGCGACCCTCGCAGCTACCCCCCTCCCTAACCTTCTCCCACAAGGGGAGAGGGAATAGACCGGGGTTGCCTATCCGCTTTTCCTCTAGCGGCAGCCGCACGTCATGAACTTCTCATACCCCTTCATCCGGCGGCCGATCGGCACCACGCTGCTGGCGATCGGGCTGTTCATGACCGGCGCGGTGGCTTACGGATTCTTGCCGGTCGCCAGCCTGCCCTCCGTCGATTTCCCGACCATCAATATCAGTGCCAGCCGGCCCGGCGCCGATCCCAACATCATGGCGGCGACGGTCGCAGCGCCGCTGGAGCGGCGGCTCGGCGAAATCTCCGGCGTCACCGAAATCACCTCGACCAGTTCGCTCGGCTCCACCCGCATCACCGTGCAGTTCGACCTGAAGCGCAGCATCGAAGGCGCCGCGCGCGACGTGCAGGCAGCCCTCAATGCCGCGCTGACCGACCTGCCCGGCGACATGCCGACGCTGCCGAACTTCCGCAAAGCCAATCCCGCCGCGGCGCCGATCCTGATCCTGGCGCTGACGTCGAAAACCATGCAGGGCAGTGCCATCTACGACGCTGCCGACAGCGTGATCGCGCAGCGCCTGAGCCAGGTCGACGGCGTCGCCGACGTTTCCGTCGCCGGTTCCGAGCAACCGGCCTTGCGCGTGCGGGTCGATCCGGCCCGGCTGTCATCGATGGGCCTGTCGATGGAGGACGTACGCACCGCGATTGCCAATTCCAATGCGGTTGGCCCGCTCGGCACTTTCGACGGGGCCAAGCGCGCCGTCACCATCGGCATCAACGATCAACTGACCAACGCCACCGACTACGATCCGCTGGTGGTCAAGACCGTCGACGGCACCGTCATCCGGCTCTCCACCGTCGCCACGATCAGGCCCAGCGTGCGCAACAGCCGCTCGGCCGGCTGGTTCAACCGCGATCCATCGGTACTGCTGATCATCACCAAGCAGGCCGACGCCAATGTCATCGACACCGTCGACCGTATCTACGCGCTGTTGCCCGAATTGCGGCAGTGGATTCCGGCCGGGCTCGACATCTCGGTGCTGACCGACCGCACCCAGACCATCCGCGCCAGCGTGCACGACATGCAGCTGACGCTCGCCGCCACCGCCGTGCTGGTGATGCTGGTGGTATTCCTGTTTCTGCGGCGTACCGCGGCGACCATTGCCGCCGGCGTGACCGTACCGCTGTCGCTCGCCGGCACTTGCGCGCTGATGTGGGCGGCGGGATTCTCCATCGACAACCTGTCGCTGATGGCGCTGGCGGTCAGCATCGGCTTCGTCGTCGACGACGCCATCGTCATGATCGAGAACGTGTTCCGCAATCTGGAGAACGGCCATTCGCCGTTGCGCGCGGCGCTGATGGGCGCCAAGCAGATCGGCTTCACGGTGGTGTCGATCTCGGTGTCGTTGATCGCGGCCTTCATTCCGCTGCTGTTCATGGGCGGCATTGTTGGCCGCCTGTTCCGCGAATTCTCGGTAACGCTCGCCTTTGCCATCGCCGTCTCGACCGTGGTGTCGCTATCGGTGACGCCGATGATCTGCGCCTACTTTGTCAAGCAAGGCCCGAGCCCGGACGCGACCTGGCTCGACCGCCGCGTCGAAGGCATCCTGTCGCGCATGATCCGATTCTACGACCGGTCGCTTGCCTTCGTGCTGGAGCAACGCGCGCTGGCAATGATGACCTTCGTCGCCACCATCGCGCTCACTGCCTTCCTCTACGTGAAGGTGCCAAAGGGTTATTTTCCGCAGGACGACACCGGCCTGATCTTCGGCGGCACGCAGGCCTCGACCGATATTTCCTACGAAGCCATGCTGGTGCTGCAGCAGCAGGCGATGGATATCGTGCTGGCGGATCCGGCGGTGTCGGGCCTCGGCTCATCGGCCGGCGGCGGTGGCGGGCCCGGCGGCGCTTCGGTCAATCGCGGGCGGCTGTTCATCAGTCTGAAGCCGCTGGCCGAACGCGACAACGTCACCACCCAGCAGGTGATCAACCGCCTTCGTACAAAACTATCGAACATCCCCGGCGTGCGCGTTTTCATGTTCCCGGCGCAGGATCTGCGGGTCGGCGGCCGGCAGAGCGACTCGCAATATCAGTTCACGTTGTGGAGCGCCGATATCGACCAGTTGCAGAGCTGGGTGCCGAAGGTGGTCGACCGCGTGAAGCAGTTGTCGCAGGTGACCGATCTCAACACCGACCGCGAGCAAGGCGGTCTGCAGGCCAATATCTCTATCGACCGGCCTGCCGCCGCAAGGTTCGGCGTGCGTATTCAGGATATCGACAACGCGCTCAACAACGCCTTCTCGCAGCGCCAGATCTCGACCATTTACGGCCCGCGCAATCAGTATCGCGTCATTCTCGAGGTCGACCAGAAATACCAGCGCGATCCAGGCGATCTCAGCCAGGTCTATGTGCCCGGTAGCGGCCGCACGCAGGTGCCGCTATCGGGACTGGTGAAGGTCGAACGCGGCATCGCGCCGCTGGTGGTCAACCATCAGGGTCAATTCCCCTCGACCACCATCACCTACAATCTTGCGCCCGGCATCACCATCGAGGAGGCCACCGCGGCGATTTCCCAGGCCGTCGCCGAAATGCATATTCCCGATATCGTGCATGCGGATTTCTCCGGCGATGTGCAGGCCTTCAAACAGGCCACCAGCGCACAACCGCTGTTGCTGCTGGCGGCCTTGATCGCGGTCTATATCGTGCTCGGCGTTCTCTATGAGAGCCTGGCGCATCCGCTGACCATCATCTCGACGCTGCCCTCGGCGGGCCTCGGCGCCCTGCTGGCGCTGCAGGTCTCCGGCACCGAACTGACGGTGATCGCCTTCATCGGCATCATCCTGCTGATCGGCATCGTCAAGAAGAACGGCATCATGATGGTGGACTTCGCGCTGGAGGGCGAGCGCAAGCGCGGGCTGTCGCCGATGCAGGCGATTCACGAAGCCTGCATGGAGCGCTTCCGGCCGATTCTGATGACGACGATGGCGGCCATGCTCGGCGCCGTGCCGCTGGTGATCGCCTCCGGGCCCGGCTCGGAACTGCGGCGCCCGCTCGGCATCACCATCATCGGCGGCTTGCTGGTGTCGCAGTTTCTGACGCTGTACACGACGCCGGTGATCTATTTGCTGCTCGACAAGCTTCATCGCAAACTCGGCGGTGCCAGCCCGACCTTCGTCTGGCGCAAATCGCCGCCGCCAACGCAGCAGCCGGCGGAATAATCAGACGCCGAGATAGCGGTGTTGTATTTCCGGCGCCGCGGCAAGCTCGGCCGACAGTCCGCTCCACACCACGCGGCCGCGCTCGATCAGGAAATGCCGGTCGGCGACCTTCGTCAGCGCACCGACATTCTTGTCGATCACCAGAATGGCGAGACCTGACTCCTTCAGCCGCGCCAGACAGCGCCAGATTTCGGCGCGGATCAGCGGCGCCAGACCTTCGGTCGCCTCGTCGAGGATCAGCAGCCGCGGATTGGTCATCAGCGCGCGGCCGATCGCCAACATCTGCTGCTCGCCGCCGGACAGTTGATTGCCCATACTCGACGCACGCTCGGCGAGCCGCGGAAACAATGCGTGGACCCGGTCAAGCGTCCAGCCGCTGCTCTCGCGCGCCACCGCCGTCGCCAGCAAATTCTCGCGCACCGTCAAGTTCGGGAAAATCTGGCGGCCTTCCGGCACCAGGCCGATGCCGAGCTGCGCGATCTTGTAAGACGGCAGGCCGCGGATTTCGGTGCCGAGAAAGCGGATGCTGCCGGCGCGCGCCGGCGTCAGGCCCATGACCGAACGCACGGTCGTTGTCTTGCCCATACCGTTGCGCCCCATCAGCGTCACCATCTCGCCGGGCGCGATGGTGAGCGACAGGCCGAACAGCACTTGGCTGAGGCCGTAGCAGGTCTCGATGCCATCGACGGCGAGGACGTCAGACTTACTGTCAGACATGCGTCGCCTCCGCCTCGCCGAGATAGGCTTCGCGCACCGCGGCGTTGGCACGGATTTCGGCGGGGTTGCCGGAGGCAATCGCGGAACCATAGACCAGCACCGTAATGCGGTCGGCCAGCGCGAACACCGCTTCCATGTCGTGCTCGACCAGCAGAATGGTAAGCTCGCCCTTGAGCGCGCGCAGCATCTCGACCATGCGAGCGGATTCTTCCGGCCCCAGGCCGGCCATAGGCTCGTCGAGCAACAGCATGCGCGGGCTGCCCGCCAGCGCCATCGCCAGTTCGAGCTGGCGATGCTCGCCGTGACTGAGCAGCGAAGCCGGCAGCTCGGCGCGATCTCTCAAACCGGCGCGGGTCAAGGCCGCACGGGCCGGATCGCGCAATTCCGGCTCCGATCGCGCATCGCGCCAGAACCGGAACGAATGACCGGCATGGGCCTGCACGGCGAGCGCAACGTTGTCGAGCACGCTGAGATCGAGAAACAGCGACGTGATCTGGAACGAGCGCGCCAACCCCAGCGCGCTGCGCCTGTACATCGGCAGCGTGGTGATATCGCTGCCGGCAAAATGAATGCGCCCAGTGTCCGGAGTCAGTTGTCCGGAAAGCTGCGCGATCAACGTGGTCTTGCCGGCGCCGTTCGGACCGATGACGGCGTGCAGCTCGCCCGGCGCGACGCTCAGCGACAGATCGTCGGTCGCGACGATGCCGCCGAAACGCTTGCCGAGGTGATCCACGGTAAGAAGCGGCTCGCTCATGCGCGCTCCTTGCTGAGCTTGCGCAGCAAGCCGTCGATGCCGCCCCGCGCGAACAGCACGACCAGCAGCAGCAGCGGCCCCATGACGATCTGCCAGTATTCCGAGGCGCGCGCCGCCTGCTCGCCGAACATCGGCGTGCCGAGCAGTTTTATCAAAGTCGGCAACAGTTCCTCGAACACCAGCAGCGCCACCGCGCCGAACACCGGGCCGAACAGCGTGCCCATGCCGCCGAGCACGACCATGATGATGAGATCGCCGGAGCGCGTCCAATACATGATCGACGGACTGACAAAATCGTTGTGATTGGCCAGCAGCGCGCCCGACAGGCCACAGAGCGTACCGGCGACAACGAAACACACGAGCTTGTAGCGGTAGGTCGGAAAGCCGATGGCCCGCATGCGCACGTCGTTGGAGCGCGCGCCTTGAATCACCATGCCGAAACGCGAATTCACCAACCGCCAGACCAGATAGATCGCGGCCAACAGCAGCGCCAGGCAGATGTAATAAAACTGCACCTTGTTAGACAGATTGACCGGCGCGACGAATTCGCTGCGTTTATAGATGGTCAGGCCGTCGTCGCCGCCGTAACGCGCAATGCCGGCGCAGATGTAATAGGCCATCTGTGCGAAGGCGAAGGTGATCATGATGAAGTAAACGCCGCGTGTGCGCAGGCTCAGCGCACCGATCACCAGCGCGAACAGCGCCGACGCCGCCAGCGCCGCCGGCCATTGCACGAAGCCGCTGGCGATGCCCTCGTGCGCCAGAATGCCGACGGCGTAACCACCGATACCGAGATAGGCGGCGTGGCCGAAGCTCATCATGCCGCCATAGCCGAGCATGAGGTTGAGGCTGACCGCAGCGAGTGCCAGGATGACGATGCGGGTGAACAGCGTCAGCATGAAACGATTGCCGGACAGGCCCGTATAAAGCGGCAGCAGCACCAGCGCGGCCAGCAGGACGAATATCGCGATGTTACGCGGGGTGAGTTGGGCCGTCATTTCTGGCCCGCCGAAAACAGACCTTCGGGCTTCACCACCAGCACGATTGCCATCAGCAGATAGATCAGCATCGACGACAGCGCCGGCGCGGCGGTCGCCGCCGCTTCCTTGCTCAGGATCATGCGCAGCAGGTCGGGGAAAAAGGCGCGGCCGAGCGTGTCGATGAAGCCGACGAAAATCGCCGCCACCAGCGCGCCGCGGATCGAGCCGACACCCCCGATCACGGTGATGACGAAGGCGAGGATGACAATGTTCTCACCCATCCCAATTTGGACCGTGAGAATCGGCGCCTGCATCAGGCCGGCGAAGCCAGCGAGCGCGGCGCCAAGGCCGAAAACCAGCGTGTAGAGCAGCTTGATGTTGACGCCGAGTGCGCCGACCATCTCTCTGTTTGAAGCTCCCGCCCGGATCAGCATGCCGATGCGCGTACGCATGACCAGCACGTAGAGAAAACCCGCGACCAGTAGCGTCACCACGATGATGGCGAGCCGGTAGCCGGAATAGAACACGCCGGGCAGGATCTGCACCGGCTGGCTCAGCCACGGTGGCAACGGCAGGCTCAAGCCGGCAGGACCCCAGATCAACCGCACCGATTCATCGAAAAACAGAATCAACCCGAAAGTCGCCAGTACGTGGTCGATATGGTCGCGGCCATAAAGCCTACGCATCGCCACGACTTCCACCACCATGCCGACCAGCAAGGTGGCGACCAGCGCCAGCACGGCGCCGAGCACGAAGCTGCCGGTCCAGGCCGCAAAGGTCGCGGCGAAATAGGCGCCGATCATGTAGAGCGAACCGTGCGCCAGGTTCACCAGATCCATGATGCCGAACACCAGCGTCAGGCCCGCCGCCAGCAGAAACAGCAGCAGGCCGAACTGCAATCCGTTCAGGCACTGTTCGATGAAAAGCGTCATGATCTCAAATGGTGCAAGACTGATGCCGGACCGCAAACAAGCAAACGGCGGCAGCGCACAAGCGCCGCCGCCGTGATCGCCTAGCGCCCGATCACTTCATCGAACATTTGCTGAAGTGGATGTCCTGGTTGTCCTTGACGATGGTGGCGACGGTTTTGAGCGACAACTGACCGTCGGCATCCTTCACGACATCCTGGAGATAGAAGTTCTGGATCGGAACGTGGTTGGGTCCGAACTTGAAGCCGCCGCGCACCGACTTGAAGTCGGCCTTTTCCATCGCCTTCTGCACCGCGACCTTGTCGTCGAGCTTGCCTTTGGTGAGCACCACCGCCGAGTTGATCAGCTGCGCGGCGTCATAAGACTGCGCGCCATAGTAGGTCGGACGCAGGCCGGTGTATTTCTTGCGATAGTCGGCGACGAACTTCTTGTTCTGCTCGTTGGGAAGATCGTTGACCCATTCCTGCGCGCCGGGAACGCCGATGGCGTTTTCCTTCTGCAGCGGCAGCGACAGCTCGTCGATCGTGAACGCGGTGTAGAGCGGGATCGTACCCTTGAGGCCGGCCGCGGCGTATTGGTTGAGGAACTGCACGCCGGCGGCACCCGGATAGAACACGAACACGGCTTCGGCGCCCGAGGCTTTCGCCTTGGCGAGTTCGGCCGAGAAGTCGAGCTGCGACGGCCAGGTGGTGAGCTCTTGCCCGATCACCTTGCCTTTGAAAGTCGAGGCGACGCCCGCCAGCATGTCCTTGCCGGCCGCGTAGTTCGGCCCGATGAGGAACACCGACTTCACGCCCTTCTGGTTCATGTAGGTGCCCATAGCCTGCGGCGTCTGGTCGTTGTTCCACGACGTCGAGAACACCGTCGGCGAGCACATTTCACCGGCGACCTGCGACGGGCCGGCGTTGGAAATCACCAGGAAGGTCTTGGAGTCGACGATCGGCTTGAGCGACGCCAGCAGCACGTTCGACCAGATATAACCGGCGATGAAATCGACCTTGTCGGATTCGATCAGCTTCTCGGTCTTCTGCTTGCCGACGTCCGGCTTCTGCCCGTCGTCTTCATAGATCACTTCGACCGGAATGCCGCCCATCTTGCGGCCCATGTGGTCGAGCGCCAATTCGAACGAATTGCGCATGTCGTTGCCGATCACGGCGGTCGGACCGCTGAAGGTCGAGACGAAACCGATCTTGATGGTTTTCTGCTGGGCCGCAGCGGGACCCGCCGCGAGCAACAAGGCCGTACTGGCGGCCAACAACGCTTTGCGCATGATTATTCCTCCCCATGATTTCGTAGCCTTGGCCGTTCCGGCCTATTTGTGCAGTCTAGTGTAGCGGCACGTCTTCCAAAAGGTCCATCTCCGCTAGAGCCGCAGCGCGAATTATAATTCCAAGGTATAGGGCAAGATATAGACTTGGACGCACCAAACCTGCCCATTCAAGCAAGGGTTGCCATGACGACAGATGCCGATCTCCAGAACATCGTGTTTCCCTCGCTGAAGGACCGGGTGGTCATCATCACCGGTGCCGGCCAGGGCATCGGCCGGGTCTTTGCCAAGGCCTTCGCACTGGCCGGGGCCAAAGTCGTCATCGCCGAGCGTAACGAGGCCACGGCCGCAGCGGTCGCCGGCGAAATCCTCAAAGCCGACGGCCAGGCACTGGCGATCACCACCGACGTCGCTGACGAAGCGTCGATCAAGGAGATGGTCCAGCTTGTCGAGGATGAATACGGGCGTATCGATGTGCTGATCAACAACGCCGGGATTTTCTCGACATTGCAGATGCGGCCGTTCGACCAGATTCCGCTGGACGAATGGGAACAGGTCTTGAAGGTCAATCTGACCGGGCCGTTTTTGTGCGCGCGGGCAGTGCTGCCGGCGATGCGGCGCGCCAAATGGGGCCGCATCATCAATATCGCCTCGGGCGCGGTGCGGCTCGGCCGCCCGAACTATCTGCATTACATCGCGACGAAATCCGCGCTGATGGGCATGAGCCTGTCGATGGCGCGCGAACTGTGCCCGGACAACATCACCGTCAACGCCATCCTGCCGGGCGCGACCTTCACCGAGATCGAGCGCAAGACCGTGACGCCGGCGCAGAAGGAACGCATCGTCGCGATGCAGTGCATTCCACGGCCGGAGACGCCGCAGGATCTGGTCGGCGCGGCGCTGTTTCTCGCCTCCGAAGCCTCCGGCTTCGTCACCGGACAAAGCATCAACCTCGACGGCGGCGTGACGCCGAGCTGACGGCTAGGCCGTCTGCGCCGACATCATGCGGCGCATGTCGCGGAACGAGATCAGCTTTCTGGCGCTCTCATCCCACAGCACCAGACGCACGCATTTGATGCTCTCCCACAGCGTCAGGCGGCCGATGGTGCCGAGCTCGGGATTTTCGCGCAGCACTTTGGGCAGCCGATAATACGGAATCTTGCTGCACAGATGGTGCACGTGGTGGATGCCGATATTGGCGGTGAACCAGCTCAGGAAACTCGGCAGCACGTAGTAAGAACTACCGTGCAGCGCGACCTCGTGCAGATCCCAGGTCTCGTTATGGGCCCACTGCGTGTGCTCGAACTGATGCTGCACGTAGAACAGCCAGACGCCCATGGTCGCGGCCAACAGAATGATCGGCAGATGCACAGTGACGAAAGCGGCAGGGCCGATCAGCCAGATCAGGCCCGCGGCGATGAGCGCAATCGCGGCATTGGTGCCGAGCGTCGAGAGCCATGGCACCAGACCGGCGCGCATCAGACCGACCGGCAACCGGTGCTGCACGATAAACAGATAAGCGGGACCGATGCCAAACATCACGGCCGGATGGCGATAAAGCCGGTATTTCAGACGGCCGAATCGCGACAGCGCCAGATATTCGTTGACCGTCAGCGTATCGATATCGCCGATGCCGCGCTTTTCCAGGTTGCCCGAGGTCATGTGATGTATCGAATGCGTGCGGCGCCAGAAATCGTAGGGCGTGAAGGTCAGCACGCCGAGCGCGCGGCCGGTCCAGTCATTGGCCAGCTTGTGGCGGAAGAAGGCGCCGTGCCCGCAGTCGTGCTGGATCATGAACAGACGCACCAGAAAGCCCGCAGCCGGCACCGCCAGCAGCAAGGTCACCCACCAAAAGCCGAACGAATAGAACAGCCACATCACCACCCACAGCGCCGCCAGCGGCGCGAAAGTGATGGCAAGCTCAACGATGCTGCGCAGATGGCTGGGCTCGCGGTAACGCAGCAATTTCTGCGTCCATCCGCGCGCCTCACCCACCCCGGCTATCTCGGCTGCGCCTTGTGCGTTATTCAAGCGGACGTCCTTTATGGCTATGGAAGGGGCGTTAAGGTCCGCTCAGCCGCCACGGCTGGCGCGGTTACGCAATTCTGCAAGGGAATGTTGAGTCTCGGCAGACTATTGAGGTTTTCTTATGTTGGATACCGGACTTAGTGTCATTGGGGTACGGCGATCACACGAAAAGACCCTGGGAGCCTCGATATGAACTCACATGCGACGCCAACCGTCGCCCTGATTGCACCGGGCAACATGGGTGCGGCGGTAGCAAAGCGGCTGACGGAAAACAAGGTCAGCGTGCTGACATCGCTGGCCGGCCGCAGTGCAGCAAGCAGCAAACGCGCGCAGGACGCCGGAATGCGCGGCGCCGAAGACCGCGAACTGGCGGAAGCCGACTTCCTCCTTTCCATTGTACCGCCGGGCGATGCACTGGCGCTGGCTAAGCGGCTGGCGAGCGTGCTGAGCGCCGCCAACAAGAAGCCGATTTATGTCGAATGCAACGCGGTCAGTCCGCAGACCATGAACCACATCGCCGACGTGGTGAAAGCGACCGGCTGTGAATTTGTCGGCGCCGCCATCATCGGTCCGCCGCCGAAGCCGGGCAGCACCAACACCAAATTCTATGCGGCAGGTCCAGCCGCCGCCAACTTCGCGATCTTCAATGACTACGGCCTGATCGTGCGCGTGCTCGACGGACCGATCACCGCCGCGTCAGCGCTGAAGATGTCCTACGCCGGCATCACCAAAGGCTTCACCGCGCTCGGCGCTTCGATGATGCTCGCCGCCACGCGCGGCGGTTCGGCGGAAGCGCTGCGCGCCGAACTCGCCGAAAGCCAGCCGGCTTTGTTCGGCTACCTGACGCGGCAAGTGCCGACGATGTATTCGAAGGCCTATCGCTGGGTCGCCGAGATGAACGAGATTTCGGATTTCATCGGCGACGATAAGTCCGAGCACGCCATGCTGGATGCGGCAGGCCTGTTGTACGAACGTCTGGCCGCCGACTTCGACGGCGGCAAGCAGGAGATCGGCGCGCTGGAGACCTTCGTCGCCGGAGCCAAAAAGGAATGACCGAGCAACCGATCCTTCTCGAGCAGCGCGCCGGCTATAGCGTTATTACCCTCAACCGGCCGGACAAGCTCAACGCCTTCAACGATGCCATGCACGAGGCGCTGCGCGAAGCCGTAGCCGCCGTTGATGCCGACGAAAACTGCCGTGCCCTTCTCATCACCGGCAGCGGCAAAGCTTTTTGCGCCGGGCAAGATCTCAATGACCGCTTGCCGAAGGACGGCAAGCCTGTCGTGCTCGGCGAGACGCTGGAGAAATATTACAATCCGCTGGTGAAGAAGCTGCGCACGTTGCGCTTCCCCGTGGTCGCCGCGGTCAACGGCGTTGCCGCCGGCGCCGGCTGCAACATCGCGCTGGCCTGCGACATCGTCATCGCCGCGCAATCGGCCCGCTTCATCCAGTCCTTCGCCCGCATCGGCATCATCCCGGACGCCGGCGGCACCTGGATGCTGCCACGGCTGGTCGGCGACGCTCGCGCACGCGGACTGGCGCTGCTGGCGCAGGACCTGACTGCCGAAAAAGCCGCGGAATGGGGCCTGATCTGGCGCGCCGTCGGCGACAAGGCGCTGGTCTATGAATCGACCCGGATCTGCGAACACTTCGCCACCGCGCCGACACAGGGCCTCGCGCTCATCAAGCAGGCGCTCAATGCCTCGGTCGGCAATACGCTCGAACAGCAACTCGATCTCGAGCGGGGATTGCAGCGCGCCGCCGGGCAAACGCCGGATTATGCCGAAGGGGTGCGCGCCTTCATGGAAAAGCGCAAACCGAACTTCACCGGCCGCAAATGAACGCCATCGACATCCACACCCATATCGTGCCGGCGGAGTTTCCGGCTTACGCCGGCAAGCACGTCACCGAATTCGGCGGCAAGCAATGGCCGCAGATGTGCGCGGGCCGCGATTGCCACCACAAGAACGTGATGATCGACGGCAAAAACTTCCGCACCGTCACCGATGAATGCTGGGACGTCGAGCGCCGTCAGGAAGCCATGACGCGCATGGGCATCGCGCGCCAGGTGCTCTCACCCATGCCGGAACTACTGTCGTACTGGCTGCCGCTTGAGGACGCCGTGCCGCTGACGCGCCACGTCAACGACACCATCGCCGCCATGGTGGCGCGCGCGCCGGACAAGTTCGCGGGCCTCGGCGGCGTGCCACTGCAGGACCCCGACGCCGCCACGCGCGAACTCGAACGTCTCATGGCCGACGGCTTCAAGGGCGTCGAACTCGGCAGCAACATCAACGGCGCAGCGCTCGGCGATCCGAAATTCGAAGGCTTCTTTGCCCGCGCCGAAGAACTCGGCGCCGCGGTGTTCGTGCATGCGCTGCATCCCAGCGGCAAGGAACGCATCGTCGGTCCGCCCGGCCTGATGGCCTTCATCGGCTTTCCGCTGGAGACGGCCTATTGCATTGCCTCGCTGATGACCGGCGGCACGCTGACGCGCCACCCTCGCCTGCGGCTGGCCTTCAGCCATGGCGGCGGCGCTTTCGCCTCGATCCTGCCGCGGCTGACGCATGGCTGGAAATCACGGCCTGAAGTCACCGAACGCATCGGCATCTCGCCGCGCGAGCATGCCAAAAATCTCTATTACGACACGCTGACCTACGACCCGCACACGCTGGGACATCTGATCGAAACCTTCGGGGTGCGCCAGCTTTGCCTCGGCACCGATTTTCCGTTCGACATTTATGACCGTGACCCGCGCGGCAATGTGGCGGCACTCAAACTTTCAGACGGCGATGTGAAGCTGCTGCACCACGACAACGCCGCGCGTTTTCTGGGTGAGACCATATGAGCAAGGCTAAAGTGACTGCGCTGCGCAGCGTAGATCTCGGGTTCACCGATCTCGACAAGGCGGCCAGGTTTTTCACCAATGTCTGGAACCTCGCGCCCGTTGGCGAAACGTCCGGCGTGCATTATTTCCGCGCCACCGGGCCTTTTCACCACGTCCTCAGCATCCAGCAGACGGCGCAGCCAGTGATGATCCGCATGGTGTTCGACGCTGCCGACAGCGCCACCGTCGACGCGCTACACGCACAGGTGAAGGCGCACGGCATTACGACCATCGATCCACCCGGCAAACTGAAACAGCCGCACGGCGAGTATGGCTTCGGCTTCAAGGACCCGGAAGGCCGCAACATCGCCATCGTCTGCGGCGTCAAGGATCACGCCGACGGCGCCGACCAGCCCGACCGGCCGCGCAAGGTCAGCCACGTCAATATCAATGCCGGCGAGAGCGACGCCACGCTCGCCTGCTACCGCGACGCGCTCGGCTTCAAGGTGTCCGATACGACGCGGAAGTTCCATTTCATGACGGTCAACGCCGACCACCACAATATCGTGCTAGGCTTTTCCGGCGGGCCGACGCTCAATCACATCGCCTTCGAGATGCCCGATCTGGAATCGGTCATGAAAGGCGCCGGCCGTATGCGCGACGACGGCCGCGGCATCGAATGGGGGCCGGGCCGCCACGGCCCCGGGAACAATGTGTTCTGTTATTTCCTCGGCCCCGACGATATGCCGATTGAATACACTGCGGAAATGCAGCAAGTGGACGCCAGCTACCGGACCGGCAAGCCGGAAGACTGGAAATGGCCGCCGGGCCGGCTCGACCATTGGGGCATCACCAAGGGGCCGAGCGAGCGGATCGAAACCGCCGGGCTGAAGATCAACTTCACGGATGACGGCCATCGCCTCGACGCGTGGCGCGCCTAACGAACGGAACATCGAATGACTGGTAAAAAGGATTTGCGCGTCGGTATTGCAGGGCTCGGCGCGGTCGGACTCGACGTGGCGCGGCGCCTGATCGACGGCGATGTGCCCGGCCTGGTGCTCACCGCCGTCGCGGTGCGCGACGCCGACAAGGCGCGTAAAGCCCTGCCGCAAATCGGCGATCTCGTTGCGCTGCGCACTGCCACCTCGCTGGCCGACGACTGCGATATCGTCGTGGAATGCCTGCCGCCGGCGCTGTTCCGCGACGTCGCGATCGCGGCGATCGACAAAGGCCGTATCTTCGTGCCGCTTTCCGTCGCGCAACTGCTCAACAACGGCGATCTGGTCGAACGCGCCAAGGCGAACGGCGCGCGTATTATCGTGCCGACCGGCGCGCTGCTCGGGCTCGACGCCGTGCGCGCCGCCGCCGAAGGCACCATCCATTCGGTCAAGATGGTGACGCGCAAGCCGCCCGCCGGCCTCGAAGGCGCGCCCTATCTGCTGGAAGGCAACATCTCGGTCGCCGGTTTGACCGAGCCGATGAAGGTGTTCGACGGCTCGGCGCGCGACGGCGCGCGCGGCTTCCCAACCAACGTCAATGTCGCTGCCGCGCTCAGCCTCGCCGGCATTGGCCCGGACAAGACGAAGCTGGAAATCTGGGCCGACCCGACCGTCACCCGCAACACCCACACCATCACGGTCGATGCCGACGCCATGCGTTTCACCATGACAATCGAGAACGTGCCGTCGGAAAATCCGCGCACGGGAAAAAGCGTCGCACCATCGACCATCGCCGCGCTGCGCGGCCTGGTGTCGGAACTCAAGGTCGGCAGCTAGCGCTGCCCCTGGAGATTTTTGAGTCTTTTTTGCTGCGGTGAGCGCGGCTAGGGTCTCCTCGGAATGGAGACTCACTCATGAAAGTTCGCACGATCATCGCCGCCACCTGTCTGGCCATCTTCGGCTTTGCGCAGATCGCCGACGCTCGCCCTCACCGCGCCAGACACCACGCGGCAAAGAAGACCCTTAAATCGATCCAGACCGGGGTAAACACCTCGACGACCGACGTGAATGGTGATGGCACATCCGATGTCGTGACGACGAAGCCGAAGCGAAAGCCGAAGTAGATTTCAGCGCGAGCGCTTGCGCGCGGCGATCGCCTGATCGGCGGCGGCAACGCCGGTGAGATAGCCGCCATGCGCGGTGGAGAAGTCGTTTTCCGAACAGGCCTCGCCGGCAAAGAACAGACGCCCGTCGACAGGTTCCGCCAGCGTGGCGCGGCAGTCGGCGTGGCCGGGCTTGGCGTAGGAGTAGGAGCCGAGCGCGAACGGGTCCGCGCCCCAGCGATGAATCCGTACCGGCGTCACACGCTGGCGGAAGTCGTTGCCGAGCAAGCCGGCCAGTTCGGCAATGGCGTAATCGGCAAAAGCATCGTCGCCGCCGGCTTCGAGTTCCTTGGCAAACCGGCCGCCGAAATAGACCTCGACCAAAGGCTGTCCCAGTGCGTGCAGATTATAGGCCGCGGTCGAGGTGCGGTCGGTGCGGCCGAACAAACGGCTGTCAGGCGCGAATTCTTCCGCGCCGCTCAGCGACAGAAACAGTTTGTCGGCAAGGCCGAGCGGCAGGCCCGCCGCCGCTTCGGTTTTGTCAGGCAAGGCCGGTGTGAACAGGAATTCCTTTTCCGCGAGAACGGCGCTCGGCAGCGTCACAATGACCTGATCGGCGCTGATCGTGCCCTTGGCGGTTTCGATCTTCAATCGCCGGCCGCTGTGATCGATCTGCAGCACCGGGCAATCGAGCAGCACGGGCAATCCGTCGCCATGCGCGGCGATCGCCGTGCCGTAGCCTTCGCGCACCCGCCAATTGATTTCAGTGTCGGCGTAGTTGGCGAAATCCAGCGCCGAAACGAGGTCCATCTCGGCGCCGCTGATATAGGTGCCGACAGCGTTGATCATGTTGTTCCAGCGGCAACCGGGATCGAACGCAGCGGATGCCGGCACATCGGGGCTCGTCTGGCCGATCGCTTCAAGACGGTCGAAGAAGGCTCGCTGCGCTCTGCCGAAGTCGGTCTGCTCTTCTGCCGAAAAGCCGGTCGTCAACGCCGGCTTCTGCCAGGGCGGTGTCGAACGGTCGATGACGCAACCTTGCGCCCGCGCGATCGCCGTCCACGGATTGCGTTCGGCGGAATGCAGCCAGCCGCAGCCGAGATCGAGCGTATTGCCCGCATCGTCGGCGACGGTCCAGGCGCGCCCGCCAAGCCGCGGCCGCGCCTCGATCACCAGGCATTCAATGGCGGCCTTCGCCAGCCGCCGGCCCGCGGCAATGCCCGCCGCCCCGCCACCGATAATGGCGACTTCGGTGTCGCTTTTCGCCATGGATGCCCGCGCAAAACCTTGAACTGTGGTTCCGCCGGAACCTGTCGTGAAACTTATATCGGCCTATCTTGGACCAAAGAAACGTGACCCCACCAAGACAGTGGCCCAGGTCAACATGTAGACAGCCGCCGCGAGCGCCAGAATTTCAATTCCCATCGTCGCCTCCCCTGTCGCATTTTTTTCTTATCTTAGACCGATCGGTGGCGAGTTCCAGCAAGTTCCGGGCACTCAAAAACCTCCTGAAATACAGGGAATTGGCCGCAATATCCGGTTTCGGACATTGCGGCGCCGTTCCTTAATGCCTTTTCAACCACCAAAGCACACGCCCTCGCCGTATTAACCCAACCGGCAGCGGAGGCGTGCAACGTGACCTTAGAAAAGGTTCGCGAATGAGGCCCGACGACGGCAAAGCGAGAATGATGACGATACCGCGCCCGACGCGGCGCGTGATCGCACCCATTCTTCTGGTCGTGCTCTGCTTCTGCGCGCTCTGCGGCTACATTCTGTTTGAAGCGCGTCGCGCCACTTACGACCGCGCCGCCGACGTCGCCAAGGGCCTCATCACCGCCATCGAAGCGGACATCGGCCGCAACATCGAGACGGTCGATTTATCGCTGCAAGGCGTCATCGACGGTCTGGCCCTGCCGGAGTTCGACCGGTTCGATCCGATGGTACGCAATATGATCCTGTTCGATCGTTCGGCGACCGCGCGGCACCTCGGGAAAATGTTCGTGCTCGACGAGACCGGCACGGTGCGGCTCGATTCCAAGGATCTTCACCCATCACCGGTGAATTTGGCGGACCGCGATTATTTCCTGGCGCACAAGAACGACCCGAACGTCGGGCTCTATATCAGCCGTCCGGTATTCTCGCGCATGAGCAGCGACCGTGTGATCGGCCTGAGCCGCCGCGTCACAAAAGCCGACGGTTCGTTCGGCGGCATCGTCGTCGCAAGCCTGCGGCTTTCTTATTTCGAGGACATGTTCAAGAAAATATCGCTTGGTCCGGACGGCAGCATCACATTGCTGCGCAGCGATGGCGTCGCGCTGATGCGCTGGCCGCAACCCGGCGACTTTATTGGACAGGATCTGCGGCGCGCCAAGCTGTTCGAGGAACTGTCGCGCGAACGCGACGGCAGATTCGATACCACTTCCGTTACCGACGGTCGCCGGCGCCTGTTCGTCTATAGCCAGATCGCCGACCTGCCGCTGGTCGTCAGCATCGGGCAATCGACCGCCGACATCTTTTTGCGGTGGAACGAATATGCCTTCGGCATCGTATTCATGATCGCGCTGCTGTGTGCCATTACCTATATGGTGGTGATGTATCTGATGCATGACCTGCACCGGCGCGGCATCGCGGAAAATCAGCTTTCAATCATGGCCGCCACCGACACTTTAAGCGGTCTGTCCAACCGCAGGCATTTCAACGAAAGCCTTGCCCGCGAATGGCAACGCGGGATGCGCGACAAGGAGCCGCTGGCTTTGCTGATGATCGATGCCGACCATTTCAAATCCTACAACGACGTGCACGGCCACCCGGCCGGCGATCACATGATCAGGATCCTGGGTGCGGCGATGACCAGCGCGCTCGAGCGCGGCGGCGACCTCGGTGCGCGCTATGGCGGCGACGAATTCGCCATTCTGCTGCCCGGCACGTCGGTCGACGGCGCCCGGAGCGTCGCCGGAAAAATCCGCCAGTGCTTCGAAATTCTCTGTGAAGGCGAAGGCGTCAAGAACCTGGGTTTGAGTATCGGCATCGGCTGCGTCACACCGGTCAAGGGCATGCACGCCAGCGAACTCGTCCTGCTTGCCGACCACGCGCTCTATCGCGCCAAGGAGCTTGGCCGCAACCGGACCGAAGCGCTCGAATTGCCGGTTCAACTAGCCGCGGCGCGCCCGGGTCACGAACGCGCCGCGTGATCTCTACTGCGCGGTGATGCCGCCTTCCTTGACGACGCGCGTCCATTTCACGATTTCGGTCTTGATGTATTCGTTGAACTCGGCCGAGCTCATCGAAGCCACCGCCGCGCCTTCGCGGTCGAACTGTGCCTTCAGCTCAGGCGACTCCAACGCCGCCTGCACATCCTTGTAGATCTTCTGGGCCAGCGGCGCCGGCAGACCGGCGGGCGCGACGATGCCCCACCAGTTATCGGCGACGTAACCGGGCACGCCGGCTTCGGCGATGGTCGGCACATCCGGCAGCACCGGATTGCGCTTGGCGCCGCCGGTGCCGAGCGCGATGAGCTGGCCGGACTTGATGAAGGGCGTGGTCTGCACCAGCGACGAGAACATGATCTTGACGTGACCCGCGACGACGTCCTGCATGGCCGGCCCGCCGCCTTTGTAGGGCACGTGCACGATGTTGACGCCCGCCGTCAGCTTGAACAATTCGGCACCGAGATGCTGGAAGCTGCCGACACCCGCCGAGGCGTAGTTGAGTTCGCCGGGCTTTTCCTTCGCCAGCTTCAGCAGATCCTTTACCGTCTTGATCGGCGAATCCGGATTAACGACCAGCACGTTCGGGCCGGTGGCCAGAATCGAAATCGGCGTGAACGACGTAATCGGATCGTAATGCAGCTTGTACAGCGCCGGATTGACCGCGTGCGCGATCGAGATGATGCCGAGTGTGTAGCCGTCGGGCGCCGACACGGCCAAGGCTTCGGTGCCGATCGTGCCGCCGGCGCCGCCGCGGTTGTCGACGTAAACCTGCGCGCCGATTTTCTCGCTGAGCTGCTTGGCGACCATGCGGCCGACCACGTCGTTGCTGCCACCCGGCGGGAACGGAATGATCAGCTTGATGGGCCGGTTTGGATAATCCTGGGCAAAGGCGGGAGCCGCTAGCGCCAGCAGCAATACGGCGGCTTTGATCAGCCGCGACGGCAGGTTCAACATGATTGCACTCACTTTTGTTTTTAAGGCTTGTTGGGCGTTATCCTCAGGCCCGATTAAAGGCGATTTCGCGCGCCAAGCCAATACGAGATTGCCAACCCGGCTCCCCGGAAATGGCGACTGAAAGCGGCCGGTTCGCCCAATTCGGGCTAGCGCAGATTCAGCCGCGCCGTCTGCCGGTCGATGACGCCGCGAATCATGATGTTGAAGGCAACCACGATGCGGTCTTCGTTCTCGGCGGCGCGGCCGATCTCGACACCGTGCGACAGGTAGCTCGGCCACATCACCATGCGGCCTTTTTCCGGCATCGAATAGAAGGTGCTGGAATTATGGACGTTCTGCTCGGTGAAATCCGGCTCGATCATGCGCGCGTGCAGGCGCGGATCGCCAAAAATGGTGGGCCCGCAGTTTTTCGGTGTCTTGACGTAGAAAATGCCGCTCAGCAGGCAATTGGGATGAATGTGCATGTGGTGGCGATGATTGGGGTGCGTGATGTTCGCCCACATATTGGTGATGTAGTGGGACTCGCGCTTGATCCGATAGACGTTGAGAATCTCATGCGACTCCAGCAGCGCGAGATCGGACAGTTCCTTGAACTCCGGCAGCGTCTGCAGGTCGTCCTGCGAAATGAAAACCCGGTCCGAATCGCGGGTGCCCTGCCCGGCGGCCTTGAGGTCATACAGCTTCTTCTCGATGCGGTCCGCCACCGACAGATCGGGAATCTGTCCAGTAAACAGCGCCGTCGGAAACAGCATGTGCATTTCTTTATTGAGCAATTCCATATCGGTCCCCGGACAGCTGCGTGGATTGAACGGCCGCGACACTAATTGAAAGACGACAACCCTGCTACTGAGGGGCCGGACGCTTTGTCCTTGCTACGCCCATGCGCCCGTTTGACAATTCGGCGCCGTGGCATATCGTTTGCATACATATAATCGGACCGAAACCGCCGCATGAAACCCGCGCCCTTCATCCGCCACGTGCCGAAAACGCTCGATGAGGCGCTGAAAGTGCTCGCCGAAGTGGCGCCCGAGGATGGCCGGATTCTCGCCGGCGGGCAGAGCCTGGTGCCGATCATGGCGTTCCGGCTGGCAAAGCCGGCGCATCTGGTCGACATCAACGAAGTCGAGGGGCTCGACCGACTCCATAGCGACGGCAAGACCCTGAGCATCGGCGCGCGGGTTCGGCATGGCGCCTTTCACAAGAACGTCGTCGATAATCCGCTCGGCAAGCTGCTGACCTTCGTCGGGCACCACATCGCGCATTATCCGATCCGCATGCGCGGCACCTTCTGCGGCAGCTTGGCACACGCCGACCCGTCGTCGGAATGGTGTCTGGTGTCGGCCACGCTCGATGCCACCATGATCGCCAAGAGCGCGCGCGGCGAGCGTACGATCAAGGCCACGGATTATTTCCAAGGCATCATGTCGACAGCTTTGGCCGAGGACGAGTTGCTGGCGGAGGTTCGCCTGCCCTTGCTCGCGGCCGACGCCAAATTCGGCTTCAACGAATTCAGCCGCCGCGCCGGCGATTTCGCCATGAGCGCGTCGCTGGTCACGTACACTGTGAAGAACGGCAAGATTGCCGACGCCCATGTTGGTGTCGGCGGCGCAGAGCCGAGCCCGCGCCGTATTGCCGAGGCCGAAACAGCGCTCAATGGCCAGACGCCAGGCGATGCCGCGTTCCGTGCCGCCGCCGAAGCTGCCGCAAGCGCCATCGAGCCGCTGGAAGATCACCAGACCACCGGCGAATACCGGCGCGATCTGGTGCGCGCGGTGGTGCGGCGCGCGCTGGAAAATTCTCAATCATGAGCGCCCCGGAAACCAAAGGCACCGGGCTGAAATGGGTCGGCCGCGCCATCCGCCGGCTGGAAGATCCGGCACTGGTGCGCGGCCAGGGCCACTTCACCGCCGATCTCTCTGCGACGCATTGGGTACGCTTCGTGCGGAGCGCGGATGCTGCCGGGAAGATCGTCAACATCGGCAAGCCCGGCGGGAAAATGGTGATCACCGCCGCGGATCTGACGGGCGTGAAAAAGATCACGCCCATGCTGCACAAGTTCTCCTACCGGCCGATCGGCCAGCCGATTCTCGCCGACGGCGTGGTGCGCTTTGTCGGCGAAGCGGTGGCCGCCGTCGTCGCGCCGAGTGAAGAAGAAGCCGAAGACATCGCCGATCTGGTCGAGATCGAGATCGACGCCACCGCGCCGCTCACCGATGCCCGCGATGCATTGAAAACCGGCGCACCGCAAATTCATGCCGAAGCGCCCGGCAACATCATCCTCGAAGGCAAGGTCAAGACGCCCGGCTTCGACGCGGTCTGGGATGGCGCCGCGAAGACCATCATGCTCGACGCGCGCTCGCATCGCCAGAACGCCACGCCGATGGAAGCGCGCGCCGGCCACGCCGTCTATGACGCCGCCTCAGGCCGCGTGACATTGAACTGCACAACGCAGATGCCGCATTTGATGCGCACCGCCATCGCGGACGTGCTCGGCATGCCGGAGTCGGATCTGCGCGTCATCGCGCCCGATGTCGGCGGCGGCTTCGGCCAGAAGATGTCGCTGTGCGCCGAATATGTCGTGCTGGTCTGGCTGGCGCGCAAACTGAAATCGTCCGTGGCCTGGACCGAAGACCGCCGTGAAAATCTGATCGCCTCGTTTCATTCGCGCGACCAGTACATCACGCTGGAAGCCGCCTTCGACAAGGACGCCAAACTGTTGGCGCTGCGCGCCGACGTCGTCTCCAACATCGGCGCCTATTCCTGCTTCCCCACCACCAGCGGCGTCGAACCGCTGATGGCGATGGCGGAAATGCCCGGCCCCTACGACGTGCAGCAGTATCAATGCTTGGCGCGCGGCGTCATAACCAATACCTGCACCATGGCGGCCTATCGCGGCGTGTCTCGGCCGGTCATCACCTTCACGCTCGAACGGTTGATGGACAAGGCGGCCCTGGCCTTCGGCATCGACCCGGTCGACATCCGCCGCCGCAACCTGATCGACAAATTTCCTTACAAGTCAGCGATGGGGCTGGAATACGACGAGGCGACCTATAAAGAAACGCTGGAGATGGCCGTGAAGGCCATCGACGTGCCGGCGTTCCGCGCCCGGCAGAAGGCGGCGCGCGCCAAAGGCCAATATCTCGGCATCGGCTTCGCGACCTTCTCCGAGCGCACCGGTTATGGCAGTCCCGCCTTTGCGGCGCGCGGCATGGAGATCACGCCCGGCTGGGAGACGGTTCATCTCACCATCGATCCGTCCGGCTTCGTCGAGGCGCGCATCGGCTCGTCGCCGCACGGCCAGGGCCTGCGCACCACGCTGGCGCAGATCATCGCCGACGAAATCGGCGTCACGCCCGACATCATCAAGGTCATCCACGGCGACACCGACACTTCTCCCTATGGTTGGGGCACTTTCGCCAGCCGTTCGCTGGTGATTTCCGGCGGCGCTACGCTGATTGCGGCGCGGAAAATCCGGGCGAAGCTGATCAAGATCGCCAGCCATCTGCTGGAAGCCGCGCCCGAGGACATCGTGCTGGAAGCGGGCAGCGCCAAGGTGGCCGGCACCGACCGCTCCATCACCATCGCAAAAATGGCGCGCGAGGCCTACACGCAGACCCACAAGTTCAAGGGCGAGATCGAGCCCGGCATGACCGAGAGCGGTACTTACGATCCGCCGGGCACTTTCTCCAACGCCTGCCACGTCGCCATTGTCGAAGTCGACACCGAGACCGGGCACGTCAGGATGGAGAAGTTTCTCGTTGCCGAAGACGCCGGCAAGATCATTAATCCGATGATCGCCGACGGCCAGGTGCATGGCGGCATCGCGCAAGGCATCGGCAACGCGCTGCTGGAAGAGATCATCTACGACGACAATGGCGGCATTCTCACCGCCAATCTCGCCGACTACATGCCGCCGACCGCGCGTGAAATTCCGGAAATCGAGTTGCATCATATCGAAACGCCGAGCACGCAGTCGATCACCAAGGCCAAGGGGCTGGGCGAAGGCGGCTGCATCGGCGCGCCGGCCGCGATCATCAACGCCATCAACGATGCGCTGACGCCCTTTGGCGTGGGGATCGACGAGATCCCGGCGACGCCGCAGCGCATCCGCGCGGCGCTGCGCGAAGTAGAGAAAGCCGCAAGGAAAACGGCATGAGTGAAAAGACAGACATCACACTGACCATCAACGGCAACGACCACGCCATCAAGGTCGAGCCGCGCCGTACGCTGGTGGACGCCATCCGCGAGGATTGCGGGCAGACCGGCACGCACATCGGCTGCGAGCATGGCATCTGCGGCGCCTGCACCGTGATCGTCGACGGCGAACCGGTGCGCTCCTGCCTGATGTTTGCCGTACAGGCGGCGGGCAAGAAAATCCGCACCGTCGAAGGCCTCGCCACAGACGACACACTGCATCCGATGCAGCAGGCCTTCATGGACCACCACGGCCTGCAGTGCGGCTTCTGCACACCGGGCTTCCTGATGCTGGCGGTCGGCGTGCTGGAGCGCGAGCCCAACATCAGCGACGACGACCTGCTCGACGTGCTGTCGTCGAATCTGTGCCGCTGCACCGGCTATCAAGGCATCATCAAAGCCGTGCGCGCGGCCGCGATCGAGATGCGCGGGAAATGACAGAGAAATTCGTCGGACGTTCCGTTCCGCGATTGGAAGACCGGCCTCTTTTGACCGGCCAGGGCAAGTTTGCCGCCGACGTTTGCTTTCGCGGTCAGTGGACCATGCGCGTGGTGCGCTCGCCTATCGCGCACGGCACGATCAAGTCGATCGACGCCAGTGCCGCGCTGGCGCTGCCCGGCGTTCATGCGGTGTGGACCGCCGACGACGTCGCGCACATCCCGCCGATCCCGTTCCGCCTTACCGGCTTGAAGGCGCTGGAGCCGTACCGGCAGCCGGTGCTGGCGAGTAACACCGTGCGCTACGTCGGCGAGCCGGTCGCGGTTGTGTTCGCGGACGATCAATATGTCGCCGAAGACGCCGCCGATCTGGTCGAGCTCGATATAGAACCTCTTCCGGCTCTGACCGACGCCACGGACGAAGCGGGAATTTACGAAGCGGGCCTGACCACAGAGCCGAGTGTCGTTCGCAAAGGCTACGGCGACATCGACGTCGCCTTCCGCAACGCCCACGCCGTCGTTTCGCTGGAGCTTTCGGTCGGTCGCCACACCGGCGTGCCGATGGAGACGCGCGGCGCCATCGCGCGCTACGACGCCGCCCGCGACGTGCTGGAAATGCATGGCGCGGCCAAGGTGCCGCACTGGAATCGCGACACCATGGCGAAAATGCTGGGACGGAAAAGAGATTCCGTCCAGCTTTACGAGGGCCACGTCGGCGGCGGCTTCGGCATTCGCGGCGAAATCTATCCGGAGGACGTGCTGGTCTGTGCCGCCGCGCTCAAGTTCAAGAAGCCGATCAAGTGGATCGAAGACCGTCGCGAGCATCTCATCGCCGCCAACCATTCGCGCCAACAGCGCCACAAAATCAGAGCCGCCATCGACGCTGATGGGCTCATCCTCGGCATCGACAACGAGTTTTTCCACGACAACGGCGCCTACATGCGCACGCACGCGGCAACGGTGCCCGATCTCGCCGCCGCCATGCTGCCGGGACCGTACAAGGTGCCGGCCTATCGCGCCGTGGGCCACATACGGCTGACCAACAAAACGCCCTGCGGCACCTATCGCGCGCCCGGCCGCTACGAGAGCACGTTCGTGCGCGAAAGGTTGCTGGACGCCATCGCGGCCAAGGTCGGCGTCGACACCGTCGAAATCCGCCGCCGCAATCTGATCGGCAAGACGGCGATGCCCTATACGCTCGGGCTCGAAACGCTCGGCACCCATATCGTCTACGACTCCGGCGACTACGCAAGACTGCTCGACAAGGCGCTGGCCGCCGCCGACTGGCCGAAATTGCAAACCGATTTACGCGCGCGCCGTGCCAAAGGCGAAAAAGTCGGCTGTGGCGTCGCCATGTTCGTCGAGAAAAGCGGCCTCGGCCCGTTCGACACCGTGCGCGTTGAAGTCAAAGCGACCGGTGGCGTCGAAGTCATCACCGGCGTTGCCTCGATCGGGCAAGGCGTCGAAACCGTCATCGCGCAGATCTGCGCCGATGCACTGGGTGTCGATTACAAGACGATCAACGTCATCCACGGCCAGACCGACCGCATCGACAAAGGCATGGGCGCCTTCGCTTCGCGCGTCACCGTGATGTGCGGCGAAGCGACAAGGCTTGCCGCTACCAAATTGCGCGACAAGGCGCTGAATCACGCCGCACAACTGATGCAAACCAGCGCCGACAGACTCGACATTATCGACGGCGATGTCGTGCGCATTGGCGGCGGTCCGTCCATGCCGCTCAGCGAAGTCGCCCGCGCGCTGCCGGAGGGCCTAAACGCCGAAGACACGTTTGAGTCCGCGCACATGGTCTACCCCTACGGCGTCCACGTCGCCGCCGTGCGTGTCGATCCGGAAACCGGCGGCGTGGCGATCGAGCGTTATGTCATGGCCTACGACATCGGCAAGGCGGTGAACCCGAAGCTGGTCGAGGGCCAGATCGCCGGCGGCCTCGCGCAAGGCATCGGCGGCGCGCTGCTCGAGGAGTTTCTCTACGACGACAGCGGCGAGCCGCTGTCGGTGACCTTCGCCGACTATCTTATGCCGACGGCGCACGAAGTTCCGCCCTCCACCATCCTCATTACCGAGGATGCGCCAAGCCCGCTCAATCCGCTGGGCCTGAAGGGCGCCGGAGAAGGCGGCACCAATCCGGTCGGTGCCGTGATTGCGTCCGCCATCGATGACGCCATCGGCATCCCCGGCGCCGTCACCGTATTGCCGGTGACGCCGCAGCGTCTGAAGGCCCTTCTCAAGTAGCGCCCTGCCCACGCGCGATGCTGCAGAGCGGCAAAAGACAACCATTCATTGACAATGCCGCACCCTCAATGGGAGGCTCAAAGAAAAAGGACGCCGGCCTCGCACAGCCGAAGGGTCCTTCAACAAACAAAAGATCGGGGAGCCCAAGTGAACAAACAAACCTTCAGGACAATTGCGTCCGTTTTGATAGCGGGTCTAGCGCTTGCAACAAGCGCCAGCGCGCAGGACACCAAGCACTATCGCTTCGCGCACGATCAGCAGCTCAACTCCGGCTACAGCATCGCTTACGACATCTTTTCCGCGAAGCTGAAGGAGTTGAGCGGCGGCAAGATGCTGGTCGACCAGTTTCCCGGCGCTCAACTCGGCCAGGAGCCGCAGCTTCTGCAACTGGTGAAGGCGGGCGATCTCGACTTCGCCATCGTCTCTTCGGCCAACACCGCGACCATCTCGCCCCAAGCCGGTGTGATGTCGCTGCACTTTCTGTTCCGCGGCTCCGACCACATGGTCAAGGCGCTCGGCGACGAGAAGGTGTTTGAAGCCATCCGCGACATGATCGATCAAACGACGCAGGGCATCCACGTGATCGGTCTCGGCACGCAAGGCCTGCGCAACATGTACAGCAAGAAAGAGATCCGCAAGATCGAGGACATCAAAGGCCTCAAGATCCGCGTGCAGGCAACCGCGACCGAAGACGCGACTTTCGCAGCCTACGGTTCGCAGACCGTCCATATGCCGTTCGGCAGCGTCTACACCTCGCTGCAGACCGGCGTCGTCGATGTCGGCGAGAATTCGGTCAACGTCTACCTGATCAACAAGCATTACGAGCCCGCGCCGGTGCTCAATATGACCGAACACGAAGCTAACAACGCCATTCTCTGGATCAGCGACAAGCTCTGGCAGAGCCTCAACGCCGATCAGAAGAAATGGGTTCTGGCCGCCGGCAAGGACGTCAGCACGCAGGAGCCGAAGAAAGCCTTCGCGCTCGAAGACGCGGCCGCCGCCAAGCTCAAATCGATCGGCGTCAAGATCGTGACTGATGTCGACAAGTCGGGCTTCCAAAAAATCTCTAACCCGATGCTCGACAAGCTCGCCAAGGAGCTCGGGCCGCACGCCGACAAGATCAAGAGCCTGATCGTCTCGATCAAGTAACGCCTTCTGGTGGTTAAACGGAGAGGCCGGGAAACCGGCCTCTCCTTTTCGACGGAATGACAGTATGAGTGTCGCCGACCAGCTGGTGCTGCCGCGCCAGCGTCATTTGAAATGGAAAGCCCTCGACCCGCTCGAGATGATCCTGATGATCGTCTGCGGCCTGACACTGTTCGGGTTTTCGGTTTCGGTGTGCTGCGACATCATCACCCGGCAACTCGGTTCCCCCTGGCTGTGGCTGCAGGAAGTCACCTCGACGCTGTTCATCTACGGCATCTTCATCGGCGCCTCGGTGGCGACCCGGCGTAACGACCATCTCTACCTCACGGCGCTTGCCGAGGCCCTGCATGGCCCCGCGCGCACCGCGGCGGAAATCGTCATTCGGCTTGTCGTGCTCGCCGTCGCGATCTGCCTGATCTATTTCGGCTACATCAATTTCCTTCGCGGCTTCGGCAGCTTCCGCCTGCCGTCCAACACGCCGATTGCCTCGCTCTATGCGGCAATCCCGCTCTGTGGCGTGCTGATCGCGCTGTTCACAATCGAGCAAATCGTCAACGGCTGGCGCAACGGTTTCGACCACCCCGAGCCGGAAGCACCGGAACTGACGACCGCCTTCGGCGCCACCCGGCCGGGAGAGCCGACATGAGCTCGCCGGTCATTCTCGGGCTGATGACATTCTGCTTCCTGTCTTTCGGCTATCTCGGCGTACCGGTGCCCTTCGCCTTGCTGGCCGGCGTCTTCGTCGGCGCGCTGCTCGCGGACGTCTCGCTCGCGGCCATCATCCAGAAGATGTTCGACGGCGTCGACAACGAGGCGCTGCTGGCGATCCCGTTCTTCCTGCTGGTCGGCGAACTGATGAGTTCGTCCAATGTCGTGATCCGCGTCGCCAATCTGGCGCTGGCACTGGTCGGACATATTCGCGGCGGCCTCAGTCAGGTTGTCACTGTCTTCAGCATGATGTTTTCGGAAATGTCGGGGTCGACCACAGCCGACGTCGCCGTCATCAGCCGCGCCTTGAGCGGGCCGATGAAGAGAGAAGGCTACAAAGGGCCTTTCATCGCCGCCATCATCGCCGCCGCCTCGACCATCGCCGCTTTGGTGCCGCCGAGCATAACCGCCGTCGTCTACGGCGCGGTCGGCAACGTATCGATCGCGGGTCTGTTCATGGCCGGCGTGGTGCCGGGCCTCATGATCGGCTTCGGCCTGATGATCTACTGCTATTTCTTCGGGCCGGTCGGCGCACGGCGGCCCCGCGCATCGTTTTTCATGGTCGCACACGCCGCCAAGGACGCCGTGCTGCCGCTGATGATCCCGATCATTCTGCTCGGCGGCATTCTGAGTGGCTGGTTCACACCGACCGAAGCCGGCGTCGTCGCGGCCGCGTGGATTTTGCTGGTCATCATCCCGGCGCTGAACCCGCAGCACATCTGGAGATTGCCCTATGATTTCTGTCTGGCCGGGCTGATCTTCTCCCTGCCGCTCATCACCATCGGCGCCGCCAATGCCTTCGGCTGGATGCTCGCCTATCTGCGCGGCGCCAGCGTCATCGCCGACTGGATCACGGCCATTGCGGGCACCGATCCGCATCTCATCATGCTCTTGATGGTGCTGCTGTTCACCATCATCGGCGACTTCATCGAGCCGGTGCCGACCATCATCATCTTCATGCCGCTGGTGAATGCGCTGACGCAGATCGGCGACATCAATCCGGTGCACATGGGTGTCGTGCTGATCGCCACGCTTGCGTTCGGGCTGATCACGCCGCCCTACGGGCTCGTTCTGCTGATGGCGTCTAAATTCGTCGGCGTGAGGTTCTCGCAAGCCTTGCGCGCGGCGTTGCCGATCTATGTCGTGTTCCTGGTCACGATCACGTTCTGCATCTATTTCCCGAAGGTCGTGCTCTGGCTGCCGAAACAGGTCATTCCAACAGCTGTCGGCTGCTTCCAGAACCCGAGCGGCACCGGCTATATCTGTCCTTGAGGCGCAGCGTTCACGTCAGGAATTGCAATGGTACAAGATAAGAGCCTGCCGCGACTCAAGGCGCCACCGGGGGCCTGCGACACGCATATGCACATCTACGACTCGCGTTATCCGAAGGCGGCAACCGCCAAGATCGATCCACCCGATGCCTCGCTGACCGATTATCTCAAAGCGCGCGCCAGGCTCGGCATCGACCGCACCGTGGTGGTGCAACCTTCCGTGTACGGCAAGGACAATAGCTGCCTGCTCGACGTCATGGCCGCCATTGGGCCGAGCGCGCGGGGTGTCGCCGTGGTCGACCACACCGTTTCCGACGCGGAGCTGGAGCGGCTGACAAAGCTCGGCATTCGCGGCATCCGGTTCTTCATGCTGGCCGGCGCGCCGTTGCCACTGGGCATCCTGGAGACGATGGCGGCGCGGATCGCGACATTCGGTTGGCATGTGCAGTTTCAGACCGACGGCCGGGTGCTGGGCGACCTTGAGCCGATGCTGCAGCGGTTGCCCACGACCTTGACCATCGATCACGTCGGTAAATTTCTCGAACCGGTCGAGCCGGACCATCCGGGCTTCCGCGCGTTGCTGCGTCTGCTGGACAACGGCCGCACCTGGATCAAGCTGGCGGCGCCCTACGAGACATCAAAGCTCGGCCCGCCCTATTACGACGACGTCGGCAAGCTCGCGAAGCTTCTGGTGAAGGCCGCGCCGGAACGCACGATCTGGGCGAGCAACTGGCCACATCCGATGGCGGGCGAACGAACGCCGCAGGACGCCTGGATGCTCGACATGCTGCTCGACTGGGTGCCGGACGAAGCGACGCGCCACAAGGTGCTGGTCGACAACCCCGCGCGGCTCTACGGGTTTTAGGACAGCTTTTTCAGCAGCAGCGCGACGGCGCGCCGTTCGTCGGCCGTCAGCGGCGCTAGCGTGGCCGCGGTGATTTCCGTGGCAACTTTCATCGCGGCTTCGGTGACATCGCGGCCGCGGTCGGTGAGCGCCACGGCGCGGCGGCGGCGGTCGGTCGGATCGGCCAGCGCGGTGACGAAGCCGCGGATGCCCAGGCGATCGACCACGCCCTTGATGGTGGCGGCGTCGAGAAAGATCAGACGGCCGAGGTGATTCTGCGAGCAGGGACCAACCTCGTGCAGCTTGGACAGCGCCGCGAACTGGGTCTGGGTCAGCCCATCGATCATCCGCGCGGTGAAGATCGACGTGTGCCGCTGCATCGCGACGCGGAGCAGAAAGCCGACCTGCTCGTCGAGCACATAGCGGCCCGGTTCGGCCGCATCCGCCGCAGGCGCCACAACCTTCAATTTATCGCGCGGCATCGGTCGGCTACTTTCGTTCACAGTTTCACCCTGTGAGAATGACCGGGAAAATGGGTGAGCGATAGCCCCCTCGCTCTCGTCTGTGAATCGCGGTCAGACTGTCAAATAAGCCCGCTGGACCTCGAGATTTCCGGCCAGATCCATCATCGAGCCCTGCCAGTGAATCTGCCCCTTTTCGAGTACGTAGACCCGATCGGAAACGAGCCGGGCAAAGTGGATGTTCTGCTCCGACAGCAGGATCGACAGGCCTTCTTTCTTCAATTCGATAATGGTGTTGGCCATCTGCTCGACGATGAGCGGCGCCACGCCCTCCGACGGTTCGTCGAGCAGCACCAGCAGCGGATTGCCCATCAGCGTGCGTGCGACCGTGAGCATCTGCTGCTCGCCGCCGCTCATGCGGTTGCCGAGCCGGTCCGGCATCTCGCCGAGATTGGGAAAAAGCTTGAACAGTTTTTCCGGCGTCCAGGACGGCGCCGGCGTGCCATCCGGAAAACTGCGCGGCGCCTGGCGGCCGATATCGAGGTTTTCCGTAACGGTCAGATCGACGAAGATGCGGCGGTCCTCCGGCGTAAAGCCGAGGCCGAGGCGCGCGATCTCGAACGGCTTGAGGCGGGATATATCGTGGCCGTTGAATTTCACCGCACCCTGACGCTCGGCGATCAAGCCCATGATCGTCTTCATGGTGGTGGATTTGCCGGCGCCGTTGCGGCCCATCAGCGCCACCACCTCGCCACGGCCGACATTGAAATTCAGGTCGTAGAGAATGCGCGCGGCACCATACCAGGCGCTGAGATTTTCGACCGACAGCATGGTATCGCTCATGGTGTCGCTCATGGCGTCACCCCGTGCTGCTCGGCGAAGGTTTTTCCGGTGCCGAAATAGACTTCCTGCACTTTGGCATTGTCGCGGATGTCGCCGGCATTGCCGTCGGCGATGACGCGGCCGCGCGCCAGCACGATGATGCGGTCGGCATAGGCGAACACCACGTCCATCGAGTGTTCCGTAAAGAGAACGGAAATGCCGCGCTCCACGACCAGCCGCTTGACCAGTTCGATCAGGCCGTTGCGTTCGCGCGCGCCCATGCCGGCCGTGGGTTCGTCCATCAGCAGAAGTTTCGGCTCGTTGGCGAGCGCAATCGCAAGTTCGATGCGTTTGACGTCGCCATAGGCAAGTTCGCGGCTTGGCCGGTCGGCGGCATCCTGCATGCCCACCTGCCCCAGCAGATCGAGCGCGCGGGCGCGGTGCATCGCGGCGACCGGACGCCAGAGCTTGTAGGTTTGCCCGCTATGCGACAGCAGGGCCATCTGCACGTTTTCGATCACCGTCATCGAACTGAACGTGGCGGCCACCTGGAAGGTGCGGCCGACGCCGCGCCGCCAGATCGCGCGCGGCGCAAGGCCGGCGATGTTCTGGCCGTCGAGTAATATCTCGCCGGAATCCGGCGGAAGCTGGCCGTTGATCATGTTGAAGCAGGTCGACTTGCCGGCGCCGTTCGGCCCGATCATGGCGAGGAATTCGCCGGGCTGGATGGCGAAGTCGACTTCGTTGACGGCGCGCACACCACCGAAGGCCTTGGACAGTTTACGCAGTTCGAGCACGCTCATGGGCCACCCCCGCGCTTGCGCCACAGCGCGGCGAACGCGCCGACGATGCCCTGCGGGAAGGCCAATACCAGCACCAGGATGATGATGCCGAGCAGCGCGCGCCAGTATTCGGTCTGGCGCATCACGGTGTCCTGGAGAATGGCGTACAGCGATCCGCCGACGATGGGGCCGGTGAGCGTCTGGATGCCACCGAGCAGCACCATCACCAGACCGTCGATGGAGCGGCCGACACTGATGGTTTCCGGCGAGATCGAGCCCTTGGCGAAAGCGAACAGACCGCCGCCGATGCCGCAGATGCCGCCGGCAATCGCGAAAGCCAGCCAGTGCACGCGCTTGACGTCGATGCCGATAGCTTCGGCACGCAGCGGCGAGTCGCGCCCGGCCCGCATGGCGTAACCGAACGGCGCAAATAGAAACCGCCGCAACAGCAGCACGGCAATGACCGTCAACAGCAGCGTGAGCACGAAATAGACCCAGGCTTTGTCGAATGGCGGCGGCGGCCAGACGCCGATGACGCCGTTGGAGCCGCCGGTGAAGCCTTCCCACTGGAACACCGCGGCCCAGACGATCTGCGCGAAGGCCAGCGTCAGCATCGCCAGATAGACGCCGGACAGCCGCACCGCGAACCAGCCGAACAACAGCGCACCCGCGAGCGCGACCAAGGGCGCCGCGGCAATGGCAATACCCATCGGTACCGCCAGCCATTTTACCAGAAGCGCCGCGCCATAGGCGCCGAGGCCGAAGTAAGCAGCATGACCGAACGAATGCATGCCGCCCGGCCCCATGATGAAATGCAGCGAGG
The DNA here is from genome assembly GCA_903885555.1 of uncultured Hyphomicrobiales bacterium. GTDB lineage: Bacteria > Pseudomonadota > Alphaproteobacteria > Rhizobiales > Xanthobacteraceae > Pseudolabrys. Next base: position 99,467 of record CAISIV010000018.1, read on the forward strand.
TGGCAAAGATCACCGCAATCAGCACGTCGATGCCGAGGATCAGCAGATAAGGCTGCGTCTGCGCCAATAGCGGCAGACCCATCAGTCCCGCCAGCACGATGACAGCGAGCATCTTGAGCATCGGCGTCGCCGGACGGATCGGCTCTTCGGGCTCGGCAATAGAGCGCACCGCGCCTTGCGGCTTGCCGAGCAGGCCATAAGGCCGCGCGATCAGCACGGCAGCCATCACCAAAAATTCAGCGACAAGTGTGAACTTGGAGAAATTCACCGTAATGAAACCGAAATCGACCACGCCGATGCCGATGCACAGCGCCTTGACCTCGGCGATGATCACCGCGGCGAGATACGCGCCGCTGATCGAGCCCATGCCGCCGACCACGACGACGACAAAGGCGTCGCCAATGGCGACCAGATCGGTCGCGAGGTTGGCCGGCTCTCGCGCCACCTGCAGTGCGCCGCCGAGACCGGCGAGCGCCGCGCCGAGCGCGAACACCGAGGTGAACAAAATCGCCTGATTGACGCCGAGCGCGCCGACCATTTCACGGTCCTGCGTCGCGGCGCGGATGAGGCGGCCGAAGCGTGTCTTGGCCAGCGCGAAATGCAGGATCAGCAGCACCGCCGGCCCGATCAACGCCAAAAACAGATCGTATTCCGGCAGTCGGCGGCCGAGCACTTCGATCGAGCCGCGCAAGCCGGGCGCGCGCGGGCCGAGCAGATCCTCCGGCCCCCAGATCCAGAGCGCCATGTCATTGAACACCAGCACCAGCGCAAAGGTCGCGAGCAGCTGGAACAGTTCGGGCGCGCGGTAAATCCGTCGCAAGAGTAGAATTTCTATCAGCGCGCCGATAACGCCGACGATCAGCGCGGTGGCGACGATGCCGCCCCAGAAGCCGAACACGCCGCCGATTTTCGTGGCGAAGGAGTAAGCAATGTAGGTCCCCAGCATATAGAGGGACCCGTGCGCGATATTGATGATGCGGGTGACGCCGAAAATCAGCGACAGGCCGACGGCGATAAAGAACAGCCCGGAGGCGGTCGAAAGCCCGTTGAGCGCCTGAAACAGGAATGCGCTGAAGGTCATGGCCTGCTTTTTATCCCTCCCCTCGTTTGAGGGGAGGGATCAAGGAGATCAATTAGCCTCGGCGGGACGCAGCTTCTTCACGTCGGCGTCGCTCGGCAGCACGTCTTTGCCGTCGACATATTTGAAATCGACCATGGTGCCCTTGCCGCCTTCAAGCGCGAGCTTGCCGACGTAGGCGCCCATCGTCGCCTGATGATCGCTGGCGCGATAGCTGAACGGTCCGAACGGCGAGTCGAGCTGCAGACCTGCGAAGGCCTCGACCAGCTTCTCAGTCTCGGTCGACTTCGCCTTGGCGATGCCCGCCGCGATCGACTTGATGGTGACGTAGCCGACGACCGAGCCGAGCCGCGGATAGTCGCTGAACTTCTTCTGGTAGGCGTCGACGAAGGCGGTGTGCGCCGGCGTCTTGATCTTGTCCCAGGGATAACCGGTGACGACCCAGCCGACCGGCGTTTCGTCCTTGAGCGGATCGAGATATTCCGGCTCGCCCGACAGCAGGCTGACAACCGGACGGTCCTTGAACACGCCGCGGGTGTTGCCTTCGCGCACGAACTTGGCGAGATCGCCGCCGAACAGCACGTTGAAGATCGCGTCCGGTTTGGCGTCATCGATGGCCTGCGCCACGGCGCCGGCGTCGATCTTGCCGAGCGGCGGCGCCTGCTCGGTGACAAACTCGACGTCGGGCTGCGCTTTCTTCAAGAGCGTCTTGAAGTTTTCCGCCGCCGACTGACCATATTCGAAGTTCGGATAGACCAGCGCCCAACGCTTCTTCTTGGCGGCGATCGCAGCCGGCATCAGCATCGCGGTCTGCATGTAGGTCGTGGCGCGCAGACGGTAGGTGTAGCGGTTGCCGTTCTGCCAGGTGATCTTGTCGGTGAGCGGTTCGGCGGCGAGGAAGAACACCTTCTTCTGCGCCGCGAAGTTCGTCACCGCGAGACCGATGTGTGAGAGGAAGGTGCCGGCGATCATCACCACGCCTTCGCGGGTGACGAGTTCCTCGGCGACGCGGACCGCCTCGCCCGGATTGGTGCCGTCGTCACGCACGACCAGCTCCAGCTTTTTGCCGAGCACGCCGCCCTTGGAGTTGATCTCGTCAAGCGCCAGCTCCATGCCCTTCTTGTAAGGGTCAAGGAAGGCGGACTGCGTCTTGTAGCTGTTGAGCTCGCCGATCTTGATGGTGTCTTGCGCGGAAGCCTGCGAAGCAAGACCGACAGCGACGGCGAGTGCGAGATAGAGATGCCTAGTGCTCATGACTAAAACTCCCTGAGAGCGGCTCACCGCAGTTCTTCAGCGCGGGTCCGCGATTGTCAAACTCTGCACGGTCTCGTCGCCTCCGGATTGGCGACCTTGCTAAACTTGTTTGTACACAAATAGTCCGTCCGCACGCCCGAACTTGTCAAGCATAAGACCTGCCCAAGCGTGCGGCATTTGCGCGTCATTTTTAGCCTTTTCGCCTGCGCATGAGCCTTTCCGAAAACCGGTATCCACTTTTCGGGCTTATGCGGTCGGCCTGTCACGGAAGCGGTCCATCAGCGCCTTGTCCTGTCCGCCGTCGACTTCGATCATGGTGCCGTTGACCATTTCCATCAGCGGCGACGCCAGCATGACAACGAGGTTGGCGACCTCCTCGACTTCGGCGATGCGGCCCATCGGGATCGAGGCCGGCGCCAGTTTGTCGGCCTGTTCGCGCGGGATTTTCATGTCGCGCGCCATGGCGTCGACGAGGCCCGCCCAGCGCTCGGTGCGCACCGGGCCCGGATTGACCGCGACGAAGGAGATGTTGTCGCGGCCATATTGGCCAGCCAGCGACAGCGTCAGGTTCTGACCGGCGGCGTTGGCCGCACCGGGGCAGATTTCCCAATAGGACGGTTTCACGCCGTCATTGCCGATGAGGTTCACGACACGGCCGCCGCCCTGCTTCACCATTAGCGGCAGCACGTAGCGCAGGCAGCGCACGTAGCCCATGAACTTGAGCTGCAGCCCCTTTTCCCAGTCGTCTTCGGTCAGATGCTCGATCACGCCGCCGGCGGCGGAGCCCGCATTGTTGACCATGATGTCAACGCGGCCGAGCGCCTTGGCGCCCTGCTCGATGAAATTCTTCGCGTCCGCGTCCTTGCGCAGATCACAGGCGATCGGGACGATCTTGCGGCCGGTCGCGGCGGCGATTTCCTTGGCCGCGGCTTCGAGCGGCTCCATGCGCCGCGCGCAGATCGCGACATCGACGCCTTCCTTGGCGAGCGCGAGCGCGATGCCCTTGCCGATGCCTTCGCTGCCGCCGGTGACGAGCGCGGTTTTGCCCTTGAGCTTGAGATCCATTGCAAATCCTCCGTTACGATTTTGAAGCGGCGCGGTGCGACATCCAACGGCCGGCTTCGGCGTTGGCAAACAGATCAGCGAGCGCGGCATTGAATGCCGCCGGCTCCTCGCTGGTGATGGTGTGGCCGGAACGCGGAATGACCAGAAGGCCGGCGGTCGGCGCGGTGCGCTTGAGGAAGATGCTGGCGTCGAGGCACCAACCGTCTTCGTCGCCGACGATGATCAAGAGCGGCGGGGCAAATTTCTTCAGGTCGGCTTCCATGTCCCACAATGTCGGCCGTTTGGCCTGCAAATGCAGCATGGTGAGCGCGTGGCCGGTCGCCGAATGCTCGCTCAGCATCTTGGCGAACTCGGCAAAGCCGCGTGGATCCTTGTTTTTGTGGGTCTGGCGCGTGGCGCCGTCGGCATAGATCGGCGCGGTGACTTCGATGCCCTTTTCGGCAAACATCTTGCCGGTCTGGCGCGATTGCTCGCGGCCTTCCTCGACCAGTTTGGGATCGGCGCTGGAGCCGTAGCCGCAGCTCGCAGCCGTGACCGAAATGCAGCGTTTGGCGTGATGAATGCCGACATGCAGCGCGGTGGCCGCGCCCATCGAGTGGCCGACCACATGGGCTTTGTCGACTTTCAGCGCGTCCATGACCGCGATGACGTCGTCCCGGGCGATATCCTGGCTGTATTTGTTGCCATCCTCGGGGATGTCGGACGGCGGATAACCGCGCTGGCTGTAGGTGATGCAGCGATGGGAGCGCGAGAAATGCCGCATCTGCGGCTCCCACGTGCGGTAGTCGCCGGCATATTCATGCACGAAGACGACCGGCGTCCCTTGGCCGTCTTTTTGGCCCGCCTCTTCGTAGTACAGACGGGTGCCATCCCGCGCGGCAATATGCGGCATCGCGTACTCCAACAAAGCGAGCTCAATTATTTGCACACATATGAAAGCAGAGTAAAGTCGCGGCGGGAAGATCAATTGCTTTATCTCTTCAGACTAGGCCCAATGGCCCAAGTCCGGAGCAAAAAGATCATAGCGGCAACGACCGCACCGGAAATTCAGGGGGAAGTGTGAATGTCTAATCTGTCTCGGCGCGGTTTGGCCGCGTTCGCCGCCGCTCTCATCCTTGCCGCCGCTGGTGTTTTCTCAGCCGCGCAGGCGCAGCAGAAGCCCGTCATCAAGGTCTCCAGCCTGACGCTGCCGGTGTTCAACCCGCTGGTCTGGAACATCATGAAGGCGCGCGGCTTCGACGCCAAGAACGGCTTCGAGCTCGATATTCACCCTTATCCTTCGATCTCGGCGTTCTACGCGGCCTTCGCCACCGGCGAGACCGACGTGCTGATCGGTGGCCCGACGATTTTCCAGAAGCTCTATCAGGAAGGCGTGCCGCTGCGGATCATCGGCACCGGCTTCACGCTCGCCGACCTCGTGATCTTCGCCAAGGATCCGGCGATCAAGACCTTCGCCGACCTCAAGGGCAAGCAGCTCGCCGCCGACATGGGTGGCTCGCAGTTCCAGGTGGTGAAGATCTACGCCGCCGCCAAGGGACTCGACCTGACCAAGGACATCACCATCGTCAATGCCAACTTCGCGGTGGCGCGCGCCCAGCTTGAGGCCAGCCGCGTCGATGCCGCTTTGGTGATCGAGCCGCTCGCCAGCATCATCGCCAAGCAGAACCCGGACTGGAAGGTGATCTTCAACGGCGCCGAAGGCTGGCGGGAAATCGCCGGCGTCGATGGCTGGGAAATCGTGCCGGCGATGCGCACCGACGCCATCGCAAAAAATCCGAACGGTCCGAAGATGCTGCTGGCGGCATTGCAGGACGTCGCCGACTTCATGCGCAACGAAACCGCCGCCGCCGACAAGATCGCCAACGAGACGCTCAAGCTGCCGCCCGGCATTCTGACCGCCGCGGTCGAGAGCAAGCGGCTGAGCATGATCGTGAAACCGGCCTGGGATCCCGCCACCAAGAAGTCCATCACCGACATGATGGAACGCGCGGTGAAGGCCGGGTTCTACGAGAAGATGCCCGACGACAAGATCATCTATGCGCCATAGACCGCTGATTGATCGCGTTTAAATGACCGCATCGAACGACGAGTTGCGAGAGCCTGTCCGGTCTTTCACCTTTCCGCGGCATACTCTCGTTTCTCTGCTGGTCTTCTGCGTTTTCTGGGAAGTGTTGTCGCATCTCGCGCCGACGCTCGGGATTCCGCCGTTCGCGATTCCCAGCCTGCTGAAGATCGCCAAGAGCATCGCCACCATCACCTGGATCGATATCGTCGTGACGCTAGCCCGTGTCATCGGCGCGCTGATCGCGTCCTTCGTGCTCGGCCTCGCACTGGCGATGGCGATGTATCGCTCAGAAAGCCTCGAGAAATACGTCTATCCGATCATCCGCCTGTTCATGGCGGTGCCGGTGGTGTCGTGGATTCTGTTCGCGGTGCTGTGGTTTCCCGGCGTCGAATTCCGCATCGGCTTCGTGCTGGTGGTGGTGTGCGGACCGGTGTTTCTGGTCGATACGCTCGATGCCATGAGGAGTGTGCCCAGAGAACTTCGTCACATGATGCAGTCGTTCCGGCCGACCTCGTTACAGTTCTTCATCAAATTGATGCTGCCAGCGATCGTGCCGACCATCTTCACCAGCTGGAAAGTCAACATCAGCCTCGCCATCCGCGTCGTCACCATCGCCGAACTGGTCGGCGCGGTGACCGGTATCGGTCATCAATTGTCGGTGGCGCAGGAATTGTTCTCGGTCGCCGACGTGTTTGCCTGGACCATCGTGCTGGTCGCCCTGCTCTTCATGATGGAAGCCATCGTTTCCCGCGTCGAACACCGGCTGCTGCGGTGGCGCGCATGACCGCCATCGTGAAAAACGGTCCGCCGCCGATCGAAGTGCGCGGCCTGCGCAAGCTGTTTTGGCAGGCCACGACCGGCCAGGCCGTCGTGGCCATCGACCGGCTCGATCTGACCATCGCGCCCAAGGAAATCATCGCCATTGTAGGTCAGACCGGCTGCGGCAAGTCCACTTTCTTCGACATGATGATCGGGCTGGAGCCGCCGACCGAAGGAACCTTGCGCATCGGCGACAAAAGCCCGCACGGCGACTTCGATTATTTCCGCGGCAAGATCGCCACCGTGTTCCAGCAGGACCGTTTGTTGCCGTGGCGCTCGGCACTCGACAACGCGAAGCTGCCGCTGGAACTGATCGGTCTGCCCGAGGCGGAGCAGCGCGAACGCGCCATGACGTGGCTCAAGCGGCTCGGCCTCGGTAATTTCATCAACGCCTATCCGCACGAACTGTCCGGCGGCATGCGCCAGCGCGTCGCCATCGCGCGCGCCTTCGTGGTGCAGCCCGACATTCTGCTGGCCGACGAGGCCTTCGGCCATCTCGACGAAGTGACGGCGGCCGAATTGCGCGAGACCTTCCTGGCGCTGGCACGCGAATGCGGCTCGACCGCGATTTTAATTACGCATCAGCTCGAGGAAGCCATCGGCGTCGGCGACCGCGTCGTCGTGTTCGGCAAATCGGCGAAACTGCTCGCCGATATCCGCGTCGCGGCGTGGCCCAAGGAAAAATACGCCGTGCTGCGCGAAGCGATCCAGTTCACGCTGCAGAACAACGCAGCAGATCCGCGGTTGGCGCAGGATTAACCTCGCGACTTCACAATTCTTCAACAACGTCAGTATTTGGTGCTATCGTTAGAGTTGTAGCTGATAAGCGTTGTGAGGGGCGTATGAATAAAGCAATTTTGGCTTTCGGTATCCTGTGTTTTTTAAGTTTGACTGGCTGCATATCCACGCAAGAAATGCCGCTCGCTCCTAACGTTGTCCGCATTGACACCCAAGCCAGGGGCTTTCTGTTTACAGGTCAAACTGTGCCGCAGACGATGCGCGCCGCAGCAAAGGCAACTTTAGACAGGGGCTACACCCACTTCAAATTTGCAGACGCGGGATTAAACCAAGGATCGGTTGTCACCGGCGTAGTCTCGAACAGCAACAGCAATTTCAGCGGAACTTACGGCCAAGGATTCGTGAGCGGCAACTCGAACTCTTTTGGCACGGCTAGCGTAGTTCGCGCTCCGACGGCTAGCGCGGCAGCAACAGTTATAATGTTCCGCGCTAACGAACCTGGCGCACAAGGCGCCTTTGAAGCCGATCAGGTACTGCGACAGTATGCGGAATGACGTGAGGATGTCGCCCCCTTACGGCGAAACACTAACCGTGTAAAATCGCCTTCGCGGCGTCGCCCATGGCTTCGACCGACTCGCCGGCGTCGAGGAAACACACAATACGGCACGGACAGCCCTCGAGACCTTCGTAGCGCCACGGGAAGGCGCCGATCAGGCAGCGCTTGCCAAGCATCAACTCGATATCGCCGCCGATATTCTCGGCATGCAACAGGCCTTCCTGGAAGGCCCAGTTGTGGAACGGGAACACGTCGGCCGACACCTGACGGCCGGACTTTTTATGCGTGTAATTGAAGGTGCCGAAGAACTCGGCCGGCGTCTTGCCGTGCTTCTTGGTGAACTCCTCGGCGAGATCGGGCCGCATGTAGCGGATCGAGGTGTTCATGGCGTGGTCGCAGGACCCCGTGTCCATGCCCCACCACTTGATCTTCTTTTTCAACATCCAGTGCAGCGTGTCGAGGTTCGGGCCGGGGTGGTAGCAGAAGTACTTCACCAGATCCTGCTGGGACTGGCCTTCGTAATACTTGTGCCAGCCAGTGTGCAAAATAAGGATATCGCCTTCGCGAATGTCGGCACCCGTCGACTCGATCATCTCGGGCGTGATCACCGCCCAGTCGTGCATGTGCTTGGAAATGTCGACGACGACGCCGCGGTTCATCAGATAATCCAGCGGCAGATGCGCCATGTCGCCCTTGCGGTTGTCGGTGGCGTGCATCGCCCCGTCGAAATGCGTGCCGACATGCAGCGCGGTGTCGATGCGTTGCGCCACTATCCGCACGGTCTGCAGATTCTGTGCGTAATACATCTTGTTACCGGCGTAGCCGACCCAGCCGGGCGTGTGCACGTTCATGACATGGGTGAGATCGACGATTTTCATGGGGCAGATCCTGTTGGCGATTGAGCTAGTCCATCACAGCAGGCCGCGCAGCGCCAGATGCACGCCAAGCGCGAGCAGGCCGAGGAAAAAGCACAGGCGGAACGTCTCGGCCTTGACCTTGTTGCGGATGATCTGCCCGAACCACATGCCGATTAGCGCGACGCCGAGTGCCAGAAGCGCCGGCCAGGCCACTTCGGTGTGGAACTGGCCCTGATAGGCCAACGCCAGAGCGAGCGTGATGGTCGACACCGTAAACGACAGGCCGAGCGCCTGCACCATGCGGTTGCGGTCGAATTCGAGCGCTGTGATGTAAGGCACGCCGGGAATGACAAACACGCCGGTCGCCACCGTCGCCACGCCGGTGAGAAATCCGACGATCAAACCGAGCCAGGTTTCGGACTGCGGCGGCACCTTGAACTGCACCTTCACCAGGCCGAGCGCGGCGTAGGCGATCAGCGCAACGCCGAGCCAGATGCCCGCCTGCCCGCTGTTAGGCGGCAGTGTCACGGCACCAATCAAGGTGCCGACGCAGACGCCGATGAGCATCGGCCACAGCCGCCTCGTCAGCAGCAGCACGTCGCCGCCGGTGACGAGTTGCCAGATATTGGTGACCAGCGATGGCACCACCAGAATGGCGGCGGCCTGCGACGGCGACATCACGAGGCCGAGCAGGCCGATGGCGACCGTCGGTAGGCCGAGGCCGATGACGCCTTTGACGAAGCCCGCCAGCAGAAAGGCTGCGGCGGTCACGCTGAGAATGAGAAAGGAGTTCACGTCGCGTCCTTTGCGGGGACCGCGACCATGCGGCAAGCCGCGCGCCGCTTCAATGCGGATTGGCGCAACCCTGACTCCAGAAATTGCGAAGGCAATCTCAGCGTTCGAGATTCTGGATGACCTTTTCCAGCAGGCGGCGAAGCTCAAGCGTCTCGGCCTCGGTCATGCCGCGCGTCGCCTTGCGGTTTATTCTTGCCGCGTGCGGCAAAAGTTGCGGCTTCAGGCGGCGGCCCTGCGCCGTCAGCGTGATGTTGATCTTGCGGCGGTCCTCGGCGTTGCGTTCGCGAATGATCAGCCCCCGCCGCTCCATGCCTTCCAGCACGCCAGTCAAGGATGCCTTTTCAACCCGCATCCGCTCAGCCAGTTCGACCTGCGTCAGCCCCTCGATGTCCCACAGGATGCGCAGCACCGACCATTGCGCGGTGAGAATGCCGTGCGGCTCGAGCTCATCCGCCAGTGCCTTGACGGAAGCGCGGTGCGAATAGCGCGTCAGATAACCGACGCTAAGCGAATCCGCGCCGTCGTCCGGCACCGCGGACGATCTGGCGTCCCCCCCTGTTTTGGCAGGCTTTTTCGCATTCATCGGCATCGGGCAAACCGCGATTGACTCTAATCGTATGGAACCATACGATTTTGCCATGCTTGGCGCTACAGCCGCCGGCTCATCAATTCGGACCTGAACGCCATGCCGGAAATTCACGTCGCCAAGCTTGCGCAATTCGCCGACGGCGAACGCCGCATCGTTGCCCATGAGGGCAAGGAAATCGGCGTGTTCCACTGGCAGGGGAAATTCTACGCGTACGAGAACCTATGTGTTCATCAGGGCGGCCCCGCCTGCGAGGGCGTCATGATGCACAAGGTCGAGGACGTCATCGCGCCCGACAAGACCTGGAGCGGGCAGAAGTTCTCCAAGGACGAAATCCACTTCGTCTGTCCCTGGCACGGCTACGAATACGATCTGAAAACCGGCGAATGCGCGGCCGACCGCAAGCTGAAGCTCAAGAGCTTCGAGGTCGTGAAACGCGGGGAGGATGTCTATGTCGTTGCATGATGAGATCGCGCAGGCCGAGTTGCACTTAAGCGACGCTGAAATTCAATCCATGCTGGCAACGGCCGTGAAGATGTTTGCCGGACGCGCGGCCGAACGGGAAGGCGCCCTGCCCGCCTTCGGGCCGCAAGACGCCAACGCCACCGAAGTGATGGTCGCGGTCACCGCGATGATGAAGGCCGTCAACGTGCAGGTGTTCGAGCTCGGCATGTGGCAAGCCTGGAGCGGGAAATAACCAATGGAACTGCCCCTCTCCGACTTCCGCCGCATGGCGGTCGAGGAATTCGATACCTCAAAGCTGCTGGCGCACGCCGCCAAGCAGGCAGCCGATCGCAACTACAAGGGCTTCCCGATCGTCGACGTTGATTCGCATCACTACGAAAGCGAAGCGATCGACGAGATTCTCGAATACATGGACGATCCGGTGCTGCAACAACTGGCGCGCAGCGCGCGACAGGCCAGCGCCAAGAGCGTCGGCGTACTGCCGTCGGGCGTCGGCTATCAGGACATGGGCGGCCGCGTCATGCGCTATTCGACGCGCGGCATGGAGAAGACTCCCGCCGGGACCCAACGCGACATCTCGCTGGCGCGGCGCTGGATGGACGCCATCGGCATCAATATCGCGGTGATGTTTCCGACGCCGATGCTGCAGCTCGGCCTGCATCCGCAGGTCGAGGTCGAGGTCGCCCTGGCGCGCGCCTATAACCGCTGGCTCTGCGAACGCGTGCTGGCGCACGAGCAGCGCATCCGCTCGATGCTGTACCTGCCGTTCAACGACTCCGAAGCGTCGTACAAGATGGTGCAGGAATTCGGCGGCAAGCCGGGCGTGGTCGGCTTCATGGTGACGTCGGCGCGCTACCGGCCAGTGCATCACAATTCCTACATGAAGACCTACGCGCTGATGGAAGAGATGAACCTGCCGCTGGCGTTCCACGCCGGCTACAACTGGGAAGACCGCACCGTCGGCCTGATGAACCAGTTCATCTCGGTGCACGCGCTCGGCTTCGTGTTCTACAACATGGTTCATCTCGCCAACTGGGTGATGAACGGCATTCCGGAGCGGTTCCCCAAGCTGAAAGTGCTGTGGGTCGAAAGCGGGCTCGCCTGGGTTCCCTTCATGATGCAGCGCTTCGACAACGAATACATGATGCGCTCGTCGGAAGCCCCCGCGCTCAAAAAGATGCCGAGCGACTACATGCGCGACATGTTCTACTCGTCGCAGCCGATGGAAATGACCGACATGGCGATGCTGGAGCAGACCTTTCGCATGCTCAAAGCCGATACTCAGCTGCTTTATTCATCGGATTATCCGCACTGGGACTTCGACCTGCCCTCGACGATCTACGACCTGCCGTTCCTCGATGAACAGGCCAAGCGCAATATCCTTGGCGGTAATGCGATGCGCGTGTTTAATATGACCCTGCCATAAGCGCCGCCACCAAGAGCGGCGCAGGGAGGGCTTCGTGCGTATCGTTCTTGCTCAGATTCTTGCTCTGATTTCGGCGCTTTTGTTGGCTTCGGGCGCGTTTGCGCAAGGCGCGGCGGACTACCCCAATCGGCCAATTCGGCTGGTCGTCTGCGTGCCGCCCGGCGGCGGCGTCGACACCGTGGCGCGCATTGTCGCAGAAGGCCTGCAGCGCAAACTCGGCCAGCCGGTGATCGTGGAAAACCGCGGCGGCGTTGCCGGCAATCTCGGCACCGAGGTCGTGTTCAACGCAGAACCCGACGGCTACACGTTGCTGGCGGCGCAGCCGGCGCCGCTCACCATCAATCCGCTGCTATACAAGAAATTGAACTTCGATCCGACGCAGCTCGTACCGGTCACGATCATGACCACGGTCGACAATGTCCTGCTGGTGCGGAAGGATTTCCCCGCACAGACGCCGCAGGAATTCATCCAATACGTCAAGAACAGTCCCGGCGCGGTCAACTACGCCTCGCAGGGTATCGGCACCACCTCGCATCTGAGTGGCGCCTTGTTCGAGACCATGACCGGCTCCAAGCTGGTGCATGTGCCGTACAAAGGCACGTCGCCGGCGCTCAACGACATCATCGCCAGCCACGTCGACATCATTTTCATGGAACTGGCCTCGGCGATCAAACTGCACGAATCCGGCTTTGCCCGTATTCTCGCGGTGGCGACCACCAAGCGCATTGCGAGCCTGCCGAATATTCCGACGCTCGATGAGTCCGGTGTGAAAGGCTTTGAGTCCAGCACCTGGAACGCCATCGCGGCGCCGCCGAAGACGCCGGACGCGATCGTGCAAAAGCTCAACAAGGCGATCGTCGAGGTGCTCAACAGCCCCGAAGCGGCCGAGCATTTCACCAAGCTCAATTTGCGTGCTTCGAGAAGTACGCCGGAAGAAGCCGCCGCTTTCATCAAGCACGAGACCGAAGTCTGGGGCGGCGTCATCAAGGCCGCCGGGGTTCAGGCGAACTAGTCTCATCCCTCCCCCGCAGGGGGAGGGTGGCGAACGCAGTGAGCCGGGTGGGGGCGTACTCACTCGTGGCAATACCCCACCCCGGCGCTACGCGCCGACCCTCCCCGTTCAGGGGAGGGATTAAGACGGCGCCATGAACTTCCGGAGCGCGGCGAGCCACACCGCAAATCCCTTGTTCTCGAACTGATCGATCATCCGCTCGTAGTCCGGCGTGGCGCAATCGAAGGTCGCCCACCACTCGACGAAAGCCTTGCCGCTATCGACTACCGGCGTGATGCGGATCGTCGCCGCGTAATTTCGCACCGGAAACGGCGGCTCGCTGGCGAAAGCGTAACTGTAGGAACGATCGATGTCGGAATGCGCCAGCAGGATTTGCCGGAGCGTTTTGTCGCCGACGATGACGCGGCGGACGCTGCCGACCTGATCGCCTTTGCGGCCGTCTTCGATCGTGGTCTCGGAAACAACGCCGGCCCAGGCGTAATGATCGAACGGCCGGATCACCGACCAGACTTTGCCGGCGGCATGATCGAGCACGGTGCTGTAATAGGCCTTGGCCATTGTTGATGTCCCGCATGTGAGGAGGTTGCCGCTGTGTGGGCGCACCGCGCGGTTCCAGCCACCCGATTCCTGCAGACAAGCATCGTCAAGACATGCGTCATCAAGACATGCGTCATCGCCCGTATTCTTTACCGGCCCCGGGCAGGCCGTATTCCAAATTCGCCTTTCCGCCTTCGCCCTTTGGGCTTCGGCGGACGAGCCTTCCATCGCCCTCCAAGAACGAGGGCGCGCGGAACGCCGGGGCCACGACGACCCCGCAGCCTCGTGAGAGAGTTGAGTTTGTTCTCACGAGCATAGTCACCACGAAG